>NZ_JACSLR010000004.1:0-218793 GCF_018618255.1 Exiguobacterium sp. s56 | reverse complement strand
TTAACATTCGGGGAGATTCATATCGGATGAGGGAAAAGAAACGGGCCGGCATCCAGCCGACCCGTGTCGATAGTTTCCAAGAGTAACGTTTAAAAAAGGGATTTTTAATCCGTTATTAAGAGGGAATTTTAAACCGCTGTTGACAATCATACGTAGTGCACTCAGTTTTTGTTCAATCGAATGCTGACTTTTCGCCATAAAAAAACACTCCACAATCAGATAAACAGATTTGTTATTTCATCTGTCTACCTATTGGGGAGCATATCATTCAAAGGGCTGGATCGCGTGCGCTCATACTTTCATATAATGTTATCGGTTATGGATACGGTACGAAATTCTTGTACACTGTGGACGAGATATATACGACTTTTTCCCATGACAGATGAACTGATAAACTTCATTATATCGACTTACCGTAATCACTTCTAGTTTTGTAAGAAACTCATTAAACGGAATTAGTTCCACTAAGATTTAATTTGATCTTTGTGGTAGATATCTCTGCTGTTCTTGGGAGATATATCACGTCACAAAACTCCTCTAAATAATCGAATTCCCCTTCCCAATCATCACCCATCACGAAAGCATCAATCATATAAGTGTTAACGTCACTCTTCTTTTGTTCCCAGTTTTTTTCTGGAATTACCAAATCAACATATCGGATTGCTTCTAATAATTTCTTGCGTTCTTCATATTTAAAATAACTTTTCTTTCCTTTAAGCTCATTAAATTCATCTGTTGATAAAACCACAATCAAATAATCACCCAATCCTTTTGCTCGTTTTAATAAATTTATGTGCCCATAATGCAATAAATCGAATGTTCCATAAGTAATTACTCTTTTCATGTTTAATCTTCCCCCTTTTTTTGACTAAGATTAATAATTCGTGACTTTTTCTATTCTCTGGACAACCATTTTAGACGCTGTTCCTTTTTCTACACTTCCAATTTCCATTAAAAATTTTTCTATATTTTCAAGGTATTTCTGATTATCGAACTTTTCAATAGCGTTAATAAGTTCTTCATTATTTTTACTCAAAGTAAAGGGTAATTCGTTAAAAGAAAAATAAAAATCACGATCCTTCTTATATTCTTCAACGTCAACAGCATATAAGAAACATGGCTTGCGTTTCAGTACGAAATCAAACATCAATGAGGAATAATCTGTAACTATGACATCAGCAATACTTAATAATTCTTGTAAATCTCCATAATTACTACCGTTAACAATATTATCTTTAAGCAACAATTGTTCAGCTTTGTGTTGGATATTAGGATGCAAACGAACGATAACTTTCCATTCACCACCAAATTTTTCATTCAGTTTATCCACAAATTTTTCATAATCTAATTTATAGGCATCTAAGCTATAATCTGTACGAAAGGTTGGGGCATATAAAGCAATTTTGATGTCATTTGAAAAGTTAAAAGAGTTGCGAATTTTATCTTGTGTTTTTTTATTTTCAAAAAAAAGAATATCATTTCTAGGGCTACCGCACTCTAAAATTTCACCTTCATACCAAAAACTACTTTTCACCAATTCAGAATACCACTTACAATTTGATAGAAAAAGATCGGCCTTTTTCGAATCTAATTTCGCTTGGTTTACATAATTAACAGATAGAGAAGTTTCAGCATCCTTCTCTATCTTTTTAAGAGCTGGCGATCCATGCCAAGCTTGAATATAATACTGACGCTTTCTCTTTCTAACATAATAAGGTTGACGTGCATTATCAATCCAGACACTAGCTGTAGCCATTTCATAAATAGATTTAATTGAACCATATTTTACAGGTCTGATTTGAAGAGGAAGACTATTATCATCTACTAAATTCTTATCCAATAACCATACCATGTCATAATCAAGACCCTTATTAATTATTTCTTCAGCGATATATTTCGAATTATCCCCATAATCTTTACCGAAATAACTACATAACACAATTTTATTCCTTTTTATTGGAAATATCCTGAAAAGATTATAGAAAAAGAAGAAGAAACATTTCTCATTTGTAGTTTTTGCTTTTTTGTACATCTTTGAACTGTACTCGTATATAAAATTATTCTTTTTTAATAGGTGCTTTATTTTATTTTTCATCACACTTATTCTCCCTTGTTATTTGTTCTTTTAATTATTTTCAATAAATTCCCTCGCTCTTCTTTAGTTAAAATTAAGAAGCAATTAATTATTAGTCCCAATAAAGAACTGATACTACCAAACAAAAATAATTCTGTCCAAGTGTTAATATTAATAAATATTCTCAAGAACAAGGCGAGCATCGTAATAATCGATATTGATACTATCGATTTTATTATCTCCGAGAAAAAAGTGTTCCACTTTGCACCTAGATATTTTGCTCCATATGGAGCAGTAAAAATTAGATTCCTCATAATACTAATAGTGGTACTTACTCCAGCTATTGCATATAAACCTAATGAAGTTGTCTTCAACAACACAAGCACAATGATTGTATTTAGTGCTCCGGTACCGATTAGCCATAGTGCATTGTGTTTTAATTTATTGGTAACTGTAAAAACATTATATATCGGGTTTATACTTCCACTGATAATTATAGTCGCGACAGAAATTATTGATAATAATTGTAACTCCCAACTATTTTCTGAGGGTGTCCAAAGTGAATAAAAAATATCTCCGAAAGCTATTAACATAGAAATAGGAATCCCAACAATGATTCCCATTATTTTCATTGATTGTTTTATATCTTTAATTAATTCTTTAATATTATTCCTTGCATATTGAATCGTAAAATTTGGCATAAACACTCCAGCAAGGACACCAACTAAATAGGTAATAAACATTGGTACGGTTTTCGCTAAAGCAAGAGTTCCCATTGCAGTTGCACCTAAAAATAAATTCGCTACTAACAAATCAATGCCATCAAGTAGTAATTGACCCAATCTGATAATAGTATTCCATATACCAGATGATAACAATTCTTTGATTGACTTAATATCAAAATAAAATTTCTTGACCTTAAGTTCAGGCAATAATTTTTTTGTATAGTATATGTTGGTCAATAACACATAAAAACTTGCAGATAGAGCCGCTATACCTAAATAAGCAATTGAAGGTTCAAAGAAATAAAATAATCCTATTAAGAGAGAAGCACGTAATAAGTTAGATTCAATCCCTCTCAATGAGGATAAATCTAATCTATTTTTTGCAAAAGTTGCAATCGCGAAAATCGATCCAATAGTGCTTACGATAAAGTTCATAAACAAAAGCGCGAATAATATTTGAACGTCTTTATAAATCCCACTCGATATATTTAATAGTTGATTTAAATTAAAAACACAAATTATAGATAGTACTAACAATATTATCGCAATAAAGGTGTTCGCTAATAAAACAGAATTATAATATTTATTAGCTTCTTTAAGATTATTTTGATAAATATTTATTGTGATAAATCTACCGGCCATAGAGTTTAGAGCTATTGTCAATAAAGATGCATAATTTACAAAGTTAGTTGCTAACCCTACAAAACCAAAAGATTCTGTACCTACAGTTTTAATGATATAGGGTGTGAGAAAGAAATTAATTCCTATGTTAACTGTGAAGGCTAACAAATTAGCTGCCATGTTTATAGAAAGGCGTTTAGTAGTCATACTTATATCTTTTTCCTTTCTGTTAGAAAAGATACAATTTTTTAAATTAAATACCAATTTCAAAATGCTACCTATTTTAAAAAAATTCCACCTAATTTTTTATCAATATACCGCAATGATTCAATAATTAATTTCAAAACCCGATTTTTTTATTTATTGTACAAACATGTTGAAAATAGTTCTAGTTCCCATATTAACTATCATTTGATTAATATAGGCTAAAGAATTAAAGAATATTAATTGCTGTACTAACCCACCGAACATAATAGAAAGCAGACCAATATAAGTTAACAAACGCCAATCTTTGTGTTTAATTAGTTGAACACGGAAAATAACAAGAAAAGCTAACATCATAACAGCCATCGTATATCTAAAGTAAACAGTTAATATAATCGGGTAACTAGCAATAACTAGTATTCCAACATATTTAAAATAAGTCTCAAACTTGAGATTGTTACTTTTACTTGAAATAATAAGAAGAAGCACCAATAAATATAGAGTAGCTAGTACGAAATACATTTTATTCACTTTTGAAAATATATCATTCTGCAATATTTGCGCATAATAAGATGAAGAATCAAACAAATAAACATTTGTTTTCGAAATTACCGCACCTAAATAGTCCCCAATGAAAGGCAAAGAACTACTCATTGTTGGATTACTGAAAAGAAATAAAGTCATCACAATACCTAAGATAAGAAAAGCTACATTTAATGATTTTCTGTTTGAAGCACTTCCTGAAATCAACCTCAACAAAATAAGTGATAACGAAGATATATGAATAAAACATGGAACTACATATAGTAATAAAGTGAAAATATTCTTCTTACCTTGTACAAATTCTCTATAGATACCAAATGTGATAAGAGAAAAGGCTAGTATATTCCTTACATTGCTAACTAATGAGATAAAAGGCATGACACAAAGTAAAAATAACAAGGCCAATAACACTTCAGATGATTTTGCTTTCTTGTAGTTTGCGTAATCAGTGATCATATATAACATTATAAAATAGGAAATGAAAATCACTATTGCTGGCAATAAATGAGGGTTCCCGGTTTTTCCCACAACATAAAATAGTAAGTGTTGTATAAACATTAAATCTCCAAATAACACATGGTTAAAGAAAAAATCCCAACTCATATTTTCATAACTTGTTACGATATCAAAATATCGTGTAAGATCCATTTCTCCCTTAGGTATGACCCAATAGGCTAAACTTGCTAGAATACTCGCAAATAAAAATGAATAATGAACATAATTTTTTCTATCTTTAATAAATCCTACAATTATAAAAATTGATGATATTAAAGGATTTATTAAAAATGTGATATAGGAAGCTATTAGCAATTTTATCTCACCTTTTCCGTTGTATTCCAGACCCTTTTAGTATTTTTGTATTTAATAATTTTTCAATTTTAAAAATGATTTAAGAACACTTTTAGGGCTATATTTAATAATATGTATAATTATATATTTAGCATTATTTTTCCTAACAGCATTTTTAAATAAATGAAAATTATCTTTGTATTTTTTTTGCAAATAATCAAATAGTTCTTCCTTGTTAATTAAATTTGATTTTAACAGACTATTCATATACCTTCGCAAAATATTTTCTAACCAAATGCTAGCTTTTTTTTTCATTTCTTGTAGTTCTTTTTCTTCATAGAATGATATTTGTTCTGAGTATGCCTCTATGGCATCTAATCGCTTATGACTAAAATCTGATTGGGTGATACTTCCTGACCTTTGTAAATAACAATATAATTCTTCTGTCGTCACTACCGTTTTTTTGGAGGCGTAAAGCAACTTGTAAGTGGTGAATTCATCTTCGTGGAGTTTCCCTATAGGAAATCTAATATTATTGAATAATTCCTTTTTATATAATTTATTACATGAAATTACTGTTTGCACGTAGTTTTCATTGAAAAGGTTATACAAAGCTTCTCTACTATTAAGAACAAAGACTGGAGCATCATGGGAACGTTGCAATGCATTAATATCTTTTGTATCACTCTCATATACTCTTTTAAAATTACATTGCACAATATCTGAGTTATATTTTCTCATAAGTCGAAAAAGCATTTCATAAAAAACAGCTTCTAAATAATCGTCAGAGTCAATAAAGCTAACGTATTTTCCATTTGAAATATTTAGTCCTGCATTTCTTGCTGCAGATAATCCACCATTCTTTTGGTGAATTACTTTAATTCTCGAATCTTCTTCAGCTACCATATCGCAAATTAAAGCGCTACTGTCAGATGACCCATCGTTCACCAATATAATTTCTAAATTGGTATAAGTTTGATTAACAATACTTTCAACGCACTTGCGTAAATATTTTTCCACATTATATACGGGGACAATTACACTAATTAAATCATTCATTAATTTTTACCTCTGTTTATTATCTATTTAAATTCGAACCTTAAATATATGTGATTTCCTTTTGTAGTTTTGCCGTATTAATAATAATATAGCTAATGGATATGCCAGAGTAATATGTGCTCCATGCTTTCTTTCCTCAGGTGAAGGTTTATATCCAATTCTCCAGATTCCAACAAGATACCATGCACTAAATAAGATTTTATTCCATAAGTTTACCGAAAGATCAATTCTCTGGGACAAATAAAAAATATAACCCTTTGGATTTTTTTTGTGAACTAAGTCAATATTCGCAGAAAGTCCATCTTCAAGATATTCACAAATATAAATTATTTTATTAAGTAATAACATTTCATAATCTTTACTTAATTGATCGTAAACAACACCCTCAGTCATAAATTTTTCACCATCTATAACTGGAAATAAATATTTTTTCAAGCAGAGAGTTTTAAAAATCAGCGTAGCATCTCCTTTAAATTTTTGCTTACTATACAGTTCGGAAATTGAACAACTTTTTAGACTAGTCGGCATAGATGTTCCTATTCTCATATTATTAACATTTCCTTTTAATGCTATAATTCCAGCAAGACTTGCTTGTTGATTAACCCGCGGCCAAATAGTGTATATAGTCGAAACAAAGTCTTTTGTGACTTGATCGTCCGAATCCACACATACGAATATTTCTGTCTCGCAATTTATAACACCATAATTATGAGCTACATGCTTTCCACTATTATCTTGACGGTGAAATTTAATGTTTATTTTATTCTTTTTAATCCAACTCTTTATTAGCTCTTGTGTATTATCAGAAGAACCATCATCTACGATAAACCATTCAAAATCTAAGTTGGTTTGATTCAAAAGACTTTCGTACAGTTTATGCAACGTATGTTTTCGATTAAAAGTCGGCGTAAATATTGTTAGTCGATGTTTCACAAAATTCACCCTTTACTATTACTCATTATTTTTTTAAACCGTTGACTCAATTTTTCTGGATCGATACACTGCCAGTCAACATTATTTAAAAGTCTTTCATTGTTACTGTCTATTAAAATAGATTTAATTTTCTCCGCGATTTCTCTATGATTGTATGAATTGAAAATTATATCGCTATTCTCATATGCATCAAAAACTTCTAACATACCTATATTTTGAGAAACCAATAAATTGCATCCATTCAATAGAGCTTCTAAGGGTGCAAGACCAAAAGTTTCAAAATCACTATTTTGAATATACAAATTTGCTTTTTGATAGTAAAAATTCATTTTTTCCGAGGGCACTGTAGGAATAAATTCAACAAAATCATAAGATTTAATTTCATTACTATCGTCACCATCATTTCCAAGTACAAGTAATCTCAGGTTCAAAAAATCTTCTTTGTTTAAGCTATCAATTGCTTTACACAGTGATTTAATATTTTTTATAGGTGCACCCCCTCCTGTTGACATCAACATTTTGTCATTTCGACCAGTAACATTTTGAATCTGTTTTAAAGAGATCTTTTCAACGTCTATTGCATTATTAACATACTCGATTTTGTTAGAGTATTTTGGATATTCGTTTTTCGTCCAATTTTTGAATAACTTTGAAACACAAATAATCACATCTATTTTTTCAAGTATTTCTACTTCGATTTTCTCAATTTTTTTGTTGTTGCTTCTATTAATTTCACTTTCAAATTTACAACTTCCATGCATTAAGTAGCCGGTTTTTTTTCCGAATAACTTCGAAAGAGCAATTCCTATTAAATTAAGTCTCGAGATACCTGAAAAGATGACCGCGTCACTAATAAATATTTTTAGAATTAATTCAAAAAATCTCATGAAAATATTCTTTTTAACTGAGAACAAATCATTATCTTGATTGTATTTTTGTATTACTTTATTTACATTTGCGGGTCCAGTATTACTATAAAAATCACCTACATAAAATATTCTCAATTACATTACGTCCTTTAATAAGTCTTTTAAATTTTAGTTAATGATTAATATATTGTTTTCTACCATCAATCATATATTTAATGGCCTTTATACAAGTCAATTGATTTTTATATAAATTGTACTTTCGTATTGCAAACTGAAGAATAAACAAGTAAGAAAGAGTTTTCGACATGCCAGTAAATGCTGCCCCTTTACTTATAAAATATTTTTCAGTGTAGCCTTCGAACCAAGATGAATTTATTACATGTACATCAGCAATTTTAATAGGAACATAATAGATTTTCATTTTTTTCTTTAAGCAATTAAACAAAAAAATATTCTCTTCACCCATATAAAACTTCGATCCAGATCCAAATAGCTCATTAAAGTTAATTTTTGCTTTTCTAACACTAGATAAACGGAAAGCAACTTCTACAGATGCCACTTTCATGGAGGTTAAATAATTTAATTTGCGCATACTTGGATGATAATTTTTAAATTTACTTTCAATTCCTTCCACTTGAAAGGTAATAATATCTGCCTCTGGATATTTTTCAAATTGCGCTAAGATAGTCTTTTTGTAATTATTCACATATTCTACATCGTCATCTGATATCAAACAGATTTCTTCTGAAGCGTTGTTTATTGCTAAATTTCTACTTCGACTTAAGCCTCTTTCTGACGAATTAATCCATCGAACATTATTAGACTGTATTTTAAATTCTTTTTCCTCATCAGACACTCCCTGGTTTACCACTACAGCATCAGACTGCAAATTCATGTTACTTAACAATTCATAATCGGTCTGATTCATCGTGGATAGTAAAATTTGTAAATTCATATAATTCTCCCCTTCATTTAATATATTAAAAGAATTTAACCTGAAATTGTTTGCCCAATTTTCTTATATTTCTTTATTGAACCTAAAACATGGTTCATCATAAAATAAAATGAACTAATAGGATTTAAACCGATAAATCTAAAAACTTGATAGGTCATTGTAAAGGTTTTTAGTTTATTCCCTGATTTAGAATTACGCGAGATTCTATATATCAATAGCGGTTCATTAATTCCATAGGCAATGTGCCCCGTCATTAAAATACGTAACCAGAAAGCATAATCCTCATGCATGTCATCCCTTTCCATTTTAATGTCTTTTAAAAGACATTTTTTAATTAGTACAGACGAACATGAGATAACATTTTGCTTCCTCAACTGTTTATAAGTTACTTTTTCAGGAACTTCGAATATACCTTTGTACTTGATGCCAGATTCATTTATATACGAAGAACCTGTAAATATAAACATTGCTTTATTTTTTTTGGCACTTTCTATCTGTTTCTCTAGTTTTTCTTTTTCCCACAAATCATCACTATCTAGAAATGCAATCCACTCTCCATTTGCTAATGAAATTCCTCTGTTTCTTGTAGCAGATACACCTTGATTCTCTTTATTCGTATAGAATTTAATTCTATTATCTTTATTAGTAAATTCATGAACTAAAGAAGCAGTATTATCTTTAGATCCATCATCTATAATTATTAATTCCCATGAATGTATTGTTTGTGATATTACAGATTTTATAGCCTCAACTATATATTCTTCTGAATTATATGAAGGCATAACAATACTTAATAATGGCTTTTCATTCAAAAAACTATTCATTAACATTCACCTTTTCAGTTAGATTAATTGTTTCTTCAAAATCATATATAGAATAACTACTCGTGTATTCAGACATCTCCCTTTCATATACAAGATTCCCGAAGATTTTAGTTAAAGCAGAACTTTTAAATAGATTTAGAAGAGGATTGAACATCTTTGTTAAGAATATTGTTCTACCATTCGCCTGTGCAATTAGTGAGACCATTTTTGTCGTGCAAACGTATTCACTGTTTTGTGGGAAAAACATTCCCGAACTACCATTTTCAATAATTAATTTAATAAATTCAGAAAAATGATCTACATATAGCATACTTCTTTTGTTTTCAATATAAGGGAATATTATTGTTTTTAATGAAAAGAGAGCTAATTTAGAGTAATTGCCTTTACAACGTGGACCATAAATCATTGGCGGCCGTATGATTGAAATTTTAAAACTTGCGCTAGACAGTGATTTTATTAATTCCTCTGCTTGCAATTTGGATTTTCCATAATTACTAATTGGATTAGGGATAGTATTATCTTTGATAACTCCCGATTTCATTCCGTATACACTCATAGAACTTAAAAAAATAAAATGTCCAACTCCATCCTTTTTAGATTTTTTCGCCACTTCATAAGCTAAATCTCGGTTTATTTTGTAATACAACGGTTTGTTCTTTTTAGTTTCTTTAATGTGGGCTATACCTACTACATGAAAAACAACGTCATATTCTGAAAAGTTCATTTTTTTCCATGAATCGTTTCTTAAACTGACAGTACTTATCAAAAAACTATTAGTTGTTCTTGTAATATATTCTTTAAATTTAATTCCCAAATAGCTTTTTTCACCTACTACAAGAACTTTTTTCATCTATCTTTTGACTCCTTACTAGAGGCAACTTCTTTTTTCATATTTATCATGCCCTCTACAACGCCTTCAGCTTTCACCACACTCACAATTGTCCCAAAAAAACATTTAACATCCATCAAAAAACCAATTTTTTCAACATACTCTCCATCTAGTTTAGCTTTAAGTTCAATAGGTAGTTCATCCCTTCCGTTAATTTGTGCCCAACCCGTAAGTCCAGGTAACACATCGTTTGCCCCATACTTTTCTCGTTCTTCAATCAGATCATATTGGTTCCAAAGTGCAGGCCGCGGCCCAATCGTAGCCATTTCACCTTTAAAGATATTAATGATTTGTGGTAATTCGTCGAGACTCGTTTTCCGTAGGAACTTACCGACTTTTGTAATGTACTGTTCCGGATCACCTAATAGGTGTGTTGGCGTGTCCTTTGGGGCATCGATTCGCATAGTTCGAAACTTCAAAATGTTGAAGTGTGACCGATAAAGACCAACTCGTTTTTGTTTGAAAAAGACCGGACCTTTCGACTCGAGTTTAATTGCAATCATAATTCCAATAAATAAAGGAGCAAGTACAATCAATCCAATCAGCGATAACATCATATCAATTTTTCGTTTTTGTTCAATATACTTCATCATTCACACTCCATAATTTAAACTGTTTCTTTTAGTTGATCGTGCTTAACCGAATCGAGACAATCATTTGCCCAGTTGACGAGATATAGACCGAGCGCTTCACTCGTCTTTAATTCATTCATTCTTGAAAGTTTCCCTTCCAAGTCCGATTCTTCGGTAACGATACCCGTAAAGATTTTCGGATAGACTGCCTCAGGATGGACTTCTCCTTCTTTCAACAACTCTTCGAACATCTTTTCTCCAGGTCGAATCCCACTAAATTCGATTGCAATTTGGTTTTCAGTAAATCCGCTCAATTTAATCATATTTCGGGCAAGATCAACAATCTTCACTGGGTCACCCATATCAAGGACAAAGACTTCCCCACCATCAGCAAGTGTTCCTGCTTGAATGACTAAACGACTCGCTTCAGGAATTGTCATAAAGTAACGTGTCATGTCAGGATGTGTCACGGTCACCGGTCCACCTTTTTCAATTTGCGTTTTAAATAGTGGAATAACAGAACCCCGACTACCTAAAACATTTCCAAATCTAACGATTGCATACTTTGTTTGACTGCTCTTTGCCAAGTTTTGAACGACCATTTCAGCGATACGTTTTGTCGATCCCATAACGTTCGTCGGATTAACGGCCTTATCCGTTGAAATCATGACAAATCGATTAGCACCGAATTCATTTGCCATTTCCGCGACATTTCTTGTACCGTATATGTTATTTTTTACTGCTTCATGAGGATTCGCTTCCATTAATGGAACATGTTTATGCGCCGCTGCATGGAAGACTAGATGCGGTGAATGCTCCATAAACACTTCACGTAATCGTTCTACGTCTTGCACGTCAGCAATAACTGGAATCAAGTCAACTTCTAGATTCAATTCACGGAGTTCACGTTCAATTAAATAAATACTGTTTTCCCCGTGACCTAATAGGAGAAGGCGTTCGGGACTAAATTTCAAAATTTGTCGGCAAATTTCTGATCCAATCGAGCCACCTGCGCCCGTAACGAGTACTGTCTTGCCTTCCACTTCTGATTGAATTCCTGAAATATCAAGTTCAACCGGTTCACGACCTAGCAAATCATCAATTGATACTTGACGCATTTGGTTGACAGCCACTTTTCCGGCTGCTACTTCCTCAATCATTGGTAGTGTATGAACATTTGTACAGAGTGATTTTGCTCGTTTAATAACTGCAAGTCGGTCCTGATAATTCATTGATGGAATAGCGAATACGATTTTATCAATCGCGTGATTCTCGACAACACTTTCTAATTGTTCGAGCGTCCCCAGTACTCTGACACCATTTACAGTAAGGTTTTGAAGATGACTATTATCATCAATAAATCCGACTGGATTCATGCGATGATTATCGGATTGATTGATTTGACGGACTAACATCCGACCAGCTTGACCGGCACCGACAATTAACGTTCGCTTTTCAGATTTACGCCGTTTCATTTTTCTCCCACCTAGAATTAAGCGGCGATCTTGTTTCCAGGTGACGTAAATCCGTGAACCTAGACGAATGCCTCCTAATAGTAAGAGAGATAAGCAAAAACTAAGAAACAACATTCTTTCCATCGCTTCTCCGTAAACAGCGAATTGGAGGGCATATAAAGTCAACGTGCTCATGATAAGAGTTACAGCAAGACGAATCGCTTCTGACATACTCGCAAATCGCCATGCGACTCGATAAAGGCGACTGATACCAGCCGTCACAATAAATAGAGCACTATATAGTAAAGCAGACTCTACAAAATGATTGCGATCCACATTTTCAATAAATTCAATTGGATATAAAAAGAAATATGTTACAAACATAGAAGATAAGATCGCAATAATATCAAGAACTACTAATACACTTGTTCGAAATGATTTTCGACCTAGTTCAGGAATCGTCAATTAATTTCCCTCCCTTTAGTTGACTGCATTCATAGAAGTATTTTCTTCTACCAGCTGTGTAATCATTTTTAACACGTCGTCGTGCAAGTCTTCTCGAGCAAGTGCGAATTCTAACGTAGTTTGGATAAACCCTAATTTCTCGCCAACATCATAACGTTTACCAGAAAATTCATATGCAAAAACACGTTGCACTTCATTCAAGCGTGTGATTGCATCTGTCAATTGGATTTCGCCACCTGCTCCTGGCACTTGTGTCTCTAAAAAACTAAAAATCTGAGGCGTGAATAAATATCGGCCTAAAATAGCTAAATTTGATGGTTCTGTACCTGGCGCAGGTTTTTCAATAAAGGATTCAACTTTATGTAAACCCCCTTCAAGTGATTCTTCTGGATCAACAATCCCGTACCGGTGAGTTACGTCACGTGAAACCGGTTGAACACCAATAATCGAACTCTCAGTTTTCTCGTACTGTTTAATCAATTGTTTTGTGCACGGTGTTTCTGCCTGAACAATGTCGTCTCCAAGCATTACAACAAACGGCTCATTCCCAACGAATGCTTTTGCCTGCAAAACTGCGTGGCCGAGTCCCATTGGCTTTGACTGACGAATAAAATGGATGTTAATGTTAGTCGTTTCTTCAATTAACTTTAAAAATTCAGACTTTCCTTTTTCAATTAAAATTTGTTCGAGCTCAGGAACTGAATCAAAGTGATCTTCAATCGCTCTTTTACCTTTCCCAGTAACTATTAAAATATCTTCAATACCAGACTCGACGGCCTCTTCAATGATGTATTGAATTGTTGGTTTATCAACGATTGGCAACATTTCTTTTGGCATTGCTTTCGTTGCAGGTAAAAAACGTGTTCCTAAACCTGCGGCTGGAATCACTGCTTTTTTTACCACTTTATTTGTCATGATGCTCCTCCTCCTCTATGGATAAATATATATTATATGGTTGATTCATAGAAAAAAGGATGTAAGTTACATCCTTTCAAAAATTATAAGTTAAGGGTATCACTTTCGACCTAATATAAAAACAAACCAGGAGGAAAATAAACCTAAAATCGTTCGACAGTTGTCGACAACAATTCACATATTTAGACGAATTGTCAATAAGTAGTATTTAAAATAAGAGAATCATTTTTTCCATTTTCCTCGCCAATTTTTTGTCGGTAATGTCGGCGGATCGATAAATACAAATTCATCCTTCATAACTGCTTCCGCATTTACTAAGTAAGTTTCCCACTTGTCTTGACTAAGCTCCTCACGAACAGCCTTTTCGACTTCCGTCCAATAAAATCTTCGACGTCCTGTACTATGAGCATCTGATGCAATCAAATGACTCAAGCCATTACGAAGAAAAGCAAATGCTAGCTCCTTCACGTTCTGACCGAACTCTCCGGTCAAACTACTCGTCGTAATCTGCGAAAGCGCACCAGACGAGACAAAATCCATCAATCGTTTGGGATTAGTAGCGAATTCTTTATTACGCTCAGGATGCGCGATGACGGGTGTGTATCCTTCCGTTTGAAGCCCGAAGAATAGTTGTTCAGCATAGGCAGGTACTGAGTCACTCGGGAACTCCACAAGGACGTAACGTGATCCAGCAAGAGATAATGCTTTTCCTTGCTCTAATGATTCAACAAGTTCACCAAAGATTCGAATTTCTTGTCCAGCGTACAAATCGAGGCTGATTCCTTCTTTTCGCAAAACATTTTGTAACCTTGTGACTGCGTTCGCTACATCGAGCTGGCTTGTGTCAAACTGCGGGTGAAACGCGTGGGGGGTGACCACGATTGCAGTCACCCCTTCACTTACGGCGCGTTTCGCCATCTCGACCGCTTGTTCGACTGTTTCCGGACCGTCATCAACGGCCGGCAATAAGTGACAATGGATATCAATCATGGCACGCTCTCCTTTTATTCGTATGCGTAATAGTAATAATAATCGTCGCTGCCTTGTGGCTCACGTTTGTTCAAGACAACACCGAGAATATGAGCTTCCGCGAGCGTCAATTGTTCTTTTGCTTTGACGACCATCTGACGGTCTGACTTGTCACAACCGACGACAAGAACGACACCGTCAACCTTGCGAGCCAAGAGACGTGTATCCGCCACTTGCATCATCGGAGGAGCATCTAAGATAATGATGTCATAATTCGCTCGTAGTTCTTCTAACACACGATCCATCATCTTCGAAGATAATAGCTCTGACGGGTTTGGCGGAATCGGACCGGCCGCAATCAAATCTAAGTTTTCGATTTGAGTCGAGTGTATCGCTTTTTCTACGGTCGTCTTTTTAGCTAAGACTGTCGAGAGTCCAATACCGTTTGACAAGCGGAATGTAAAGTGAGCTGTTGGGCGACGCATGTCGCAGTCGACGAGTAAAACACGTTTTCCTTGCTGCGCGTACACAACAGCGAGGTTAGAAGAGGTCGTCGACTTCCCTTCGCCCGATGAAGCAGAAGTGATGACCATTGTTTGGAGATCGTCATCAACAGCGGTGAACTCTAGATTCGTTCGAATCGTCCGATACTGCTCTGAGATTGGTGACTTTGGTTTGTGGACGGTGATCAATTCACGACCCGTCTTGTCATATTTGATATGTTTACTCTTCTTTTTTCCGAACTTAAACATGGACTTGTTCACCTTTCATGTTAGCTTGGCGTTGTTGACGCATTTCAACTTTATCGATGACAGGGATTGATCCGAGAACCGGGAGTTCCAAAATATTCTCAACGTCTTGTTCTGTCTTAATCCGACGATCCAGTACAACTCTAAGGAATGCGATTGCTATTCCAATCATTAACCCAAAAACTGTGGCGATTGCTGTATTTATTAAGATATTAGGTTTCACCGGGAACATCGGAACCGATGCGTTCGAAAGAACTTTTACGTTATCAACACTCATCAATTCTGGCACTTCTTTTGAGAAGACATCACTGATTTCATTGGCGATATCGGTTGCTAGCACCGGGTTCGTATGTTGCACTTTAATATTAATGACTTGGGAGTTTTGTTCGCTGTTTACTGTGATTAAATTTGCAATTGTATCTGGAGCACCAATTACATTTTCTTGGACCTGCTCTAGAATAGCAGGACTTTGAATAATGACACGATAAGTGTTCACAAGTGTGACCGATGATAGAATTTGGCTACTATCAATCATGTTGTTCTGTGTCTCTTTCGGAGCGACAAGCACCTGCGTCGATGCCTCATATGTCGGACTAATCACGAACGAACTTACTAAAAAGGCGATAAGCGCCGCGATGATTGCTAAACTTGCGATGAGCCATTTGCTCCGTTTTAAGATGGAAAATAGTTCTCCAAGGGAAATTGTTTCTTCTTTCATGCTCGTGTTTTCTCTCCTCTGTTCTTTAAAGTCACTACTGGAAAAATTCCGCAGATAATATTTAACAATGCCAATACCAAAACATTATAGCAAAAATCCTCACAGTTGATGACCCATTTTTTAAAATTTGGGTTTTTTGGTATGTAAATCTGATAAACTTTGTTAGGAAGAACTTAACAAAAGGAGGAGACAATAGTGCACGTTAGTGAGCGCCTACTCCAGTTGTACGCAGACACGAATGCGGCAACACGTACAAAACTACAAGATGTTATTAAACAAAATTTAGGGGACGGGAAATCGTTGACCGTGTCCTTCGAAGAATTGACCGGCATGACGGAACCATCGCTCCCAACCGAAGAAAAATCAGCATCAGACTTCGCTGGTTGGATCAAGGATGGGAAGAAAGATGCCACGTTTCTTCCATACTATGTGTCTTTACTTGAGATGCATGAGGACGTGTTGAACAAAGATGCGACGGTTCCTCAATCCGCATCAATTGACAAGATAATCGTCAAGGGAACACCGATTGTGGACAAGGCATCGGTACCCGCTCCTGAGCCAACCGTAGTTGAAACTCCAAAACAGGAAGAACGAGTCACAGCTGCAAAACCGCGTTATACCCCTGAAATTCCCGTGCCCTCACGCGCGGAACGAGCCAAATATCAACGAACGATCGAACCAGCCCGTCCACGCCGGAAATCCGGTAAATGGATTGGTGTCCTTTTCCTCCTCGCTTTACTCATAGGAGGTGGCTATATCGGGTATCCATATGTAATGGACTTGTTGGAGCCAAAACAAGAAGCCAAAGTCGTCGAGGAGACACCGAAACCAGATCCTGAACCGGTCGTCCAAGAGCCAGAAACAAATTATGTCTGGCTCACCTCGAAAAACGTCAGTCTCGTCTCAGAGCCAAACGGCACGACGGTCACCTATATAGGAGATATCGGCGACCGTTATGAGATTTTGAAGGAACAAGACGACCATGTCGAAGTGAATTTGGATGGGACGACAGCGTGGGCCCCGCTCGATGCCGTCACGTCCGACTGGCCGACACGCGACTTGACCGATAGCGCTCTACTCGACTGGGTAAACATGAACTTGAACAACGATTGGCTCGGTGAATCGATTCCTGACTTTTTTGCCATGAATGAGCCAGCACTCACGGAGACAATCGGCGCACCGTACGGACGTGAGACGGATGCGTTGAACGCCTATGCGTTCTATAACGATGGCTTCTTCGTCATTCAACAGGACAAGGTGCACGCCATCGATTGGACGAACACACAAACGACGCGCGAGGTATTCAGCCCGCTCGGCGAACCGGTGCTCGAGACAAACGATGCAATGGTTTATGAAAGTGAGACGTATTCACTCCGCTTATTTGAAGGCTCAAACGGACAGACCCGGGTGCGCTTGACAGAGAAATAATCAATAGAGGATTTTTGGAAGGGGTCATTCATATGAACACTATTTTAGTCACAGGCGGTGCCGGTTATATCGGCACCCATACCGTCTTACAGTTGCTTGAAACAGGTCACGACGTCATCGTTCTGGACAACTTATCGAATAGCCGCCGCGAGGCGCTCGAACGCGTCGAGGCGTTAACGGGAAAATCGGTCACGTTTTATCTCGGCGATATCCTCGACCGCGAATTGCTTGAACAAATCTTTTTGACGCACACAATCGATGCCGTCATTCACTTCGCTGGATTAAAGGCTGTCGGCGAATCGGTATCCGAGCCACTCCGCTACTACGAGAACAACGTCGTCGGCACGACCGTCCTCCTCGAAGTGATGAACGCGTTCGACGTGAAACGAATTGTCTTCAGCTCATCGGCGACCGTGTATGGTATGCCGGAACGGACAC
The DNA here is from genome assembly GCF_018618255.1 of Exiguobacterium sp. s56. Lineage (NCBI taxonomy): Bacteria > Bacillati > Bacillota > Bacilli > Caryophanales > Exiguobacterium > Exiguobacterium sp. s56. Next base: position 200,600 of record NZ_JACSLR010000004.1, on the reverse strand, counting down.
CGATTGACGAGTCGTTCCCGCTCAGCGCGACAAATCCATACGGACGGACGAAACTGATGATTGAAGACATCATGCGCGACCTTGCTGTCGCCGACTCGTCATGGAGCATCGCCCTATTGCGTTACTTTAATCCGATCGGCGCCCACAAATCGGGTCAAATCGGCGAAGACCCGTTCGATATCCCGAACAATTTGATGCCGTACATCACGCAAGTCGCCGTCGGCCGCTTGAACGAACTGAGTGTGTTCGGTGACGATTACGACACACCGGACGGGACCGGCGTTCGTGACTATATTCACGTCGTCGACTTGGCCGAAGGTCACTTGAAAGCACTCGACTACGTCATGGACCATACCGGTGCCGAAGCGTTCAACTTAGGGACCGGGACCGGCTATAGCGTCCTCGACCTCGTCCATGCGTTCGAGGCCGAGAGTGGAAAAGCTGTTCCATACAAAGTAACGCCACGCCGACCGGGCGATATCGCCATGTGCTTTGCTGATCCATCGAAGTCAAAACGTGTACTCGGTTGGGAAGCGAAACATGACGTCCGCGCCATGTGCCGCGACGCTTGGAACTGGCAATCGAACAACCCGAACGGTTACCGGGCATAAGAAAAACGGCTGACACGAGAACCCTTAAGGTTCTTCTGTCAGCCGTTTTGTCATGTCGACTTCAATGATTTCTGGTTCTTTGCCTGGTGTGACGAGCACTCCAAAGTCAAGGACGGCAATCACGATGGCGATGCCCGCGAGTGCCCACGCGGCGTCGAACGTGAACTCGCCGACAATCAAGCCGAACAAGACGAACGCTGCGAACATCAAGTAGTAAAACTTGCGCCAAATCGTCCGGTACTCGATTGCAAACTCACGGTCCCACATGTAGAAAAATACGAAGCCCGCTAATGCAATGAACAACGTCGCGAACATCCAATACGAAAATGAATGGAACGTAAGACTCAAGACATGCATAAATAGTGACTGATTCATCGGAATTCGCTCCTTAGGTGTATGTAGGATTTTGTCATGGAAATTCCTTCTATATCCATTCTCCTACCAAATGAATCATGAGTCAATACACCTAAATCACACAATCTAAATTTGAATCAAAAGTCCTATTCAGATTTCAGCCAAACAAACCCATACGCATCGAGGTCAATCGTCTCGACCGGCTCACCTGTGAATAGGTTCGTCCCTTTTGTCCGCACAGTCAGTGGCTCACTGCTAACGTTCGTATACAACATGAGTGTCTCTCCTTCACTCTTTCTTTCGACTGTGAAGACGCGCTTATCGGACGTATCGATTCGCTGCTCCGCGTACGGTGAGAACGCCGAATGTGTCCGTTTGACGTTCAACTGACTGATGATGCCAGAGAACACTTGCAGGCGATACGGATCCGTCTTTAGCTCTTGGATGAGCGCGTCACGGTCAACCGGTGTCTGGACACCGAGCAGCGTCCGATAATCAACGGTCGGGATGCCTTGGAGCGAGAACAAGATGCTGTGAGCCGCGAGAATCATGTCGACGCTCGGTTCAATCAAGTTCTTCTCGAACGGGTCGCGTTCATGAATCGACAAGAAGTTGAAGTACGTCTTCCCTGCTCCCGGCGCCTCAATCCGGTTCGCCCAGTCGGACAACTTCTTAGCGTCACCTTGTGCGAAGGCGAGCATCGTATGCGACGCAAGATCGAAGTGACAGATGGCGTCGGCGACGCTGATGTATGAGCCGAGCTCCAACACGTCTCCTTCATACGCGAGAATCAATTGGCCGTGCGGTTTATAGTGATGGAGCACCGCATGCCACAATTCGACGACGCGCTTGATGCTCTCTTCCGGCATCCCCCGGAACGACTGCACGTGGACACGCAGCTTCGTCGCGCCTTGGGAAAGCCGCTCGATGAAGGCGTCCGTCTCTTCGAGTAAATTAAACTGTAGCTCGTTATAGACGTCGGGCTCGGTGTCATACATAAGCTCGAACTCATGCTTGAAGCGTCCGAGGTTCTCATATAAACGGATACGCGGATTAATAGCCGTGTCGGTCGGCTTGGCCGGATATGGAAACAGCGAGACGAGATACAAGTCGCTAATCGACGCCTGGACGTGTTCCTTCAGCAGCTCATGAAGCGCGTCCAAGTCGGGACTCCCGTCCGTCGTGACGGCGTTCGCGTCAATCATGAGCACGCTCGTCTTTTCGCTCACACTTTCCCCGTCGTGCCAAAGATGACCGTCCCACTTGGCGAACAGCTCTTGCCAGTCTTCTGATGTATGGTCGTCCTCTAATCGATTGATGATCGGTTCAACAGTTTCCCAAAGCATGTGATCCCTCCTCAGTGTCTCTTTATCACTCCCACCGATACACGATTTTCAAACGCAAAAAAAGCCATCCCATGAGGAATGGCTTAGTTCATCAAGCGTTGCAGCTCAGTTTGGACATCAGCGAGCGAGGCCGCATCCGGATTCCAGTAATAAATACCGTCTGACTCCAGACCGCCCGATCCTTCGATGCGGAGCGTGCTGGCGTTACGGAACGCCTTCATATAGTCCGTCGACAACGTCACGAGCTCATTGAACTCGATGTTCGTCTTGGCCCGGTTACCGGCGACATCTAACAGCTTCGTCACTTTGTCGACCGAGAAGTCAGAACGCCCCTTCTCGACGATGGCCGCGACGACGGCGCGTTGCCGCTCTTGGCGACCGAAGTCTCCGTTCGGATCTTCATAGCGCATCCGGGCGTATGACAACGCCGAGGCACCATTCAAATCGACCTGTCCAATCGGATAGTTATAACCATCCGCGGAGAAGGCGAAGTCGTTCGTCACCGTGATGCCGCCGAGCGCGTCGACCACCTCGGTGAACGCCTCCATGTCCGCCTCGACGACGTAATCGATCGGGATATCGAGTAACTCTTCGACTGTGTTCATCGCCATCTCGGCACCACCGAACGCATAGGCATGGTTGATCTTATCGTTCATGCCTTTGCCAACGATTTCTGTCTTCGTATCGCGCGGGATACTGAGCATCGCCCCTTCGTCCGTCGTCGGGTTGAGCGTCATGACGATGATTGAATCACTCCGTCCCTGCTCCCCGTCACGGCGGTCAATCCCGAGCAGTAATACCGACACCGATTTCTTCTGTTCGATCGTCTCGACCTGTTTCCGTTCCGGGCTGATTTCGAGATTGTCGTTCACTTTCGTCACCGTCTCGTTGACGTCCCGGTACATCGACCAGACGAACAAACCACCGGCGACGAGGAAAATCGTCAGAACGCCGAGCGTGATTGCCAACACCTTTTTCCAGCGTGATTTCTTCTTATGTCTCGCCATGCGTGCACCTGCTTTCAAAATCGTTAGATATGGATATAATTCCCGCTTCACGTGTTGTATTATAGCACGTTGTCAAAAAATGCTAACCATATCTTTTCAATTTTTATGGAAAATGCGTCTTATAACGGGTGCGCCGCATATGGTCGGGCCAAGCCGCGTTGATTTCAGCACCGAGCAACATCGTCGCAGCCGTCAAGTAGAGCCAGATTTGCAGCAAGATGACGATGCCGATCGTCCCGTACGTATCGCCAAACATCGAGAACTGGTCGACGTAGACGCTATAGCCCGTCGATAGCATCTGCCAAGAGATGACGGCGAAGATGGCACCCGGGAGCGTTTCCGTGATTTTGACATGTTGTTGCGGGGCGATCTTATAGAACAGCGAGAATGCGAAGATGAGGATGATCGTCGACAACGTATAGCGCGCTAAAGTCGCCAATCGGTCGAAGTCCTCGAGCATTGGGAACCACGTATACATGAGCTCGACGAACTCACGGCCAAAGATATGGAACACAATCAAGATGACGGCACCGACGCTGAAGGCGATGAGCGTAAGCAAACCAATCAAGCGACGAACGACGTAGCTCCGGGCCTCCGTCTCCCCGTAGGCGAATACGGTCAGTTTGACGAGACGGGCCGTCCCGTTCGATGCCGACCAGACGGCGATGATGGCCCCGATTGAGACGAGGCCGGCGTTGATGTTGCCGCTGACGTCATAGACAATCGACAGCATGTCCCGAACACTCGAACCCGGGATGAGAATCTCAATCTGTTCGATCAACAAGGCATCGTCGATCCCGAACCACGCCATGACGGCGAACAAGAGGACGAACGTCGGGAAGATGGCGAGAAACCAAAAGAACGCGAGCGTCGCGCTATAGTCGTTGATATGGTGGTCCTTGAACCGATGACGGACGTCGATGACGAGGCGGATCAGGCGGTCGAGCACTCGGGTCACCCCTTTTCTATTTATTATGACATAAAACAAACCGCCCCATCCGATTGGATGAGGCGGTACGTCACTGTTCCATCAATTGTCCGAGATACGACTTCACGTCTTCGAGTGAAGCGGCGTCCGGGTTCCAGTAATAGATGCCGTCGCTTTCTTTCCCGCCCGTTCCTTCGAGGCGAAGGACGTCCTGGTTTTTGAAAGCAGCCATATAGTCGCTCGAGAGCGTCCGGATGTCTTTGAACGTCATGTTCGTCTTGGCATTGTTGCCGAGCACGTCGAGCATGTTGTTGAACTTCGAGATCGAGAAGTCGTCTTTACCTTTATTGACGAGCGCCGTGATGACGTCACGTTGGCGTTCCTGGCGACCGAAATCTCCGCTCGGGTCGTCATAGCGCATACGCGTGTACGCGAGTGCTTCTGGGCCATTGAGCGTGAGTACGCCCGGTTCGAACGTATGCTCACCTGACGTGAACGCCAAGTTGTTCGTCACATTGACGCCACCAAGCAGATCGACCGTGTCTTGGAAGCCCTTCATATCAACTTCGGCCACGTAATCGATTGGGATGTCGAGCAAGTTCTCGACCGTGTCGAGTGCCATCTCGGCCCCACCGAACGCGTAAGCGTGGTTGATCTTATCAGAAGTCTCTTTGCCGACGATCTCCGTCTTCGTGTCACGCGGGATGCTGAGCATCGCGCTTTGATCCGTGTTCGGATTGAGCGTCATGACGATAATCGAGTCACTACGACCTTGTTCGTCGGCACGACGGTCGACACCGAGGAGAAGGACCGAAATCGGCTTCTTATCGTTGATGGCTTCCGTCGTCATACGCTCCGGGCTAAGGCCCGTCGACTCGTTCAACCGTTCGACGGTCGAATCGACTTGATTGTATAGATATGTAGCTACCCCGACTCCGATGAGCAGGAACAACCCTACTACAATTCCCGCGATGATCGCGATGCGTTTAGCGGGCGAACTCTTTCTACGGCGTTTCTTGACTCTCTTTTTCTTTTGCTCTTCCATGACATAACACCTTTCCTCGAACCCTTGAATGAAATAGACCAGGTTTTAGTTTAGCACGCAAAACATTGCGGCTTTTTAAATTATTTGTAAAAAAGGTAAATGATTGCCGAATGATGTCGAAATATTCGTTCGTTTTTAAGTATCGGATTTCCCTCATCAAAAGTTTAGGGTTTCGTCGACATTCCTTTGTAAGAGTACCACGCTTCTGTAAAGTTGAAACCGTTATCACATTTCAGTCATACGCATAAGGTCCTGCTTTTGGATTAGGACCTGTATGAAATGGTGTCAATATTTAGTCGAATGTGCTGTTTTTTAGGTATGTTTCCTTATATTCAAAAACCTTTATGGGACAAATGGATGATTTTTTGTAATAATTGTATTGTTCGTAATGAAAATGTAAATTTAAATCCATTCATTGGTTGGAGGGATCGGCAGATGCGTTATGTCGTCACGTGCTTTTTAGAGAAGGAAGAGCCTTGTTCGTTCATCGTGTACGGGGGGTCAAAACATGAGGCCGCGTTCACGTTCGAGAAGACGTTGAAAGAGGCGAGCCCGCTCAATGACTACGTCGAATTGAGTGACGGGAAGCAAGTGAAGGTCGGTTCGATTCTCGCCTATCGAATCGATGACATCCCGCCCCTCTTTTGAAGTCCATTCATATCGGGTAACTCTTATAAGGAAACCAAATCAACGAATGGGGTGAACCGATATGGAATTAGGGATGATCGGACTTGGGAAGATGGGGTTGAACTTGGCGCTCAATTTAACGGACGGCGGGCACCGCGTCCTCGGCTATGACCCGGGCAATGTGTCGACGAGCCAATTCGAGACGAAACAGTCACTCGTAGAAGTCGTCGACGGGCTCAAAGCGCCACGGGTCGTCTGGGTGATGGTACCGGCGGGCGACGTGACGGAGCACGTCTTGAACGACCTGCATGCGTTGTTGTCTCCGGGGGATATCGTCATCGACGGCGGCAACTCGAACTATAAGGAATCGATGCGGCGGGCCGAGCACTTCAAAGACAAGCTCATCTACTTCTTTGACGTCGGAACGAGTGGCGGCATGGAAGGGGCGCGTCACGGCGCCTGCACGATGATCGGTGGGGATTTGGAGGCGTTCGGCAAAGTCGAGGAGCTGTTCCGCGACGTGTCGACGGATAACGGCTACTTGTATGCCGGACCGAGTGGCAGTGGCCATTTCTTGAAGATGATTCATAACGGCATCGAGTACGGGATGATGCAAGCAATCGCCGAAGGGTTCGAGATTCTCGAGAAGAGCCCGTTCGAGTACGACCACGAGCAAGTCGCCCGCGTCTGGAACCACGGCTCGGTCGTCCGCTCGTGGCTGATGGAGCTGACCGAGAGCGCGTTCCATAAGGATGCGAAGCTCGACGAGATTAAAGGGGTCATGCATGCGTCGGGTGAAGGCAAATGGACGGTCGAGACGGCGCTCGAGTACGGGGTGCCGGCACCGGTCATCGCGATGTCGCTCATGATGCGGCAGCGTTCGCTCGAAGAGGACACGTTCTCTGGGAAAGTCGTCGCTGCCCTGCGGAACGAATTCGGCGGGCATGCGGTGGAGAAAAAGTAATCGGGGTAAGCGTCGGTCGAGTCGAACTCGGGCGACGTTTTTTGTACTGTGACAGTTATCCGCTTGTCTCGTTACGAACAAACGTTGATATGAATGGGATTTCTATACATTTGGCGATCGAATGTACTAATTTCTGTAAAACTCTTTTCGTTTCAGCAGGCGTATGATGAAAGAGCAGCATATCTTGTGACACAGAAGGAGCCGGCATGATGCGTAAACTTCACGACTATAACGTCTACATCCCGAAAGAGCTGTATGAGCCAGGAGACAGGCCCGTGTTCCGGAGACGGAATCATAACTGGCAGGACATGGAGGCATGCTTTGACAAACTCGTCGCCCAAGCGTTCCATGCGTTCGAGCATGGCGGGTACTTCTTATGTGAGGCGTACGCTCTGGTTCACACCCGTATTCACATGCTCAAGCTGAAACGAACGTGTGAGGATGGCCGCGGTGTCGAGATGCACGTGACTTATTTGCATGAAATGAAAGATATTTACGTCATGTTTTATATTGACGGTGTAGCGACCCGGGCGCGCACGGCCTGGCTGTCGAACGGGATTCTGATTCTCCAGCCGGACTCGTATGCGAATTGGCTCCACTTTGAACCATGCTGGGTCGGGGATCATTTCATCGACGAAATCTCGATTTTATTGCTGAAAGAGTTCCGCAAGATCGAGCTCCGATCAAGGTTCTAATGTGAACAGCCCCTAGATGTCTAGGGGCTGTCGCGCTGTCCGTCACTCCATGACGTTGCCTTCCGCCGGGATTGGCGTCTGCTTCAATAGGTTCGCGAAATGGTAAAGGTTGTACGCCATGACACGACCGTTCTTTTTCGTAAAGGCGTTGTCGCGGCCGGCATCGATGTATGAGTCGCCTGGACCGGCCTCACCGACCCAATACGTGTCGACGTTCGGCGGGACAGTGAAGCCGATATGGGATAGCCCGTACAAGATGGACGCACAGGCATGTTTCGCCCCGTCCTCGTTCCCCGTCACGACGACACCGCCGACTTTGTTGTAGTAGATGGCCTGACCTTTGTCGTTCGTTAAGGCGCTTCCTCCGTATAGCCGCTCGATGACTTGCGTCGCGACGCTGCTCTTCTCACCTAGCCAAAGTGGTGTCCCGATGATGAGGATGTCGGCGGCCTTCACTTTCTCGAAGATTTGTGGCCACTCGTCCCCACCCCCTTCATCTTCCGTCACTCCGAACGCGACGTTGTAGTCGACGACACGGACAATCTCCGAGTCGACCCCGAGTTTGTCGAAGTGCGGAATGATATCTTTTATGAGCCCTTCCGTGTGCGAGGTCGTCCCCTCGCCTTTCAACGAACAGTTCAAGAATAAAGCTTTCATCGAATCCCTCCTTAGATAATCAACAGTTAGGTGTTCCCGGTCTAAGGAAGGGATAATCGTCCTGGTATGTCAAAAACGACCCGTCATCTATGTGATGACGGGTCGTTTTAAGAAGATTGAACAAACATATGTTCGTTTTATGGTACAGCGCAAACAAGCACCTATATATTCGCTTTTTCTATTCTTAGCTTAGCAAATCCCGCAACATAAGTCTATTCTTTCTCAGCTGGACTCCATACAGTAGAGATAGACTCTTGAAAGGAGCACAACGATGGAATCATACCGCTGGGACCTCAACCTGAAGGTCCGCTTGTTCGGTGAAGGCCTGTTCAACCTGTTGTTTTGGATGTACTTCCCGTTCATCACCGTCTATTTTGCCCAGACGCTCGGCGTCGAGCTGACCGGTCTGCTCATGGCCGTGCCTCCGCTGTTCCTGTTGATCGGCAGTTTGATCGGCGGTTCGCTCGCGGACGAGATCGGACGCCGTCCCGTCATGCTCGTCGGAACGTTCGCGCAAGGGGTCTTGTTCGTCGCCTTCGCCTTCTCGACGAACGCCTACGTCGATTATGTCACCTATATCGGCATCGGTTTCATGGGCGCGATCTATAAACCGGCCAGCTCGGCCATGGTCGCCGACCTCGTACCGACCGAACATTTACGGGACGTGTTCGCGACGTTCATGGCGTCGAACAATATCGGCGCCGTGCTTGGTCCGATCCTTGGGGCGGTCCTCTTCTTCGAGCATCGCCAGGCGCTCCTGTTCGGTTGCGCTCTCGTCCTGTTCGGGTACGGCATGCTGCTCGCGGCGCTCACCCATGAGACACGGCCGGGTTCACCTGAGAAGACGGTCGCCAAAACATTCCTCACGCAGTGGCGGTCGTATGCGACGATTTTGCGCGATCCGTTGTTCCGCCTCTATTTGATCGCCGGGGTGTTCGCCTTGATCCCAATTATGCAGCTCGACGTGTATGTACCAGTCTATTTGATTGAACAGGCCCCGGCCACGTTCGACGTGTCGAACACCGTCCTGTTCGGTTGGCTCGTCGCCTATAACGGGCTCTTGTTCGTCGTCTTCATCATTCCTGTCACGCGCGTGTTCCGAGCGTGGGACGAACGACGTGTCTTCCTGTTGTCGACGTTCCTCGCCGGCTTCGGGACGTTCCTCGTCGCCTTCTCGTCGAACATCTGGTATTTGCTCGTCGTCACGACCGTGTTCACATTCGGCGAGTTGATCCGCTCCCCGGTCAGCCAGAGCTTCGTCAGCCGCTACGCCCCGACCGAATCACGCGGACAATACCTCGCGGCCGACACGCTCCAAAACACGATCGGCAAGTTCCTTGCGCCGGTGACGGTGCTCGCCTCGGGCTTCGTGTCCCCGATTGCCGTCTTTACACTTATCTTGCTGTCGGCGCTCATCGGGATGGGACTGTATGCCAAACTGTTCCAACAGCTCACACAACAAGACGGATGACCGCGTCATCCGTCTTTCGCCTGTCCATCGAATAATTCCTCGCCCCGCTTCACCCGACCGTCGGGATACTTGTAAGCGACATGCTCGAGCGACAGCTTCGTCGGCGTATCGAGGCCGGCCGCGGCCGTCATGTTATAGAGCCCTTCGCGGAGCGAGATGATATAGTTCGTCACGCGGTAACTTTTCTCGTCGACGACGAGGGCGTGCTGCAGTTTCGGGTCGGTGGTCGCCACGCCGACCGGGCATCGGTTCGTATGGCACACTTGCGCCTGGATGCAGCCGACGTTGAACATGAGGCCCCGGGCGATATTGACGCAGTCGGCCCCGAGCGCGAGCGCGACGGCGATTTTGTCTGCCGTGACGAGCTTGCCGGAAGCGAACAAGGTGATACGGTCACGAATCCCATATTGCATCAGTAGTTGATGCACATACGGGAGTGCCGCCTTCAACGGCAGTCCGACCGAATCGGCAAGCTCTTGGTACGTCGCCCCGGTCCCACCTTCCCCGCCGTCGATCGTGACGAAGTCGGGGTGTTTCCCGGATGACGCCATCTCTTGAACGAGCGCCTCGACGTCTGCGAGGCGCCCGACGACGAGCTTGATGCCGACGGGTTTGCCGACGATGTCGCGCAGCCGCTCGATGAAGCTGAGCAGTTCCTTGTCCGTCTTGAATTCCGAGAACCGGTTCGGGCTGTCAATCGTCACGCCGACCTTGACGTTCCGGATACGGGCGATTTCTTCCGTCACTTTCGCGCCATCGATATGGCCACCCCTCGTCTTCGCACCTTGGGCGAGCTTCAACTCAAAGGCACGCACTTGCGGAATCTCACTCTTCGTTTTGAACGCCGCGTCCGAGAACGACCCGTCCTCGGTCCGGACGCCGAACAGCGCCGGCCCGATTTGACAGATGAGGTCGACCCCACCTTTCAAATGATGGTCCGACAGACCGCCCTCGCCGGTGTTCATCCACGTCCCTTTGGCCCGACCGAGTCCGATCGACAGCGCCGTGATGGCGTTCTCGCCGAGCGAACCGAAACTCATCGCCGACTGACCGACGAGACCGCGGACATGGAACGGCTCCCGACACGTCGCCTTCCCGATGACGATGCTGTCCTCTTCCGTCAACAAGTATGGGCCGACCTCGCGTTCGACAATCCGCTCTTTCCGCGTGAACAGGTTGTCCTCCTCGACTTGATAGAGATGCGTCGTCACGGTCTCGCTGTTATCGATGCGGAGCTCGTTCCGGTTCGTCGGATAGAGCACATTCTGCAGATAGAACCCGCCCCGCTCGAAGTCTCGCTCCGAACCGAACCCGATAATGCGCGACTTATATTTCCCGGAAATAACGGCCGCCTCATAGTCGTTTCGCGAGAACGGTTTCGCCTCGTTGTCGTTCAAGAACAAGTATTGGCGCATCTCTTGCCCGACCTTCTCCAAGATGTAGCGTACCTTGCCGAGAATCGGGAAGTTGCGGAGGACGGAGTGCTCACGCTGATGGCGGTCCTTGCGCCATAAATAGAAGACGAACAGGAACGGGGCGGCAATCATCGACACCATCAGGACGAGCACGATGGCGAGCATCGTCGTATTTACAGACATGAGTGTCTCCTCCCTCACGTATAGTCCTTATCCGATACCACGGGCCACCATTCCTGAAACGAAAAAAGACCGACGTTTCCGTCGGCCATCACTTCTTGATCAATTTGCTCGCTTTGTCGACTTTTTCTTTGTCGTGCTTTAACTGCTTTTCGATATCGTACGCCATATACATGTCGTTTTTAATCATATAGTCGGCAATCTCGGCATGGTCTTCAATCGCTTGATTCAATTGCTGGATGAGCACTTTCCGGACTTCCGGTGACGCCGTCTCGGTCACAGCCACCGCATAGGCCCGAACGGCCGACTTCGCCGTGATGAGTAAATCGGTCGCAATCAATTCGTCTCGTTGCTTACTGGCACGTTTCAAGTTTTCGGTGATTCCCATATGTGTCCCCTCCTTACGCCTTATTCGGCAACAATTGTTTCAGTTCACTGATCGCTTGTTCGCTGTTCTTCAAATGCTTCCGGGCGATCTTCTGAAGCTTCTCGTCCTTGATGAGCGGTTCGCTCACATACCCTTTGACAAGCCCTGCTTGTTTCAAGGTCAACATCTCATGAATCTCTAGCACCTCATGAATCGCGAGTTTGTTTTTAGCCATCTTCCTTCCTCCTTTTCATCGTGTCGAATGGACATGCGCCTCTTCTCGTTTATGCTTGAGCAGCCATCCGTGGAAGATAAACTCGACGACGGCGGTCACAAGAGCCGTGTAAAGCGCGAGCAAGACGAAGCTCGTCTCCGTGCCGATATCGAAATCTAAAATCCACAGGAAGAACCACGTCAAGAAGAAAACGAGACCAAAGTCGGCCAAAGTCGCAATCAGATTTCCGAACTTCCGCAACACGAACATATCGCCCACCCCATAGGCGATCAGTCCGACCGCAATCGAAATCCAAGCGGCGTGGTACCATGGGACATCAAACCCGAGCGTCAAGACCGCGATAAACACGATAAGCAACGCCCCCAATTTGAGACTCAGTGCCTTTCCATGATTCACTTGCATCGACGTTTCCCCCTTTCCCCGTGATGGCGTTCGTACATGGACCATGTTTCCGTTCGTCCTCCCGTTCAAACGAAAAATTTAGCGATCATTATCGGACGAACATGATGAGAGTCAAACCATCACAATGGAAAGGTGGACTGTTAAATGCTGGACCTCAAGTCGGCTTCGGTGATGACTTGATTTCATGATTTTCTAGAAATATTTACAAATTGATTTCATGCCTTGTCCGGAAGGGATTTGACGGCCGGTCCTTCAATGACTTCCCCGTTCGGTTTGAAGCGCGAGCCATGACACGGACAGTCCCACGAGCGCTCGGCTTGGTTCCAATTGACCGTACAGCCCATATGCGTACAGGCCGACCCGACCATCGAGACGTGTCCGTCGGGATCCCGGTAGGCAGCGACGTGTTCGCCATTATGTTTGACGATGGCACCTTCATCGAGACCGAGCTCATCCACTCGTTTGTCCGTCGGCTTCAATTTTCCTTTGACGAGTTCTTTGGCCACATCGGCATTCGTCTTGATGAATCGGGCCGCGTCCGCAAGCTTCCATTTCGAACGTGTCGGATCATACAGCTCCTCATAGCGGTTCGGTTGATTCGTGACCAAGTCGGCAATGAGTCGGGCCGCCACGATCCCTTGGCTCATCCCCCATTTCGAGAATCCGGTCGCGACAAAGACGTGCGGCGTATCGTTCGTCATTCGGCCGATGTACGGCACTTTGTCGAGCGTGATCAAATCTTGGGCCGACCAATGGTGGCTGAACGTCTCGGCACCGAAATGGCGGGTCCCGAACTCACCGAGCTTCTCGTAACAGGCGAGCGTCTCTTCCTTATGACCCGTCAAATGGTTCTCGCCCCCGAACATGGCCATCTTTTTGCCATTGTCGAGTTTGACGTGCCGCAGTGAACGGCTTGGTTTATCGACGCTGATGAACATGCCTTCCGGGAACGTCTCGACCTCGGCCGAGACGACGTACGAGCGCTCGACTTCCATCTTCGCAAAATAGAGACCTTTGAAGTCGTTGAACGGGAAATGGGTCGCGACGACGACATCTTGCGCCTCGATCGAATGACCTGTGATCGTCTCGAGTCGATGTGGCGTCCCGTACTCGATTCCCGTCACCCGCGTCATCTCATAGAGCGTCCCGCCAAGTTCGAGGAAGCGGTCCATCAACCCTTGTAAGTATTTGACCGGATGGAATTGAAGCTGGTCGCGCATGACGGTCGCCTTCTTGACGTCGTATGGCAAGAGACTATTCACTTCGTCCGTGGCGTCACCGCCGTCGATTCCGAGTTGTTCATACGCCTCTTCTTCTTTCTCGAGCAGTTTCGCCGAGCTCGAGGACGAGTGGGCGTACATGTAGGCGTGCTGGCGCTCGAGGTCACAGTCGATGGCGAGCGTGTCGACTTGCTCCTCAAGGAAACGGAGCGCGTCCATATTGGCCTCATAATAGAGCCGCGCCTTGTCCTCCCCGAGCGATTTGACCAGTTCGGTATAGACGACACCATGTTGGGCCGAGACTTTAGCCGTCGTATAACCGGTCGTACCGGTCGCGAAACGGGCTGCTTCCACTAAAACGACCTGCTTCCCACGTTCGACCAACTGTAAGGCTGTGAGAACTCCGACGATGCCGGCCCCGACCACGACGACCTCGGTCTGAATATCTTCGTTGAGCGGGTTGACCGTCTTCACGACGACATCGCGCCAATACGATTTCGGAAAATCTTGTAACATGCGTGTCCCTCCTTCAGGAAAATCCAACGATTTCGAATGCATGGATGAATTACCCTTCATTTGGAAACGAGAAACAAAAAAGAGACCTGGGTCAGGTCTCTTGGTCGCTCGGGATGACCACCTCATCGAATTGTTGATCGCGACAGAGCGTGATCGCCTGCATCGCGAGCTGGTAATCCGGTTCAGGTAACGTAATCAGCTCGGTCGGGAGCACCCATTCTTTGTTGTTATACAAATGGATGACGAGTTTGACGAGGATGAAATCCTGCTTTTCGAACGTGTTGTCATCGATGATGGTCGCCGTGCTGATTTTCCCTTGCTCAAGGTCCATGTACGGCAACAGAAGATTCCGAACTCGCTCATTCCCGGCAATCACATATAGGGCGGAGAAATACTCTTTCTTGACGTCGCCGGGATTATGGAGGCGCTGGGCCAACTGTTTGAACACGTCGTAGTGTTCGGTCGTCAAGAATTCAAGGTTGTTCATAGCTGTCGTTCCTCTCTGTATAGACGAAAATCAATCTGTTACTACTAATTCCACGATTTAATCAATTGTAACCCTTAGACGATACCCATACCCCTACTTGTATATGTAAATTTTTTTCAAATTCCAGGTTTTTATACATATTGATAGTGGAACTATACCTTTGTCGTGCATTTACCAGTTGTTCAAACAAAGGAGGAGTTCTATGTTTCGCCATCAGAAGGAATTACAGTTCGAAGTGAACGTCGACCGTCCGGATCCGCAGCTCGCCCGTCAAATCCAAGAAGTGCTCGGTGGTCAATTCGGGGAAATGACTGTCATGATGCAGTACTTGTTCCAAGGCTTCAACTGTCGCGGGGAAGAGAAGTATAAGGACATGCTTATGGACATCGGGACCGAGGAAATTGGCCACGTCGAGATGCTCTGTGCCCTCATCTCGCAACTGCTCGACGGGGCGTCACCGGACGACCAGGCCGAGGCGGCCAAAGACCCGGCGACGGCAGCCATCCTTGGCGGGATGAACCCCCAGCATTTGATTGTCAGCGGGCTCGGCGGACTGCCGACGAACTCGAACGGGGTGCCGTGGAACGGGTCGTATATCGTCGCGAGTGGGAACTTGCTCGCCGACATGCGCTCGAACTTGCATGCTGAGACGCAAGGACGACTCCAAGTCGCCCGTCTGTATCGTATGACGAAAGACGAAGGGGTCCGGAAAGTGTTCCGCAAGATGCTCGCCCGTGATCGCTATCACCAATATCAATGGATGGCGGCCATCGATGAGCTCGAACAGAAGAACGGCGTCATCGTACCGGCAACCTTCACTGCCAAGGATGAGTTAGAGGCTGAGCCACACGGTCTCGAGTTTTGGGACTTGTCGGAAGGCAATGAATCGAGCCAAGGCAAATGGGCGACCGGCAGCGCGCCGGATGGTGCCGGCGATTTCGTCTATTTGAGCGACCCGGCCCCGCAAGGCCAGAAGCCGGTCATGGAAATTCCGGACAAATCGCTCTATCATGACTTGGATGCCCCGGGTGGTGTCGAGAAAGTTGTCAAAAAAGTCGCCGACCAAATCAAACGGAAATGAAAGAAGGCTGGCCCAAAAATGGGTCAGCCTTTTCACATGCGCCGAAGCGAGATAGCCTCGCGCATTTTTTGAAGCGATTCTCTGCCTTCTTCTCCGCGACGCATCATGACGACGGTGAACAAAGCGTCAATCAGGCTGAGCTCGGCGATGCGCGAGGCGAGCGCCTCGGAACGGAACTCCGTCTCTTGCGACACGGTATAGAGGGCGACGTCACACAGTTTCGAGAGCGGTGACTTCGCATAGTTTGTGATGGCGATCGTCGGGACGCCGCGCTCGTTCAACACTTTCGCGACGTCGAGCGTGTCTTTCGAGGCGCCCGAGTGCGAGATGAGGACGGCGACGTCGTCGGTCGTCAGCTGTGACGCCGACATGAGCTGCATATGCGATTCCAAATTCGCCGTGACAAACAATCCGCTCCGGACGAACTTATGATACGCGTCGAGCGCGATGACGGCCGAGCCCCCGCTCCCGAAGAATTCGATGCGGCGAGCCGACAACAGTAGCGCCACCGACTTATCGAGTGAGGCCCCGTCCAAGATTTGTCGTGTCGCCTCGAGCGTCTTCACGTTCGACGTGAAGATTTTCTCCGCAATCTCAAGTGGCGTGTCTTCTTGCGAGATGTCCTCATGAATGTCTTGGAGCGGTGCGACGACATCGGTGGCGAGCGCGATTTTCAGCGCCTGATAGCCTTTGAAGCCAACGCGCTGACAGAAACGGAACACGGTCGACTCAGCGACGTCGAGGTCGTCGGCGACTTGATTGATCGTATGGTGGATGATGCGTTCAGGCTGCTTCAAGATATAATCGGCAATCCGTTGCTCTTTCTTGCCGAGTGTCGTATAGGCGCCACGAATGCGGGCCAGGCCGTTCATCGATTCCATATGTCTCACCCTTTTTCTTTTTACGATACCGTTTCGAAAAAAATTCCGCAATCAAAGACTGACCGTTCCATCGGACAATGTGCCAAACTATTGACCCACCGTGGAAAATATTCCCTTCACGTCAAGACAAATATGCTACGCTAGGAAAGCTCATTTTTGAAAAACTGTCCGTTTTCGTCCATTTGTCCCGACTTTATTAAAGAAAGGTTTGGTCCCCATCGAACACCATCTCCATACTACATACAGTCTTCCCCTCGTCTTGTTATCCATCGCCGTCGCCGTTTTCTCGGCCTTCGTCTCGCTCGATATTAGCAGTCGGCTCAAGTATGCCGAACGGGTCTCGCGCCTCCGTTGGGTGAGCGCCGGTGCCCTCAGTCTCGGGCTCGGCATTTGGGCGATGCATTTCATCGGGATGTTGGCATTCCATTTAGAGGCCGACGTATCCTATCATATCGGTATCGTCATCGCCTCGATCATTCCAGCCATCATCTCGTCCGGGTTCGTCTTCTATATCGTCAGCCTGCAGACGGCACGACCGCGCGACCTCGTCGTCAGCGCCGTCTTCATCAGCATAGGCATTGTGTCGATGCATTACGTCGGTATGGAAGCGATGCAGATGAACGCTGTATTGACGTACGACCCGGTCATGTGGCTGTTATCGGCCGTCGTCGCGTTCATTGCCTCGCTCGTCGGACTGTATCTCTTGTTCTCGCTCCCGGACGTGTCACGGTTCCACTGGCGGAAGCTCGTCTGTTCACTGTTGATTGGGCTCGCCGTATCGGGGATGCACTATATTGGCATGGGCGCGGCCGAATTCACCCCGCTCGCGACGCCACAAGTACTGACTGGCTTCTCGATGGACAGCACGCTCCTCGCCTTCTGGATTGGTGGCAGTGTCACGACGCTGTTCGTGCTGATGCTGATCTCGCTTCGCAATGAGAAGCAACTCGAGCGTCAGTCCATCGAACTCGAAACGAAGTTCCAGTCCGTCATCGAGTCGGCGAACGATGCCATCATCGTCGCGGATGCCGAACGTCGCATCGTGCAATGGAACCACGGGGCCGAGCGCCTATTCGGATATACGGCAAGCGAGGTGCTCGGGGAATCGATCACGCTCATCATGCCCGAGCGCTTCAAAGTCGCACACGAACAAGGCATGAAACGCTATCGCGAGACGCGTGAAGCAAACGTCATCGGCCGTACGGTCGAGCTCGTCGGCTTGCGCAAAGACGGGACCGAGTTCCCGTTTGAAATGTCGCTCGGGACGTGGGAGACGGAGGCGGGTCTCTTCTTTAGCAGCATCATCCGCGATATTAGTGAACGGAAACAAATCGAAGAACAAATCAACGACCTCGTCTATTTGGACACGTTGACCGGCCTGCCGAACCGACGTCTGTTCAATGACCGGCTCGACGCCTTGCTTTCCCAAGGTAGCGAGTCGACGTTCTCGTTGTTTTATATCGATCTCGACAACTTCAAGGTCATCAACGACCGATTCGGCCACTCATCAGGCGACGTCTTCTTGCGCCAAGTGACGGACCGGCTGTTGACGACGATCAATAAGAGCGACACGCTCGCCCGTCTCGGCGGGGACGAGTTCGTCATCCTGTCGCCGAACACCGGCAGCAACTTAGCCGCCCACCGCGCCCAACAGATTACGAACGCGTTGAACCAACCGTTCTTGCTCGAAAGTGAGGACGTGTTCACGAGCCTCTCGATTGGGATTAGTCTCTACCCGTCCGACGGGCGGACGGCCGATGACTTATTGAAGAATGCCGACATCGCCATGTATCGGGCGAAAGAGGACGGCAAGAACGGCTTCCAGTTCTTCACGAAAGACATGAACGAGTCTGTCGCGCGCAAGTCACAGCTCGCGATGGCGCTCCGGAAAGGCATCGGCCGCGGCGAGTTCTCGATTCATTATCAGCCGCAAGTGCATCTCGAGACCGAGGTGCTCATCGGTGTCGAGGCGCTCGTGCGTTGGACACATCCCGAGCTCGGCATGATTTCCCCGGCCGAGTTCATCCCGATCGCCGAGGAGACCGGCAGCATCCATCGTCTCGGCGAGTACGTCTTGAATGAGGCGTGCCGGCAGAACAAGGCGTGGCAGGATGCGGGCGTCGAACCGTTCCGCGTCGCCGTCAACATCTCGGCGCTCCAGTTCGCGCAAAAAGATTTGCCGGACATTGTCAGCCAGGCGCTCGAGGCGAGCGGGCTCGCACCGGAATACCTCGAGCTCGAGTTGACCGAGACCGTCATCCAGAGCGCGCAAAGTGCCATCGAGACGATGGAGGAACTCGTCGCCCTTGGCGTCCACTTGTCGATTGACGACTTTGGCACCGGCTACTCGTCGCTCAGTTATTTGAAGCTGTTCCCGATCGACACGCTGAAAATCGACCAACACTTCACGAAGAACATCGAGACGGATTCGAAGGACGCTGCCCTCGTCAAGACGATCATCCGGATGGCGCACGAGCTCGGGCTGAACGTCATCGCCGAAGGTGTCGAGACGAAAGCGCAAGTCGCCTTCCTCAAGGCCGAGGATTGCAACCAGGCGCAAGGCTACTATTACAACAAGCCGATGCCGGCCGAAGAGCTCGACTCGTTCCTGTATCCGTATAAGAAAAGTGTCTGACCCTCGTCCCGCCTACTCGTTAGGTCGGGACATTTTTGTGATATTTTCGAAAAAAATTCCGACATTCGACTTGTAAATCGAATTTAATTTGATATTATAGTGGAGAGATGGAAAAAAATTCGATTTAGAGGTGACGATATGCAAATCGGTTTGATTGGATTAGGCAAGATGGGATACAACTTGGCGCTCAACTTGAGCGACCACGGTCACAACGTCGTCGGGACGGACGCCGGGAACGTCGAGGCGACATCGAAGTTTGAGATCGTGCCGACGCTCGAGGACGTCGTCAACTCGCTCGAGACACCACGCGTCGTCTGGGCGATGGTGCCGGCCGGTGACATCACTGAGGCCGTACTGGCAGAACTGCTTGAAAAACTCGAACCGGGTGACATCGTCATCGATGGCGGCAACTCGAACTACAAGTTATCGGTCGCACGCGCCGAACAGTTCAGTGCCAAAGGCATCGCCTTCTTCGACTGCGGGACGAGCGGCGGCACGGAAGGTGCCCGCAACGGCGCCTGCACGATGGTCGGTGGTGACGCCGACGCCTGGCCGACGATCGAGCCGATCTTCAAGGACCTCTCGGTCGAGAATGGCTACTTGTACACAGGACCAGCTGGCAGCGGTCACTTCTTGAAGATGATCCACAACGGCATCGAATACGGGATGATGCAGGCGATCGCCGAAGGGTTCGACATCTTGGAGAAGAGCCCGTTCGATTACGACTACGAGCAAGTCGCCCGCGTCTGGAACCACGGTTCAGTCGTCCGCTCATGGTTGATGGAGTTGACCGAGAACGCGTTCTCGAAAGACGCGAAGCTCGACGACATCCGCGGCGTCATGCATTCCTCAGGGGAAGGAAAATGGACGGTCGAGACGGCGCTCGAGCTACAGGCAGCGGCTCCGGTTATCGCCATGTCGCTCATGATGCGCTACCGCTCGCTCGAGGACGACACGTTCTCCGGCAAAGTCGTCGCAGCGCTCCGCAACGAGTTCGGTGGCCACGCGGTCGTCAAGAAATAACCGCAAGGAAAAGGTCAGGGGTGGCCTTTTCCTTTGTAAATATTTGTAAACGGTTACACAACCAATAAAGGGGGAAATACATATGTCGGGTTCGACACTCATTTTAATCGCAGTCGCAGGGATTTTCTTGCTCTTATTCTTAGTCATGCGGACGAAGCTCCACGCCTTCGTCTCACTTCTCCTCGTCAGTTTGCTCGTCGGGGTCGCGGCCGGTATGCCGCTCGCGGACGTCATCGCCTCGATTCAGAACGGGATGGGCGGAACGCTCGGCTTCGTCGCCGTCGTCGTCGGTCTCGGTGCCATGTTCGGGAAGATGCTCGAAGTGTCGGGTGGCGCGGAACGCCTCGCCCAGACGCTCGTCAATAAGTTTGGAGAGGACAAGGCACAATGGGCGCTCGCCCTCACCGGCTTCATCGTCGCCGTCCCGGTCTTCTTCGACGTCGGTTTCATCATTCTCGTGCCGATCGTCTACGGACTCGCCAAAAGGACGGGCCGTTCGCTTCTCTACTACGGGATTCCGCTCCTCGCGGGTCTTGCCGTCACGCACAGCTTTATCCCGCCGACGCCAGGTCCGATCGCCGTCGCCAACTTGATTGGGGCCGAGCTCGGCTGGGTCATCTTGTTCGGGGTCATCGCCGGGATTCCAGCGACGATTCTCGCCGGACCGATTTTTGCGAAGTATATCGCCAAGAAGATTCACGTCAACATCCCGGACTATATGGAGTTCGAAGAGATTGACACATCGAAAGAGCTGCCGAGCTTCAAGATGATTGTCTCGCTCATCTCGATTCCGCTCGTGTTGATTCTCGCGAACACGTTGTCCGCCGTCTTATTAGAAGAAGGCAACGGCATCCGCACGTTCTTCACGTTCATGGGTCACCCGTTCGTCGCCTTGACGCTCGCGACGCTGCTCACGTTCATCTTCCTCGGCACACGCCGCGGCTATACGCGTGACGAAGTCCAAGAGATTGCGACGAAAGCGCTCGAACCGGCCGGGATCATCATCCTCGTCACCGGTGCCGGTGGCGTATTCAAACAAGTGTTGATCGATTCAGGTGTCGGTGATGTGCTCGGTGAAATGATGGCCGGATCCGCACTCCCGGCGATCGTGCTCGCCTTCTTGATTGCGGCCGTCGTCCGTGTCGCCCAAGGGTCGGCGACCGTCTCGATGGTCACGGCGGCAGGACTCATCACGCCGCTTCTCGAACTTCAAAATATCACCGGCGCTGCGCTCGGCCTGATCGTCATCTCGATCGCCTCGGGTGCGACCGTGCTCTCGCACGTCAACGACTCGGGCTTCTGGCTCGTCAACCGCTACTTCGGGCTGGACGTGAAAGACACGCTCAAGTCGTGGACCGTCATGGAAACGATTATCGGATTGACCGGCTTCGCGGTCGTCTTCTTGATCAGCTTGTTCATTATTTAAGTTAGGAAGTGATGTGTGTGTACACGATTGGCGTCGATATCGGGACGACGAGCACGAAAGCCGTCCTGTTCCATAACCAGCAACAACTCGCGGTACATAACGTGCTGTACCCGCTCCTCACCCCGGACACGGAGACGGCCGAGCAAGACCCGGTCGTCATCTACGGGGCCGTGCTCGAGGCGATCTCCGCCGTCCGCGCCAAAGCCGACGGTCCGGTCCGCTTCGCATCATTTAGCTCCGCGATGCATAGCTTGATCGCGCTTGACGCGTCCGGACGCCCGCTCACCCACAGCATCACGTGGGCCGACAGCCGGGCGAACCCGTATACGCAAGAGATTAAACGCGAGTTCGATGCGAGCGCGCTCCACATGCGCACCGGCACACCGGTCCATCCGATGGCGCCGCTGTCGAAGCTACGCTGGCTGAAAGCCGAGCATCCGGACGTGTTCGCCCGGGCCGTTAAGTTCGTCTCCATCAAAGAGTATGTCTTCTATCGCCTGACCGGTCGCTTCGTCATCGACCATTCGATCGCCTCGGCGACCGGGCTGTTCAACTTGAAGAACTATGACTGGGACGTTGAAGCGCTCGCCGTCGCCGGCGTCACACCGGAGCAACTGTCCGAGCTCGTGCCGACGACGGAGATCTTGACGCTCAAATCGGATGTCGTCGAGACGCTCGGTTGGGACTTCCCGCTCGTCATCGGGGCGAGCGACGGCGTGCTGTCGAATCTCGGCGTCGGGGCGTTCGAACAAGGGGTCGTCGCCGTCACGATCGGGACGAGCGGTGCCATCCGTACGGTCTTCCGGGAACCGGTCGAGGACCCGAAAGGCCGCATCTTCTGTTACGCCTTGACCGACAAGCATTGGGTCATCGGCGGGCCGGTCAATAACGGCGGCATCATCTTACGCTGGCTCCGCGACGAGTTCGCGGCGAGCGAGGTCGAGACGGCGAAACGGCTCGGCATGGACGCGTATGACGTATTGACGCGCATCGCCGAGACGGTCAAACCGGGCTCGGACGGCCTGTTATTCCACCCGTATTTGATGGGTGAACGGGCCCCGCTCTGGGACTCGAACGCACGCGGTTCGTTCTTCGGCTTAAGTATCCACCATAAGCGTGAGCACTTCATCCGCGCCGTGCTCGAAGGCGTCATCTTCAACTTGTATACGGTCATGTTGGCGCTCGACGAGTTGACGGGCGCACCGAACCGGATTCATGCGACGGGCGGTTTCGCGCAATCGAGTTTGTGGCGCCAAATGATGGCCGACATTTTCGATACGCCGGTCGTCGTGCCGGAGAGTCATGAGAGCTCGTGTCTCGGGGCGGTCATGCTCGGCGAGTATGCGTTCGGGGATATTGACGACTTCACGGCCGTGCCGCAAGTGACGCATGAGCATGCGCCAAATCATGAAGCGACAACGATTTACCGGGAGTTGCTGCCGATTTATATCCGGCTCTCTCGTCATCTCGCGGAAGAGTATGAAGCGATCTCCGCGTTCCAAAGGAAGTATGTATAAGAAGAGGCCGAGTTCATCGTGAACTCGGCCTTTCGTTTATCGCTCGTACGTCACCATGACGAACTGTCCGGACGTGCGTTGACTCGTCAGTTTCAACTTCGTCTCTTTCGTGCCTTCCGGGAAGAGTGGAATCCCTTCACCTAATACGACCGGGGCGATCGCGATTTCATAGCTGTCAATCAAGTCATGCTCCATCGCGGCTTTGATGACCTCGCCTCCCCCGACGAGCCAAATGTCCCCGTCGACGTCTTGTTTCAACCGTTCGATTAGCTGCTCAATCGGCTCGTCAGTGAATGTGACGTGCTCGGCTTCTCGGTCCGGGTTCCGCGTCAGAATATAGTTCGGGATGTTTGCGTACGGGTAATGATTGTCCTCGAGCCGGAGCACTTCCTCGTACGTCTTACGTCCCATGATGACCGCGCCGACCGTTTGGAAGAAGTCGGCGTAGCCGTTGTCCCCTTCCCCCTCGACCGCGAATAACCAGTCGAGTTGGTTGTTCGTACGGGCAATCTTTCCATCCAAACTTGTCGCGATATATAAGACGACATTTGCCATGATGAATTCCTCCTTGATTCGTGATACATTCAGCTTACTTGTTAAACACGACAAAACTTGACGGGAATGGATAATATGAAAAAACGACATATACAGTTGATTCGACTATTGAACCGGGGTCGACGGTTCACCGCGGACGAACTCGCTCTTGAGACAGGCGCCTCGGTCCGGACGATTCAACGCGACATGCTGACGCTCGAGGAACTCGGCTATCCGATTTGGAGCGTACCCGGCACAGGCGGTGGCTATGAGATGTTACCGAACCGGTTGTTGCCTCCGCTCCAGCTTCGGGAACAGGAGGCGGTCGCGCTCTACCTCACCCTCAAATGGATGGAACAAATTCCAGACGTGCCGTTCGGCGACATGCGGGACACGTTGTCCGATTGGTACGTGAACGAATTGCCGCACGACCTCGAGACGAAAATCGCTCGGCTCGAAAAGAACATCCTCTGGCTCGGGAACAAGACCGTTCCGTCGGCTCCGTTCACGAAAGACGTGTTTCAAGCAGTCGAACAACGACGGAACATCGAGATGACGTACGCGACGACGAAAGGAGCACGCACGTTCACCGTCGCACCGGTCGGGATGGCGCTCCTTGATTTGAAATGGTATGTGTATGGCCTCTCGGCGTATGGGCTGCGCCAATATCGAATCGACCGGATTGAAGCGATGCGTCTCCTCGATGAGACGTTCGAAGCGGACGATTTGGCGACGCTCCTCGAGGCGAGTGACGAACGAAGCGGCGTGACCGTTCGGCTGAACATCACCTCGCTTGGCCGTCGTCTGCTTGAAGACGTATTACCCGATATCAGCGAAAAGAATGAGTGGGACGTGCCGGAAGCCGAGCTCCCGTTCTTGTCGCGGCAATTGCTAGCGGCCGGGGCGGAAGTTGAGGTCGTCGAGCCGATTGAACTGCGGGAGATGATGCGGGAGCAATCGGAGCGGTTGTGGGACCTGTATCGGTGATTAAATCGATGGTTTGGCCTCATGTGAGAATTGTCTTTATATGGTAATATGAGTCCATATTGCTACATAAAAAGGAGCGTTCGCATGACCAAGTTATCGTTTTCAAAATTATTTGTCTCAATCAGTGTCATCTCATTGTTCGCTATCATGGTGTACCTCAACGTCTCGACGCTCGAACTGAACGAGACGATCGGTTCAGGGCTGTTCTATTTGAAAGGCTATTATGAGGAAGGCAACATGATCGTCACCGAGCAAGGGATTGGCATCATCACGCTGCCGCTCGCTATCGGTCTCGTCGCTTCGACACTCATCAAAGGCGCTCAATTTTATCGTGCCTCGTCGGTTACGAACTAACCTTCTCATCTCGGACAAAGAGCCCAACCGTAAATCGGTTGAGCTCTTTTTTCAATTCGCTTGGTCCATCTCTTTATGCAGTTTGAGCAACTCATTCTTGTACAAATCCGAGCGTCCTCCAAAGATGGCCTGGATGTTATTTTTCACTTTCACGACCCCGGCTGTCCCGAGTGCCTTCAACTCGTCCTCATCGATTTGGGACACATCTTTCAATTCGACACGGAGACGTGTGAAACAGGCATCGATATCGATGATGTTGTCACGGCCACCGAGCGCCTCTTGAATGGCAAGTGCCGTCGTTTGGATTGATGTCTTTCCTGATTTCTTTTCATTGTAGTCTTTGCGGGTAAACAGTTTCGTCTCTTGTCCCCCTCGGCCCGGCGTCGCCAAGTTCCATTTTTTAATCGCGAACGTGAAGATGCCGTAATAGACGAAGAAGAATCCGGCCCCAACGACGAGGTTCATCCACCAGCGCGGCGTCCCTGGCAACACATTCACCAAGACATAGTCAATCAATCCCGAGCCACCGGCCCAGCCGATATGGGCGTCAAGAGCGTACATGAGCGCAAACGACACCCCTGTCAACACACTATGCACGACGTAAAGAAGTGGTGCAATGAATAAGAACGTGAACTCGATCGGTTCGGTGATCCCGGTCAAGAACGCCGTCCCTGCCGCTGCGAGCAAGAGGCCACGCACGACGGGACGCTTGTCCGGGTCGGCCTGACGGTACATGGCGAACGCCGCTCCAAGAAGACCGAACATGACGATCGGGAACTTGCCGGCCATAAAGCGCCCGGCCGTCACGTCGACACCTTCTGCGATTTGAGCGAGGAAAATATATTGGTCCCCGCTCACAATCGAACCGCCAACCGTCGCCGTGCCGCCAAGTGACGTCCATAAGAACGGTGCGTACCAGATGTGATGTAATCCGGTCGGAATCAATAACCGTTCGAGCATTCCGTATAACCCGACGTAAGCCGGATTCGTCGCATCACTCGCGATGACGTTCGCCATCGCTGTGAGGCCGGTCTGAATCGGCGGCCAAATGAGCATCATAAAGAAACCGAGCAAGATGGAGAAGAATACCATGACGATACCGACCGAACGATCTCCGGCGAAAAAGCCGAGCATCTCTGGCGGGTTGAACGTGTGGAATTTTTTATACACCCAGACCGCAAGCAAGCCGACCGCGATCCCACCGAGCACACCCGTCTCAAGTGACGGGATACCGAGCAACATGCCGTACTCCCCGCTCTCAGCCGCCATTTCCGGTGTGATCCCAAGGGCAATCGAAATCGTCGTGTTCATGATGACGTAGCCGACGAGTGCGGCAAGTGCCGCAATTCCCGACCCGCCGGACAGACCAACCGCGACGCCAATCGCAAAGATGATTGGCAAGTTGGCGAAGATACTCAACCCGATTTGAAGCATCCCGGCACTGATCGCTTCGACCGTCCCGTTCTGTAAAAACGTCCAACTTTATGCAAGCGGACCTGTTAGCGCCGCGCCGAGACCAAGTAAAATACCGGCCGCCGGCAAGAGCGCGACTGGTACCATGAGCGCCTTCCCGAATTTTTGAAATACCCCGAACCATTGACTCATTTGATTCACTCCTCATGTGTAAGCGTTATCAATTCACAAAACGAACAAAGGGGAATAACTCCCCTTCGTCTTTAGCGTGCGACCGTCTCCCGTTGTTTGAGGGCCGGCCAATAGTTTTCGTTCTCGTTAATCAAATCGTCAAGGATTTGACGGGCGACCGGCGCATCGACGACGGTCCGGTTGAGCGTGAGTGCCTGGAGTGCCTTTTCATAGCTGTTCTCGAAATAGGCGTCGACGACGAGCTGTTCGTAGGCGAGCTGTCCTTCAATCATCCCTTTGTAGAAGCGAGGAATGTGTCCGACAGCGAACGGCTTCGGTCCACGGTTCGTGAGCATCGCCGGCACTTCGACCATCGCATCATCCGGCAAGTTAGCGATGATGCCGTCGTTCTTCACCATGACGATGAAGATGTCGCCATTGTTGTAGGCGAGTGACGCTGCGACACGAATCATGTAGCAACCGTGGATGTCGACTTCAAGATGCACGTTCTCAAGTGAGTCGTCAGCGATGATTTGATCACACATCGAGAAGACCCGTTGCTGGCGGCCGTTGATGACTTGACGGGCCCGCGTGTTCTCCACGTCTTCCTTCTCCGCCATGTCGGACGGATACAAATAATACTGAAGATACGTGTTTGGCAAATATTCCGGGAAATCGGTGAGCATCTTCTCGACTTGCTTGAACGTCTTGATCCAAGATGGGTCGTTTGCGATCTCTGAGTCTTCAGGGATGAACCCGTCCTCTAAGATGGCGCGCTTGATGTCTTCCGTCAACTCATTGCCTTCTTTGTCATAGATGCCTGTGAACCAACCGAAGTGGTTGAGGCCGAAGTATTCCGGCACGAGATCCCAAATCTCTTTGCCGAGAATCTTCGCGTAGCTCACCATGATTGCGGCCGGCATATCACAGATATTCAAAATCTTTTTGTCATTCGGGTAGGCACGCTTCAACGCCTCGGCGACGATTGCGGCCGGGTTCGTATAATTTAAGATCCAACCGTCCGGTGAGCCTTGGCGGATGTCTGCGACGAGATCAATCATGTCCCCAATCGACCGCATCCCGTACGACATCCCACCCGGTCCACACGTCTCTTGTCCAACCACGCCGTGACGGAGCGGAATCTGTTCATCTTTCTCGCGCATCTCCAGGCCGCCCGTTCGAATTTGAACGAAGAAGAAGTCCTTGTCGCGGAAGGCGTATTCTTTGTCCGTCGTATACTCGAACAGCTCGAGCTCTGGGTAATGCTCACGCAAGATGATTTCAGTCGCTTTGGCGACACGCTCCTGGCGCTCACCATCCGTATCGTAAAACGTGATTGAACGTAGTGGGAAGTGAGCCTTCTCTTCGATCAAGCTCATAATCATACCGATTGTGTACGTGCTGCCGCCACCGACGACGACGAGGCGTTGTCCTTGTTTCATGTGTGCGTTCCCCTTTCGAATACATATCTTATTGATTACAATACAAATTTAATACATATTATTTTAAACGTCAACAATATTTTTGAAAACGTTTTACTTTGTGTATACTAGAAGTATGAATTCAGGTCGAAATCGGAGGGTCAGTCATGAAAGCAAAATCACCGCTCTACCAACAAGTCGCCCACAAAATGCGCACGTTTATCGAGTCCGGCACGTGGGCGCCCGGTGAGGCGATTCCGACCGAGGCTCAACTCGTCGAAGAGTTCAGCGTCAGTCGAGTGACTGTCCGGCAGGCGGTCAAATTGCTCCAAGAGGAAGGTCTCTTATGGAAACGACAGGGCAGCGGCACATACGTCCAGTCCGAAAAGATTGAACACAACATGTACGAATTAAAAAGCTTCACGGAAGACATGAAACGAGAAGGGAAAGAAGTGACGAACAAAGTACTCACCTTCACGTTGCAGCCACCGAGTGAGAAAGTGCGAGAGGCACTCGAACTCGAAGATGGCGAGCTCGTCTTCTACGTGAGGCGCCAACGATTCGCAGACGGCGAACCGCTCATCGTCGAGGACACATACTTGCCGCTAAAGCTGTTCCCCGACTTGACGTACGAAGTGATGTCGCAATCGAAGTACGCCTATATCGAAGAAGTCAAACAGTTCAAGATTGCGGACAGCGTCCAAGAGTTCATCCCGGTGCTCCCGACAAAAGAGATTGCCGAGATGCTCGGAGTGAGTGAACGAACGCCCGTACTCAAAGTCGAACTCTATTCGTTTCTTATGGATGGCAGTCGGTTTGAGTTCACAGAAACGTATTTCAAGAGTGAAGAATACCGCTTCATCATCCGCGCCGGACGAAGACATTAAAAAGGACCTGTGAATCAAACGATTCACAGGTCCTTCGTCAGTTAATGACAATCGACAACTTATAATTGACGTACTTGCTGAGCCCGTCCAAAAAGGCGTTCAACTCTTGGTTCGACGGGAATCGGCACTCTAAGACGTAGCAGCCGTCCCCGCTCACCTTGTAGTTATTGCGGACATACGGCCGGTGCTCCTCGAGGAACATGAGGTACGGGTCGTGGAACGTGCTCGACGTAAAGATGGTGATCATCGCGTGGACCGGTAGCCCGAGCTTGTCCTCGTTCACGCGAATCGTATACCCTTCGATGATGCCGAGGTCTTCGAGCTTCTTGACGCGCGTCGCCGTCGCCTGCCCGGTCAAGTGCACGTGTGCCCCGAGTTCTTTCATCGTTATCCGGCTGTTCGCCTGTAGCGCCTCGATGATGAGGCGGTCAGTTGGATCGAGCATGGGTGACTCCTTTCACGATTCAAGCCAATCCGTCCAAACACTTGATTCGTGTTATGTATGAAACGACGGCTGCTTGTTAAACTGTACATACATTATAGCTAAAAGGAGAGATTTTTCTATGCACGTGCAACTGATCCGTAATGCCACACTCCGCGTTGAATACGCCGGAAAGACGTTCCTCATCGACCCGTTCCTCGGGGAGAAGGGCGCCTATCCCCCGTTCCCGAACTCGGAACGGCAAGACGCTAATCCATTGGCCGACCTGCCAATCGCGATCGACGACATTCTGACAGGCGTCGATGCCGTCATTTTGACCCACCTGCATCTCGACCACTACGACGAGGTCGCGAAACAAGTTCTGCCGAAAGCGATCCCGCTCTTCGTGCAAAACGAGGACGATTTGACTGTCATCGAAGGCGACGGCTTCACGAACGTGACCGTGTTGAGCAACACGACAGCGTTCGAAGGAATCAGCCTCACGAAGACAGCAGGTGAGCACGGTCGCGGTCCGATTTTAGAAATGGCCGGTCTCGTGTGCGGTGTCGTCTTCACCCATCCTTCGGAACAGACGCTCTATGTCGCCGGGGACACGGTCTGGTATGACGAAGTCGCCAAGACGATTCAAGCGCATCAACCAGCAGTCATCGTCGTCAACGCCGGGGACAACCATTTCGTCGAAGGCGGGTCGCTCGTCATGAACGAAGAGGACGTCCGCCATGTTCACGAGGCTGCCCCGTCGGCGACGATTATCGCGGTCCATATGGAAGCGGTCAACCATTGGAAACTATCGCGTCCTGACTTACGTGCCTATGCGGCATCACACGGCTTCGCCGATCGCCTCATCGTTCCTGAAGACGGCGAGACGATTTCACGCTAACGATACGATGCCCCTGACCTTCCACGTCAGGGGCATTTTTAGCTTCATTTTTGACTCCTGTTTGTGGTATTCTATGCTTCATACCGATGCCATGTCACCCGTTTTTTGCCTCGAGGGAGTTTTGTTTGGATGATGAAACGTGTCATTTTGCTCATGTCGATTTTTTTGTTGATCAGCTCCCTGTCTCAGGCAGCGATTCCGAAACCGAAAGCTTATAACGACCGCAGTCTCATCTATTTGACGCTCGATGACGGACCGAACCGGAAGACGGGCGCGCTGCTCGATGTCTTGAAGAAGCATCGGGTGAAGGCGACCTTCTTCATTCTTGGGAAGAATATCAAGGGCAATGAGCACCTCATCCGACGCATCGTCGCCGAAGGCCATCTCATCGCCTTGCATGGGATGACACACGTGCGCGAGGAGTTTTATGCGTCGCCGATGACGGCCGTGCGTCAAATGAAGGACGTACAACGTCTCATATATGAACTGACAGGCATCCATACGAACATGGCCCGCACGATTTACGGTAGCGACGCAGGGATGACGCCTGCGCATTGGCAAGCGATGGACGAGGCCGGTTTCGAGATTTGGGACTGGAACGTCGGCAGTCTCGATCACATCTATAAGAAAGACAACGCGCCAATCGAGCAGCGTGTGTTCAATCGGCTCGAGGCAAATTTCGAGATGAATATCGCCTCGATCATCTTGGCACACGATCACTCGATGACACCGCAAGCGCTCGATACAATCATCCGCTACGCGAAAGAACGCGACTATGAGTTCCGGACATTAGAAGGGGTTCATCCCCCATACAACTTTTTCAATCCGTGGGAACCGAATGAATGACACATGCTGAGTCCACGTGGGCTCAGCTTTTTGTTTGCTCGAAACTTTATGTTCTTTACGCCGTATACAATAGGAACAACCAGCAAAGGTGGAACCTACATGCAACTCGATGTCCGAACATTTCCTAAATCATTTCTCGATGGTCAATTCGATTCAATCTATAACCAGACGACCGACTCATTCAAACAGCAGACCTCGCTCGACACGTTCTACCGGCTCGCCACTTCATTCAATGAAGGTGTTCGCCGCTATCGGGTCGTGAATGACATGAAATTGAACGGAAGCCGTCATCTCGTCTGGATGGATGACCGGAAGGAACGCGTACTCAGTGTCACGTTCAATCAGGACGACCTCATCGAGGACCTACTCATGACGCCACATCAACCCGATTCGAGGGGCGACCGTCGCTTCACGAAACATACATACCACCTCCCGTTCACGGATGACTGGCTCGTCGTATCAGGCGGTACACACCCTGGTGAGAATCGGCACTATCCGGAACGCGCGCAACGATACGCCTACGACTTCATAAAAGTGAACAACAACTGGTCATACAACAAGACAAAGTCCGGGAACCACTCGTTTTATGCGTTCGGGGAACGCGTTATCACACCGTTGGACGGGACGGTTGTTAACGTTGTCGATGATCTGCCGGACGTTCCAGATTCGAGTCACCCCTTCGGCAATCACGTCATACTGGAGCACGCCGACGGCGAGTACAGTCTCCTCGCAAACCTTGAGGCCGGTTCAATCGCCGTCAACGTCGGGGACCGTGTCAAGACACGCCAATTGATCGGTCGTTGCGGCAACTCGGGGGATTCGTCTGAACCGCACCTCCACTTCCAAGTGATGGACAGTCCCGACCTGGCATCCGCCACCTCGCTTCGGATTCGGCTAAAAGGGAGAAAGAATCCGGTTCGTGGTCAAATCGTCAGACCGAAACCATCCAACTCATCAGATCATACGGTCTTGGCCGCTGATTTTTTATTTGAACTCGCGCTCGCGGTTCCCAGACTCTTGTTTAATTTTTGGCGGTAATCGTTAGCTACAAAAAATGTCCCCGCATCGATGGATGTGGGGACATTTCTGTTACATCTCGAGTTCTGTGAACGCAAGCGGGACGAGCTCTTCAAGCGTCACTTCTTTCACGTCGGCGTTGCCGTTCGTGAGCAGCACTTTGAAGTCCGGGTCGCCGAACTCGACGAGCACTTGGCGGCAGATACTGCATGGCGGCAAGAAGTCGACCGTGTCGCCTGACACCGCGACGGCTTCGAAGTCACCTTTTTTATAGCCTTGCGCGACCGCTGTGAAGATGGCCGTGCGCTCGGCACAGTTCGTCGCACCGAATGAGACGTTCTCGACGTTGACACCGTCGATGACCGTACCGTCCTTCATGAGAAGCGCTGCTCCGACGCGGAAGTTCGAATACGGCGAGTAGGCGTTCTCTTTCACTTGGCGGGCACGCTCGACTAATTGTTGTTGGTTCATGGGATCATGGTCCTCTCTGACTCGAAATGAACTGATGCCAGTTCCCGGCCTCTCTTTTTTGGGCAGGATTTTTAGCATACACCTCAAGCGATAGAGAAGTCAATGAAATTTTGAAAGCGGTCACACTGTTGTGTCAGTTTTGAAACGTCAGCTCGACCGTCCCGCTCCCGAGTAGCGGTGCAAGCGTGGAGAAGTCCTCGACCCGACCGATGCGCGTATACGCATAGCTCGTCTCGACGTCTTCATAAAACAAGACGAGACAGTCATCCCCATACAGCATGACATCCCCAGCCCGAATCGAGCTGACACGTTCCGGGTTCGTCGGGAACGGTTCGTCGAAATAGAAATACTTCTCGTTCTGATGCAAGTCCTGCATCGACAACGTGAGTGGCAGACGGGCTTGAAGCGCTTCGGCTGTCGGGTTGGTTTCGAAACGTATTGAGACGTTTAGTTCTTCCACTTGTGACGTCACTCCTTCCTGATTCTCCGGCTTCCTCACCGTGTCGTCCCCACACCCAGCGAGAAACAACATGGAAGCGACCAATCCGAGGCGGATGACGTTCATGACGTCTGAACGATACGGGCCGGTGTCCCGGCGACCGTCACGTTGTCCGGGACGTCTTTTGTCACCGTCGCGTCAGCTGCGACGATGGCGTTCTCGCCGATGGTGACACCCGGCAAAATCGTCGCCCCGGCCCCAATCCAGGCGTTACGTTTCACGCGAATCGGCTTCGTGATCAAGCCGCGCCGTTCGGTCGGGTCGGTCGGATGATTGACCGTCAGTAACTTGGCGAACGGGCCGATCAAGACGTGGTCCTCGATGTCGATGCCGCCGAGATCGGTGAACATGACGCCACGGTTGATGAAGATGTCTGTCCCGAGCGTGATGTGTTTCCCGAAATCGGTATAGAACGGCGGTAGCACCGTGACCGAGTCCGCGACGTCTTGCCCGAGCAACTCCGAGAGCGTCCGCTGGAACTCGTCTTTCGGCAAGTACTGATAATTCAGGCGCATGAGCGTCGGCTCGATGGCTCGTTGAATGTGATGAATCTCTTCAAAGACGGCTTCGCCCGCAGCGATCGTTCGACCGGACACGCGTTCTCTCAATCCGCTACCCATCATCACACCTGTTGTTTCGTCGGACGGATGATGAGGTTGCTGACAGAGACCCGGTCCGGTGTGTCGATGGCGTAGACGACCGCTTCAGCCACGTCCTCGCTCGTCAATCCCCACTCGGTTTGCGCCTCATGGAGCGCCTGGGCGGCTTGTTTGTCACTGATCGTGTTGTACAGCTCGGTCTGGACGGCTCCCGGTGAGATGATCGTCGATTTGACGTTGTTCTCCCGCTGTTCTTGGCGCAAGCCTTCCATGATGGCGCGGACCGCGAACTTCGTCCCGCAGTAGACGGCCGACTCCGGATAGACAACGTGGCCGGCCACCGAATCCGTCGCGATGATATGACCCGACTGTTGACGTTCCATGATTGGAAGCACGGCGGCAATCCCGTTCAACACCCCGGTCACGTTCACATCGAGCATGGCCTGCCACTCGTCACGGCGCCCGTCGACAAGTGGCGCGGTCGGCATGATCCCGGCGTTGTTGAACAAGACATCGACATGCCCGAACGTGTCGAGTGCAGTCTTCACCACCGCCTCGACAGCTGCGTAGTCCGTGACATCGGCTTGCTGGATGACGATGTCAGCCTCGGGATGCTTCGCTTGGATGGCTTCCAACCGGTCGAGACGACGGGCGGCGAGCACGAGTTTCGCGCCCCGTTCGGCCAATAGATGGGCCGTCGCTTCGCCGATCCCGCTCGACGCCCCCATGATGATGACAACTTTGTTGATGGTCATAATCCATTCCTCCTTTGAATGACTCTAGTATAGGAACGGACAAGCGTCATGTCTAATGCTACTATTTGATTAAGAACCATAACGAAAACGCATGGAGGGATGACATGGAGCTACAACAACTACGGTACTTCCTCGCCGTCGCGAGCGAAAAGAACATCACGCGCGCTGCCGAACACTTACGGCTGTCGCAACCTGCGCTGTCCCGACAAATCCATCAGCTCGAGGACAGTCTCGGTGGACCGTTGTTCGAGCGGAGCCAAGGCGGGGTCACGCTGACGGAACGAGGCTACTATTTGGCCGAACACGCCAAAGAGATGGTCCGTCTGGCCGATAAGATCTCGATCAACTTGAACACGGCGACACCCGTCAGCGGAGAACTGTACATCGGCGGTGGTGAGACGGAGACGCTCACTTCGGTCGTCGAGACGTTCCGACAGATGAAACAGCTTCATCCCGACGTCAAGTTACGCCTGTATAGCGGCAACGGGGACGATGTCATCGACAAGTTGGACCGGGGCATCCTCGACTTCGGGGTCGTCATCGAACCAATCAATCTCGCCACGTACACCTCGCGCGAGCTCCCCCACGTCGACCGTTGGGGCATCTTGACCCGCCGTGACAGTCAGGTCGGACAAAAGAATGCCATCGAGACCGGGGATCTTCTCGATTTGTCGCTCATCTTGTCAGAGCAATCGCTCGTCGACCGGCATTTGTCGGCCCGGCTCGGCGTCGATTTGACTGAAGCCGACGTCGTCGCGACGTACAACCTGCTCTATAACGCCTCGCTCCTCGTCCGGGAAGGCATCGGCCACGCGCTCTGCCTCGACGGGATCATCAACACGCAAGGGACCGAGTTGGTGTTCGTCCCGCTCCATCCCCCGCTCACGTCTTCCGTCCATTTGATTTGGAAGAGCGGGAGTCGCCTGTCGAACGTCGCCTCAACATTTTTAGAGCTGTTCGATGAACGGGAAACGGCCACCTAAACACGGCGGCCGGAATCGAGGCGCAATATGTGCGCCAACTGCTCGTTCATCTCGTCCGGGTTGGCCGCAAAGTCGTGTTCGGCCCAATGGATGATCATCCCGACGATGGCGTTCGCTTGATACGAACAGAACAACGCATGGTCAATCTCGTCTTGCTTGTGCGCCGCCGTGTCGCGGAGGAGCAACTTGCGCACTTCGTCGAACAACATGTAATAGTACGCGAGCGGTACGTTTTTCGAGAAGACGATGCGATAGAAGTCGACGTACGTCTGGACGTGGTGAAAGATGCGGATCGTCGACGGCTCGAGTTCACGCGGATTGAGCAACTTCACATGACGATACGGCTCCTCGTACGACTTGGCGAGGTCGGCCGTGATCTCTTGGAAGTACTCCTCGAACACGTCCTCGACCCGGGCATAGTGCAAATAAAACGTGCCCCGATTGACATTTGCCACACGACAAAGTGCTGAAATCGTCACTTGTTCGAGCGAATGATTCTTCAATAATTCGACGAGCGCCTCATGGAGCGCTCGTTTTGTTTTGATGACGCGCAAGTCCGCCTTCATGATTCGCACATTCCTCTCAACAGTTATGGCCTAAAGTGTTGATTACTCAACAGAACGTCTCTTTTTTGATGATTGTAAGCGATTTCTATCGTTCATTATAATAGTTATTGAACACATGTTCAATTAAAGGAGGAGACAGTCATGCGGTTATCGGGGAAAGTGGCGATTGTCACAGGTGCAGCATCAGGAATGGGGAAAGCGATCGCGGAGCTTTACGCGAAAGAAGGAGCTCGCGTCGTCGTCTCGGATATGAATCTCGACGGGGCACAGGCCGTCGTAGAGGGGATTTTGGGCGAAGCGTTCGCCATCCAGACGGACGTCATGTCTGAAGAAGCGTTGCAGCAGTTGTTCGATGAGACGGTGAAGACGTTCGGTCAAGTCGACATCCTCGTCAACAACGCCGGCATCATGGACGGGATGGAACCGGTCGGTGAGATTTCGAACGAGCGCTGGGAGAAAATCTTTGCCGTCAATACGGTGTCGGTCATGAAATCGATGCGGATTGCCGTCGACTTGTTCACGAAGCAAGGTCACGGCGTCATCGTCAACAACATCTCGGCCGGGGGCTTGTACGGCGCTCGGGCCGGAGCGGCCTATACGGCGTCGAAACACGCCGTCGTCGGATTGACGAAGAACACGGCGTTCATGTATGCCGATCAAAACATCCGTTGTAACGGAATCGCACCGGGCGCGGTCGCGACGAACATCGGCTCGACGATGACGAACATGAGCCAGGCCGGGTTCGGTCGCCAGCAACTCGGGATGGCCATCAACCCACGCATCGGACAACCGGAAGAGATCGCTCAACTCGCCCTCTTCCTCGGCTCGGACGAATCGAGTTTCATCAACGGTCAAGTCGTCGCCATCGATGGTGGTTGGACCGCCTACTAAACCAAAAAATGAGCCATATCCGACGCCGGATGTGGCTCATTTCTCGTTATAGCTCCCCTCTCCGGTTCATCCGGATCAAGAGATAAATCAAATACGGCGCCCCGACCATGCCGGTGATGACACCGACCGGGTAGCGGGCCGTGAAGGCGAACTGACCGATGAGATCGGCCGCGAGCACCAAGATGACCCCGACGAGTGCCGCCGGGATGATCGTCGAACGCCCGTCCCCGACGAGCCGCTTGGCGATCGGTCCCGCCAAGAACGCGACGAAGGCGATCGGGCCGGTCGTCGCCGTCGCGAGCGCGAGCATGAGCACCGAGGCGACAATGAGCAACACGCGCGTCTGGTTCGTCTTAACGCCAAGCGACGTCGCCGTCATCTCCCCGAGCTCTAAAATCTGGAGCTGTCGGCTGAGTCGGAGGATGACCGGCAGACAGAGTGCGACCGCGATCATGAGCGGCGGGAGCGTC
The DNA here is from genome assembly GCF_018618255.1 of Exiguobacterium sp. s56. Classification (NCBI taxonomy): domain Bacteria; kingdom Bacillati; phylum Bacillota; class Bacilli; order Caryophanales; genus Exiguobacterium; species Exiguobacterium sp. s56. The sequence continues at coordinate 163,324 of NZ_JACSLR010000004.1, read as the reverse complement.
TCCATCTTCACCCCGTTCAAGCTACCGCTCAACCAGCGCATCGCCGTCCCGACATCGTTTTGGCGGCTGATGAGCAGCAGATAATTGATGACCGCCGTCAGCATCGCTTGAATCCCGATGCCGACTAAGACGAGCCGGCCGATTGAAAAGGCGGCGCCTTTCGACAAGAAGTAGATGGCGAGGACGGTCAATAACCCGCCGATAATCGAGATGATGGAGACGAACGTATCGCTCGCCTGTAAGACGACGATACCGAACACGGCTGCCGCACTCGAACCGGTCGTGATGCCGATGACGTTCGGGTTGGCGAGCGGGTTACGGAGCATCGTTTGGAACACCGTGCCGGCGATTCCGAACGCGAGTCCGGCGAAGACGCCGGCGAGCATGCGCGGCAGACGGATCGTGCCGACGGCGAACGAGGCGCCCGGTACTTGTTCCCCGAACAAGACACGGATGACGTCTGCGACGGGATAAATCGTATTGCCGAGCATGAGCATCGTCGCGCTCAACGTAAGGGCCAGCGCGAACAAGACGAGCGTCACGAAGACGGTCCGTTGCCGACGCTTGCGACTGTTATGGATGATGGGTTGAATCGATTGGTTCGTCATACGCCACGCACCTTCACTTTCATCGTCAAGGCGATCAATATTGGTGCCCCAACGAACGCCGTGACAATCCCGACTTCGAGTTCCCCGGGACTGCCGAGCAAGCGCCCTGCCACGTCAGCGAACGTCAATAAAATCGCGCCGGTGAGTGCCGACATCGGGATGATATAGCGTTCATCCGCTCCGATGACCAAGCGGACGAGGTGCGGCGCCAAGAGACCGATAAAGCCGATTGGTCCAGCCAGTGCCGTCGCCGCCCCGCACAAGATCACACCGGCGAACGAGGCAATCAATTTCAACGTGCCGATGCGGACACCAAGACCTGTGGCGAGCTCTTCCCCGAGCGCCAAGATGTTGAGGGACGGTGCCGCCAAGATGGCGATAATGATACCGCCGATAAAGAATGGCAGGAACGTCATAATCGAATCCATTGTCCCGGCCCCGACGCTACCGACTTGCCAGAACCGGAACTGGTCCATGACGTTCGAGCGCGGAATCATGATGGCCATGACGAGTGACGACAAGGCCGCACTCGTCGCCGCGCCGGCCAAGACAAGTTTGAGTGGCGTCGAACCGCCCCGACCGAGCGACCCAATGCCGAACACGAACGCCGCCGTCAAGAGTGCCCCGGCGAGCGCGAACCAGATATAGTCGCTCGCGGTCGAGATGTTGAAGAAGGCAATCCCGACGACGACGAACAGCGCTGCTCCCGTGTTGACCCCGAGAATGCTCGGGTCGGCGATCGGGTTGCGCGTCACCGACTGCATCAATGCGCCCGAGACACCGAGTGCTGCCCCGCACATGAAACTGAACACCGTCCGAACGACCCGCTGCCGGACGATGTCCGCTTCATACGACTGAACAGCCGGACGGAATAAACCGTCAAGCAGTTCATCCCATCCGACTGTCCGTGAGCCGAAAGCAAGCGAAGCGAGCATACAGACGACGAGCAGGACGAGCGACCCTACGAGGAGGAGCCCGAACCGTTTCGGCGTGTGTAACTTCTTCGGCATATTCATTTGATTACTCGACTTTCGCGAGTGCTTCTGACACGAGTTTCACATAGTCGTCAATCGTATATTCGATCGAGAGTGGTGATGGTGTCCCAGCAGCCGCGAGCGGCGTGTTATCTTCGATCATGACGACCGAACCGCGTTTGATGGCCGGCACTTTGCTGTAGAGCGGGTCAGCTTGAAGTGCTTTCAACGTCTCTTCGTTCCCGTAGGCGACGAAGATGTCGACGTCGTTCAAGATGTCAGCGTTCTCTGAGCTGAGCTCGAGGTAGAAGCTGTTCTCATCTTTGATTTGGCTTGTGATGTTCTCAGGGTACTCCATGCCGAGCTCTTCGATGAAGGCACCGCGTGGGTCACCCGTCGTGTAGATGTAGAACTTCGAGAGATCGTCTGGGCTGAGCGCGACGAATGCCGCTTTCTTCCCTTTCATCTCCGGTACTTCAGCTGCCTTGTCAGCGATGAGTTTCTCTGTGTCTTCAATCAACTGTTTGCCTTCTTCTTCCATGCCCATGGCCATTGAGTCGTAACGAACCGTGTCCTGCCATGATGACACCCAAGGCGTCTCTTGGTATGCGACGACCGGTGCGATTTCTGTCAACGTGTCGTAATCTTCTTGCGTAATACCTGAGTAGGCGGCAAGAATGACGTCCGGCTGTGAGTCGGCGATCGCTTCGAAGTCGAGACCGTCCGTATCTTGATAGATGTTCGGGTTTTCTTCACCGAGGTCTTTCAACTTGTCAGCCGTCCACGGCAACATGCCGCTGCCGTCTTGGACACCGTAGTTCGCAGCCGAGAAACCGACTGGTACGACGTCAAGCGCGAGCGCCACGTCTTGGTTCGACCAACCGACCGTTGCGACGCGTTCTGGCTTCTTGTCGATGACCGTCTCACCTAACGCGTGTTTGATTGTGATTGGATAGCCTTCTGCCGTTTCAGCAGATTCATCTGTCGTGGCTGCATCTTCATTGTTCGAGCCGCATCCTGCGAGCACGAGCACGAAAGCAGACATGATGATGAACATATGTAGCATTTTCTTGTAGCTGTTCATGTCCTAGTCCCCTTTTTCTGTATGACAACGTTTTACGCCGACATTGATAATCATTATCATTTATGAGTATAGGATGAATCCGGGCGTGCTGTCAATCTGAACTTCAAGATATCTTGTGAAAAATAGAAACAGCCTGCATCTCTCAAATGGTGAGATGCAGGCTGACGTCATAACGTTTGGTTGGCCAAGTTGATCAGTTGTTGGACCGGTAAGCGGGTCTCGTCGTCAAGTTCGATGGAGTTGCCATCGATGTAGTAGATGATTCGGGCAGTAAAGCCATTTTTGTTGATCCACCATAACCCTTGGGACGTCGATTCCGCCTCATCATAGAAAGCAGATGTCCCGTCCGCAAGTACATATTGGTCTCCGTATGACGAAATATCTTCCATGTCATCAGGTTCATCGACGACTTTATGGACGATGTAGCGCAACTCCTGTGTCGTCTCCTCGTTCACATAGTGAAACACGAATTGATGCATGTGGTGCGGTTTTGCGATATCAATTTCACTGTAGCGCCGAGTGATCTCAAACGGAAACGCAATCGGCTCTTCAAACTGGTGTTCAATCGGTGGGTTCGGTGGGTCTGGCCAATCCGTCGCCAGTTCAACCAAAGCCAAGATGACAATCAGCCAACCTAGCAACCTCATCAACCGTTTCTTGTTCATCTGTCTTCGCTCGCTTCATCATTGAATTTGATTCCACGATTGATGATACGCCTCAACACTTCCCTTGGGTAGATGAGAATCGAACGTCCGGTCAATGAATCGAAATTATCGTTGCTTACGCATCACATCCGCCATCGGACACCCTTCCCTCTCGAGCTCAGAGACGATACGATTATAGTCCGCTTCGTTCCGGTTCTGGCTCAGCTTGAACGCCGCCTGCATGTCTTCGATGTCGATGCGGAACCCGACGACGCCATATTTCTGCCGTTGCACCGGCTCAGATAGTTCCTCCCAGACGACGGCGTGCTCGCGGTCCCCTTCATGGTCGTGGAGCAGTCCGGCCAAGTCTTCCTCAAGTTGGTCCGCATTTAAAATGGTGGCCTGTCCGTATGCATGGACGGCCTGATAGTTCCACGTCGATACGTCCTCATGTCCGTACCACGACGCCGACACATAGGCGTCCGGGCCTTGGACGATCAAGAGGACGGTCTGGTCTTCAATCGTTTGCCACTGTGGATTGTTTTTGGCGATGTGTGTGGTGAACCAGACGCGGCCCTCTTCCTCATGGAAACGGAGTGGCACGTGCGTCGCGATCGGTTTTTGGCCATCATACGTGACGATGGTGCCGAACGGATGCGCCTTCAAGAAATCGTGCACTTCTCTCGGATCGTTCACGGCGTAAAGTTTTGGGACGTACATCGTATTCCTCCTGTCTGGTTCGTTGATCAACTGACTGGCCCTCCCGTATAATTCATGCCAACTAGGGTAAAGAGTAGATGACGCGATTCAACTAAGGAGGGATCTCTATGAAACCGACGATTAAAGCATTCGTGTTCGATGTATATGGGACCTTGTTCGACGTCCATTCCGTCAAGACGGCGTGTGACGAACAGTTCCCCGGAAAAGGTGACCAAATCAGCCAGGCGTGGCGGACGAAACAGCTCGACTACTTCTTTACCCGCCACATCATGGGGCGCTACGAGGACTTCTCCGTCGTCACGCGCGACGCGCTCCGGTATGCATTGTCAGCGGCCGAAGTGACGTGGACGATCGAGACGGAGGACGCATTGATTGCCACTTACGCCGACCTGTCGCCATATGAAGAGGTTGAAGACGTCTTGCAACAACTTCATCATAAACAGACTATCGTTCTCTCGAACGGGACGGACGCGATGCTTGAGGCGCTCATCCATAACGCCGGGTTCACCGACCTGTTCGATGAACTCGTCAGCATCGACGGCATCAAACAGGCCAAGCCGTCACCGGCCGCCTACATGCATTGGTTCAAAAACAGCGGACTGAAGCGGGACGAGGTGCTGTTTCTATCCTCGAACGGTTGGGACATCGCCGGTGCGAAGAACTTCGGGTTCCACACGGCTTGGATTAACCGCGACGGCAAACCGGTCGATATGCCCGACCTGGCCCCTGACGCCGTCTACGAGGACTTGTCAGGCATACTGGAATGGGTCACGGACGAAGCGGCTTGGCCATAAGCAAATCGACTTGAGCGTCGTCACCCATATAAAACGTGTGCGCCCCGGTCTGGACGAAGCCGTGCTTTCGGTAAAAGGCGAGTGCCTTGTGGTTATGTTCCCACACACCGAGCCAGATTTCACGCTTCTTCAGTTCGTTCGCACAGCGGATGGCCTGGTCGTACAGCGCCTTGCCGACACCGCTTCCTTGGAAGGCACGTCGCACGTAAATTCGTTCGAGTTCGAACGCCTCTTCGCCCATGGCCTCGGTCTGGGCGTTGTTGGCGTTCACTTTTAGATAGCCGGCCACTTCCCCATCGAGCATGGCGAAAAAGAACTGTGAGTCCGGATTCGAAAGCTCCTGTTCAAGTTGCGCCACGTTGTACGCCCGCTCTAGATACGCGGCCAGATGCGCCGGGTCATTCTCGGCTTCGAACGTTTCCGTGAACGTCTCGATGCTGATGGTGCGAAGTGCGTCAACGTCTTCGATTGTACAAGCTTTGATGGTGATCATGATTGTTCCCCCTAGTAGTCTCGTTTCTTCCCTTTTTTCACGGCATCCCAGTCCCCTTCGATATTGTGGCGGACCCGCTTCAACAGCCGAAGCAGCTGCTCGGCTTCCTGGTCGCTCAGCCCGGCGAGCGCGACGTTAGTCGAATGCTCATGCTCGCGGATGATAACCGGGTACAGCGCCTTGCCCCGTTCAGTCGGGACGAGCCGCTTGATTTTCTTGTTGTGCGGGTCGTCCTGCTTCGTGATCAACCCGTTCGTTTCCAACTTTTGAACCGCCCGCGCCGCCGTCGTCCGATCGACTTTAATCAATTCGGCGAGCTTCTCTTGAATGATGCCCGGCTCCTCACAAATCCGGACCAAATACAAATATTGCCCTTTCGTCAGCTCGAGCTCCTTGAACTCGATATTGCTGATCGAGTCGAGGGAACGGGCAATCATCCCGATTTCACGCAACTGGTCTCTCATATAGTCCTCCTGATTGTTGTATTTACAATACGTTACGTCTAGTATAGTTGTTTTGGTTGCATTTGCAACAAAAAATATTCTCGGTACGTCTTTCGAATGTGTGAGAAAATGAAGGTATCATTCCACGAAACGAGGGGATTTCATGGCACACCGCATTTACACGACGAGCTTTGCGAGCGTCTATCCGCTTTACGTCGCGAAAGCCGAACGGAAAGGCCGGACGAAAAACGAAGTCGATACGATTATCCGCTGGTTGACGGGCTATGACGAGGCCGGACTCGAGCGCCAACTCGCTGCCGAGGTCGACTTTGACACATTCTTCGCCGCTGCGCCCAAGATGAACGAAGACCGCGCCCTCATCAAAGGCGTCGTCTGCGGCGTCCGCGTCGAGAATGTCGAGGAGCCGCTCATGCGCGAGATTCGCTATTTGGACAAACTCGTCGATGAACTGGCCAAAGGCAAAGCGATGGCGAAGATTTTACGAGGAGGCGACGTCTGATGGACTATACGACACTCGTCGACGACAAGCGGCTCGACGCTTTCATCCGTTTAATTGACGTCATCGATGCGAACTTACCGGCCGGGTTCGAGAAGACGACCGACGGGAACGGCATCCATTATGTCGTCCCGCTATCGACGTATCCGTCCGGGTATCACGTCACGCCGGGCACCCCGCTCCCGTTCTTGAGCGTCATCGCCCAGAAGAACCATGTCGCCGTGTATCATATGGGCGTCTATAGCGACCCGGAACTGCTCCGCTGGTTCGAGGAGTCATACGCCGCCCAAGTGCCGACGAAATTGAACATGGGCAAGAGCTGTATCCGCTTCAAAAACGTGAAGCATATCCCATATGAGTTGATGGGTGAACTCGTCTCGAAGATGACACCAGAACAATGGATTGCGGCGTACGAGTCACGTTAAAAAAGGCAGGTCGATTGTCGACCTGCCTGTTTGGCATTCCTTATTTTCCCCGCTTCCCCCATAGTCGGAAACGGATTGAGTCCGTCCTCATTGCGGCCTTGCCAGATATACTGCTACAACTAGGAGAGCTACCCCTAAGACAATCAACAATTTGTAAAACATGTTTTGTTTTCTACGAACCACACCAATCACGGTAAAGAAGATACCGAATAGGAAGGACAAGACCATTGCGATGAATCCCATTTTATTCGCTCCTTTTCAGCTTAATGATTCGCTCGTGACGATTGGCCACGTCCAAATCATGTGTCACGGTAATCACTGTCGTATTGAACTCGCGATTCATCTCAAACAACAAATCGATGATGCGCTCTTTGTTTTCCGGGTCTAGTGACGCAGTCGGCTCATCGGATAAAATGATTTGGGGATTCATAATGACAGCCCTCGCAAAAACAGCTCGCGACCGTTGTCCGCCCGAACATTCCAACGGTTTCTTCTTCAAAATGGACTCGATTCCAATCTTACTCACAATCCGCTTGAAGTGTTCCTGGGCGCGTGGGTCTTTTTCAAGATTGGCATACATGAGCGGTAACTTAATATTGTCCTCGATGGTCAGCGAATCAATGAGTGCCGATTCCTGAAGCACGAATCCAATCTTTTGATTGCGCCATTTCGCTAATGTATCCCGTGACAGCCCCTGAACAGATGAATCAAATAGCTCATAGCTCCCTTGGTAACGTGTATCCAGCAACCCGATTATATTGAGCAACGAGGTCTTCCCTACGCCAGACTCCCCTATAATCGAGAGCTTTTCCCCCGGTTGAACCTCTAATTCAAAATCATGCAGGATGGAAAATCCTTTCTTATCGAACGCTTTTTTCTGAATTTCTAACTTGATGATGCTACTCATTGCAAAACCCCCACCGAGATTGGAATACCCTTGATTTTTTTGAGCGCCAGTTCCACAATCATCACCCCTATGATCACGTCAATCAATAGAACACCTAAGAAAGCGATCCAATCCATACTGATTAAGCCAAATACCCCATACGTGGCAAAAATCGAATCTTTCCTCATCCAAAAACCGTATCGATTGAAGGCGGTGATTGCGAATAAGATGACGAGGTTGATCGAGAACAAAATCGCAAAGTAGCTATAAAAAATGGTTCTCAGTTTGGAGTAACTTAATCCCACTAATAAATTGACCGTAAAATCTTTAATCATGAGCCGAACACTGATTAATGTATTCCAAGTCGCCAGACACACAATGACGACGAGTAACACGAGCGTAATCGCACTAATCATCTTCAAAGAGCTTACATAATAATCTTCAAAGTAATTAAAGTTTTCTTGTTGGCTAAAAAAGTTAAAGTCCAACCCTAGATTGTTCTGAATCTGTTCATTCAACTTCGTTGCTTCTTCTTTCGTCGAATCGAGCAACACGATGTCCATCAAACCATTCAAATGGAGGTCAAGCCCTGCACTTTGAATAAATTGTTCATTGACGGGTACGAAAATTGAAAAATTGTAGTAATTCTTTGAATTGGGCGCATAAAAATTAGAGCGGTGCGTATTTTTCTCCAAGATTCCTTGAACTTTCAAATCGACTACCTGTTGGGTAACCGGATCAGCAATCTCGATTTTTGATCCTACAGGATACGTCGAGGCCAGACCCCCACCTATCAGGACCGGAATTTCATCTTTTTGAAATTGATAATCGAAGCTCAAATGATCACCTTGCGCCAATTTGAACTGATTAAGTTGGTAAGCCTCATCATTGATGTAATTGAACGACACTTCCATATCATGTTCATTCTCTAACGAGGTCGTAAAACCATCAGCTTGTAGGGCGTATGTATAATTGTTATTTAAATCCTCATAAATCTTGCGTGTATCCTCGATTTCAATTCGAGCGAAATCAGCTTCACTGTCCGGGTCCAGATTGGCGATATAATTCCCTTCTTGGTTAAACGTTTCAATTTCTTGATAACCTTGTACAGTCGAAATAATCGAACGCGTGGCACTAAACGAGAGATAATTCGCTAGAAAAAGTAATAGGATCATTCCAAAAACAAGGATCCACCTTTTCAAAAATATTTTAGTTATAAAAAAGTGTAAAATTCTCATTCTCTATTCACCTGACCTACACTAATTAATATGTATACGATAAACAGCAAAACGAGGTAGAGATTGCTGGTTATATTCAAATCCAAGTAGAAGTTCAATGAAAGTGATAGTAAAAAGGTGAACAGCAAGATCGCCAGGCTATTCAACATATATCGAATCATAATCTTTTGCTTTGTGTCACCGACGAGGATGCGACAGGATATCTCTACTTTTCTCCGATTTAAAAATTGATAATGAAAAATCATCATAATAAAAGTGAGAACAATACTGATTACAAATTGATAGTCGATAATGCTTTCAATGAACGACATTAAAATAAATGAGCCCTCTAAATCTGTAACTTTTACATAAAGTAATATTAAATTTGAAACGAAACAGAAGAAGTAAATGGCAAAAGCTTCAAACACATCATTAAATCTAAATAAAGAATATTTCATGACCTACTCCTTACAGACGGCATTTATAAATTTATGGTAACACGTATAATTAAATGCCAACTACCTAGCTAAAAAAAACTGTGAGTTCTAACTGATCATCAAGAAAAACAAGCTGATCTTCCAGTTAAAATAGAAAAAAATCAAATCGCATCGGTATAAGATCAGGCCCTGTAGGAACATACCTCTCGGGCCTGATTCACGTCCCCTACGTGCTTAGTAATTAAAAAATTCAAACGACAAAGTCTTATTTTAGTGCGCCACGGGCCCAGCCGAATTTTGTCGTGTACTTATCTCCCCATCTTAAATCATCCCAAACAGACCCTGTCACTTTGCTGCTGTAGGCGACTTTGCTCAACAAAGTTCTCCCATCACGTGTGTATTTAAACGAAGTCCATTTGTATGCTGAGTTACTGTAATTCCAAGCAGCACCGTTGTACTTAATCTGGAAAGACTCTTCTGTAGAGGCTCCACTAGAGGCAGTACCGAAAGTTGCTGCCGAGGCAGACCCTGCACCTAATAAAAGCGCACCGACTACTAAAGCTGAGCTAGTAAACCGTTTTGTCTTCTTGTTCATAACACATTCCTTCTTTCCTGTTAGTATTTTGAAGTGAGAAAGGTTAGTACAATTTAAAACCTAACATACCATCCATTAAATTCAATCGATAAATAACATATTATTACAATTTGATTCTTTTTACATAAAAAGTATGTTTCTCCTCATTACGAATTAACTATCATCAATCGATCTATACACGACCTCTCGCCTGATAGATTAATTTGAATCGTGTCCAGGGTCCTTAGATTGCTCTGTTTCTTAAAAACGAAGTTCGAAACGAAGTGTGGTAATAGAACAGAATTCACAAAAACAGGCAGGTCGATGGCGACCTGCCTGTTCGTTACACGTTAAATCGTTTTGTCATTTGGCGCATCTCGTCTGCCATGTTCGACAACTCTTGGGCCGATGCCGTAATCTCTTCCATCGACGCCATCTGTTCTTCCGTCGCCGCCGACGTATTCTCGGTATCGGTCGCCGTCGTCTCCGTGATGCCTTGAATCTCGTTCACTGATCTCAAAATCTCGGTCGCACCGGCCGCCATCTCTTGGACAGAACCTGACACTTCCTCGACTTTTTGACCGACTTCTTCGATGGCCCGCTTGATGTCCTCGAATGCGACGCCCGCCTGTTGGACGTTCGTGACGCTATGGCCCATCTCGCTCTCGACGACATGCATCGTCTGGACGGCTTGTTTCGTCTCCGTCTGCGTATCTCCAATCAAACCAGAGATTCGCTTCGTCGCGATCGCCGACTCTTCAGCAAGTTTCCGGACTTCTGAGGCAACGACGGCGAATCCGCGTCCTTGGTCGCCAGCCCGGGCCGCTTCGATGGCCGCGTTTAAGGCGAGCAAGTTTGTCTGTTCGGCGATACCGGAGATCGTACCGGTGATGCTGCCGATTTCTTGGGAGCGGACGTCGAGTTGGCCGATGACCGTCTGCAACGCCTTCACTTTCTCGTTCATCGCCTCGAGCTGGGACTCGAGCGTCTCAATCAACTCGTTGCCGGTCCCGACTTTTTGAAGTGCCCCGTCTGACAGTTCGGTCATGTGTTGGGCGCTATTTGAGACGTGATGAATCCCATTCGTCAGTTCGGTGAGCGTACTGTTCGATTCCTTCACACGCGTCAATTGACGGACCGAACCGGATGCAATCTCTTCCATCGTGACGTGTACGTGCTGTCGACCGTCAAATCACCAGCTCCGGCACGGCTCATGAGTCCATTCAACTCACGGACCGGACGGACGATGAGGCGCGTGATGTAGACGCCGAGCCCGATTGAGATGAGTGCCCCGATGGCGACAAGCGCCCAGAACAACGTGACCGATTCCGTCCGCTCGTTCTGCATCGTCGTGCTTGCCGTCTCGGCTTCTTGATTGATGCCGTCCATGACGACCGTTGCCGTCTCGACCAAGTCTTGACGGACCGGTCGCAAGTCACTCATATAGACGCGATAGGCCGCCGTGTTCTCATTCCGAAGCACCGGCTGAAGCACGAGCTCGGTCCCTTCGAGATATGCTGCAATCTCGGCATTCAAGTCTTCGACTCGACCTTGCATCTCGGCATCTGTTGAGGCGAACGTCTCGTTGAACAGTTCGAGGTTCGTCCCGATGCTGTCACGCCGTTCCTCGATACTTGCCTCTAGTTCTTCATTTCGAGACGCATCCGTCGTCAGCATCAATTCGAGCAAATACCCGTCCAAGGCACGGTTATCCGTCCGGATTTGACCGAGGGCGCGAATCGGCAATAACCGATCTTCATAAATCGATTCTCCCGCATCGGCCATGCGTCCCATGAAGACGTGGCTGAGTGCTGCGACGAGAACGAGTGTCGCGATGAATACGCTGATCAGTACTGTCAGTTTTTTAGACATCTTCAAATTTTTCACGATGATCCCTCCCTACCTGATTTATCGTAGGAAAGAGCTTCAAAATGAAGTCCCTCGGCACATGCGTTGACCTATGTTTCCATTTTTAGCCACCCTATTGAGCACAATCGCACATTGCCGACGCATTTGTAAGCTGGCTCACCTTCATTTGGAGACGGAATGCGATACGATAAACAAAAGAACTGATGGAAAGGAGGCGTAATCTGTGCCCCGCTGGCTCAAACTTAGTCTCATGCTCATTGTGTTCGGGAGTATCTTCTACATCACTCATTTCCACTATGAACTCCGTCCATCCGATATCCGTGACATCGTCCTGTCGTTCGGCTGGTGGGGTCCTGTCGTCTTTTTCCTTATCTATGCGATTGGCCCAATCATCTTCTTGCCGACTTCGGTACTGTCACTCGGGGCCGGTCTCGCCTTCGGGGTGTGGCCGGGTGTCCTCTACATCCTGTTCGGGGCGACGGCGGCGGCCGTGACCGGTTACGTCATGGCCCGACTGTTCGGCAGGTCCGTGCTCAAGGTCGAGAGCTATCCATGGTCGGAGAAGCTGTTCACGCAGATGGAGCAACGTGGCTTCCTATACGTGTTCGTCTTGCGGCTCATCCCGCTCGTCAGCTTCGATTTGCTCAGTTACGCGGGCGGGATTGCTAAGGTCCGGTTCCGGTCGTTTATCCTCGCGACCGTCCTCGGAATGATTCCAGGGACGCTCGCCTACAGTTTTCTCGGGGCGAGTCTCGCCTCGGGAAGTATCACTTTGGTCGTCATCGCCGCCCTCGTCTTCGTCACGTTGATTGGTGTCACTTACTATTTCCGGGAACCCGTCAAACGGTGGCTCGGACTCACGTCAGACTAGAGAAGCGCATCCGCTTCTCTTTTTTTTGCTTCGGCGTGTAAAAACGATAAACATTCGTGCCAATCGGACGATACTCTAGTAGCTATATTGACCCATCACCAGGAGGAATCTATATGAGTTCTACGAAACGCAATCAATTGATGCTCGTCACCACGTTCGTCATCGTCTTGACGTCTGTTATCGTCCATCTGCTCCACCGCTTCACGGATTTTGCCTATACGTACACCGTGCTCCGAAACGGTGCCGTCGGCTACGCATATCCCATCGCGACATGGGTCCTGTTTGCAGTCCCAATCGTACTATTGATCGCCATGGTCGTCAGCCAGCGCGTAAAACCACATCTTTTCCCGTACTTGATGATGCTGACGCTCACGTTCGCGAGCATCTCGACCGTCGCCGGTGGGCAAGGGCTCGTCGAATATCATTTCTCGATTTTCGTCGTCTTGGCGATTTTGTCGTTCATGCGCCGCATCGATTTGATCGTCTACAGTACGGTCATCTTCGCCGTGCAACATCTCGCTGGATATTTCTTGGTTCCTGAAATCATTTGCGGGACGGCCGATTATCCGTTCAGCCTATTTCTCGTCCATGCGATTTATCTCATCCTACTGAGCGCCGTGCTTATCGCGCAGATTCACTTCCGTAACCTCGAGTCGTCGCGTGTCAAAGTACAGGAAGATGAGACGCACCGTCTGTTACAGCAAGCCGTCACCGACGCCAGTCAACTCGTCATGACATTGAAGACACATGCGACCGAACTCGAGACGGCAGCCAACCAGTCGCTCCAGTCCGGGGAACAAATCGCCGTCACCGTCGATCCGATCGTCGCCCACGCGACCGAGCAAGAGACGTCGATGAACCACGGGGCCGAGGAGATTCAATCGATTCGCTCCCTCACGGCTCTTATCCAAGAACGGATGGCCCAAACAGCTGCCGCTTCGTCACGGATTGCGGCCGACGCCATCGCCGGGGACGGCGACATGCGACGGATGGAGGCGAAAGTCGAAGAAATCATAAGCGAATCGGAACGACTCGAACGCGTGGTCACGACGATGTCGAACCGATCGACCGAAATTCAAGCCATCCTGCAGCACGTCGAGACAATCAGCGACCAGACGAACATGCTCGCCTTGAACGCCTCGATTGAAGCCGCACGGGCGGGTGACGCCGGTCGTGGTTTCGCCGTCGTCGCTTCTGAGGTCGGCAAGCTCGCCGTCCAGTCCCGAGATTATGCAGCCGAGATGACCCGCGTTCTCGGTGGACTGATGGACGATACGATCGTCGTCCGCGATTCGGCACAGTTATTCAAACGCGCGACCGAGAACTGTCAAACCGTCTCGGCCGATGTGACGGCCGTGTTCCATCGTTTGACCGAAGACGTCTCTGAAATCGACGGTCAAATCAGTTCGATTCAAGAGACACGTCAACGCGTGACGTCTCAGATGGAGACGCTCGAGGCGCGCCTTGCGACGACGAAACGAGCGGCGAGCGAACTGCAGCAACAAATTCAGCACGTCGCCGCCGCGACCGAGGAACAAGTCGCCATCCAAAAAGAGTTGAGCCACATGTCGGACCGCCTCGCCTCGACCGCGAGCACGTTAGAAGACGTGACCGGTCAGCTCGAAGCCCGAGCGAACTAAAAAACAGACCGCGAATGTGGATTCGCGGTCTGTTTTTATGAATGGCTGAAGAATGAAATTTTTGCAGTCGACCGAATGATGAGTACCGATACGAGCATAAGGATGGCCGCGATTCTAAAGCCCATATCCCCGATGACATTGAATTCATATCTCAACCCGAAAAGTATTGCTAATCCGAGGACAACGGCCATTAGAAACATCATGTTTTTCATGTGATTGATCCTTCCTATGTACATCTATGATTATCCATTTATTGTTAGTATAAAGGATGGGGATGACGTGTGCACAAATATGTGAAGACAAATCACTAATATTCATCAAAAAACGTCACGTTCTCAATTATCGAAAACGTGACGTCACTATTATCGTTTATAACGTTGATACGAGCTTTTGAAGCGCCTCTTTGAGCGGCGTCACCGGACGACCGAGCACCAACTCGAAATCGTTCGACTCGACCTCGAGCGAGCCGTTGCGGATGCTGTCTTGAATGCCGACGACGATCGGAATCGCTCCTTCCGGCACCCCGGCGCCGCGCATGACGCCAGCGTAAGCGTCGTTACTCACTTCTTGGAGCGTCACTTCACGGCCAAGCACTTCACTGAGCGCCTCGACGAGTTCGGCTTGCGTATGGAGCGGACCTGACAATTCAAAGATGTCTTGTTCGAAATCGTCTGCCATCAAAACGTTCGCGATCGCTTCAGCGTAATCTTCTTGTAGCGCCCAACCGACTTTGCCGTCACGGGCTGCCGTCACCCAAGGTGCGCCGGCAAGCACACCTTGAATGCTACCAAGTTCGTTTTCTAAGTACCAGTTGTTGCGCAAGAACGCGTGAGGGATCCCCGTCCGCTCGATTGCGCCTTCGGTCTCGACATGTGGCGGTGCCATCAAGTTTTGGCTCTCTGTCGCGTCGGCGAGACTCGTATAGGCGATGAACGATACGCCTGCGCGCTCGGCCGCCTCGACGGCGTTCGCATGTTGACGGATGCGCGTGTCGTTGTCCCCGTCCGCCGAGATGATGAGCAGTCGTTCGACACCTTTGAACGCTTCATCGAGCGTCTCGGGCTTGTCGAAGTCCCCATGTCGCACATCGACACCTTTCGCTTTCAGTGCTTCCGCTTTCTCCGGATTGCGGACGCTGACCGCGAGTTCACTTGCGGGTACCGACTTGAGTAACACATCGACAATTTTCGAACCGAGTTTCCCGGTTGCACCTGTGACTAAGTATTTCATAAATCATTTCCTCCTTTTAACCTGTAATTAAATCAGTTACATGTAATCATAATAGTTACAGCATCTTCGTTTGTCAATTGTTTGTTCCCTGTTATACTGAAGATGTAACCAATTCACTTACATGACTTGTGCAGAAAGGTGGTAGCCTATGTCCATCAGTAGCCGTTTCGCGGTCGGCATTCATATCTTGACGTTGATCGAGGTCAATCAGGACGGCGTCACCTCGTCTGACTTTTTGGCCGGCAGTGTCAACACGAACCCGGCCCTAATCCGAAAAATCATGGCCATGTTGAAGAAGGCCGACTTGATTGAAGTGAAGCCTGGCGTCGCCGGAGCCAAACTGACGAAAGACTTGAACGAGATCTCGCTCTATGACGTTTATCGCGCCGTCAGTGTCGTCGAGGAGAACGAGTTGTTCAGTATCCATGACAACCCGAACCCGGCGTGCCCCGTCGGCCAACATATCCAAGCGACGATCGAGCCGATCTTTATCCACGCCCAATCGGCGATGGAATCGGTATTGAAGCATGTGACCCTCGCCGATGTCGTGAACGATGTCGCGACGAAAAGCCAAGCAACCTGAAGAGAGGTTGCTTGGCTTTTTTTTCAGATGAGTCGATACTTTTTGAAGCTATTCGCAAGCCCGTCTTGGTCACACGCGTCCGTCACATCGTCGGCGACACGCTTGACCTCGGGTTTGGCATTGCCCATGGCGACACCGACCTTGACGTATTCGAGCATCTCGATGTCGTTCAACCCGTCCCCGTAGGCGAACGTCTGCGCTCGCTCGAGCCCTAGATGTTCGAGCAGCGTCGCGATCGCCGTCGCTTTGTTGACGCCCGGGATGGACAGCTCCCCACTGTTGGCCCCGAATACGGCGACCGTGCTCGGGATGACGGTGAAACGAGATGCGAACTCTTGTTGGATGACGTCGAGCGGGACGGATGAGCCGAGGAACGAGATTTTGTTCACGTCGGGACGGACGAGGTCGACCCCTTCCATCATCGCGTCATGGAACGGCTTCAAGCCGCGCTCGATTGTCGCACTCGCCTCCGGATTGTTCGCCATCAACTCGTCAATCATCGTCGCCACCCGTGCCTTAGCGTTGCCGCCGGCGAACAGGCCGTCGTTCGACTCAAGATAGAAATCGATGCCGTGTTCCGTAAAGAAGGAGATGAGGTGGCTCAAATCATCGACGGAGACTTGTTGGTGGTACAACACTTCTTCCTCGAGTTCGATGTAGCCCCCGGCGGCCCCGATGATGCCGTCAAAGCCGACGTCGAGAATGTCCGAGAACAGCTCGGCCTTCGAGCGCCCGGTCGACAAGAAGACGAGATGGCCGTTCTGTCGCGCCTGGCGGACGGCCTCTTTGGCCGATTCCGGGATATTGCCGTGGTCATCGACGAGCGTGCCGTCGACGTCTAGAAAGATGATGTGTCGCATAATGTCCTCCTTTTTGTCCTGAATACAAGAAAAACCTAAACCAGACGCAACATGTGCGCCCAGTTTAGGTTTTGCCTGGCAATCCAGTAACAATCCTGATGTATGTCGTTTTCCCCTCAAGCATACCGCTCGCGAATTTCCTTTGTCAAAGCTGTCGTTGTTGCCGCACGTCGGCCCGTGGCGACAGCCCGAACAACCGGGCATACTCGCGGCTGAACTGCGATTGACTCTCGTAGCCGACTTGGAACGCCGCCTCGCCCACGTCCGTCGCCTGCATGAGCAACAGCCGTCTCGCCTCTTGGAGCCGTAACTGTTTTTGGAATTGGAGCGGGCTCATCGCCGTCACTTCCTTGAAATGACGGTGGAGCGTCGAGACGCTCATGTTGGCGACGCGGGCCAATTCCTCACTTCGAATCGTCTCGTTGAAGTTCGCGATGATGTGGTCGATGACGCGTTTGATCCGGAACGCCTGACTCCCCTCGAACGCTAACTGCCGCAGCATCTCCCCGTTCGACCCTTGCGCCACCCAATACAGGAGTTCGCGCTTATAGAGCGGCGCGAGTGCCACATGATCCGGTGTGTCGACGAGACGAGCGAGACGGAGCGAGACATCGAACAACGCCTCGTCGGCATCGGCGATATACATGCCCCGCTTCGGTTCACGCGGCTCGGTCAGCTCGACGTGCCCGACGGCATCGATCAAGTCGTCAATCGTCAACTCGAGTTTCAACGCCACGTATGGGACGTCTGCGCTCGCTTTCGTCACTTGTCCCGTCACAGGCAAGTCGACCGAGGCAACGAGGTAATGTCCGCCCTCGTAGACGAGCCGTTCGTCACCGAACAACATCTCTTTCCCCCCCTGCAGGATTAGGCAAAATGACGGTTCATTGACGCGTGTGATCGGTTCGGTCACCATTGATTCATGAATGAACGTCATCGCCGGGACGATCGTCGGATGCACCCCGTCCCCCGGTATGTGTCGTGTGATGATGTCAATCAGTTGCAGTCGTGTCTCGATGTCGTTCACCCTCCCTCGGTTTTCTCCCCTTCAGTATACGGCAGATTGTTTTCTTGGACGAGCCCTGTCCAACCTGTTGAGAGGATTAGGCAAAAACACGACATGAACGCGCTAACGCCCGCCCCACATCTCGCGTCATACTGGTGGCAAAGGAGGGGAATCGACATGGAAAAGACGTATCACGTGACGGTCGAACGTGGCTTCGCGACATTGCTCACCCGTTGTGCGCATTTCGCACTTGCCCATAACGTGGTGATTCGGCTCGATTCATTCCGACTCGAACCGACGCCAGAGGCACTTGTCGAGGCGCTAGCGCTTCCGATCGACACCCATACCGAATTACGATTGACCGTCAACGACGACAGCACCGTGGATGAGTTCGAACGGTTCCTCTCCACGTACCAACTTTGAAGGAGGTATTTTCATGGAATATGTAAAACTTGGCAATACGGGACTCGACGTCTCGCAGCTCTGTCTCGGCTGCATGGGCTTCGGCGACGCGAGCCGTTGGATTCACGATTGGGTGCTCGACGAGGCGGCCACCCGCCCAATCATCAAACAAGCGCTCGACCTCGGCATCAACTTCTTCGACACGGCGAACATCTACTCGAAAGGCACGAGCGAGGAATATGTCGGACGTGCGCTTCGGGATTATGCGAACCGCGACGAGATCGTGCTCGCGACGAAAGTTCACGGTCGGATGCATGACGGTCCGAACGGCGGCGGTTTGTCGCGGAAGGCGATTCTTTCGGAAATCGATCACAGTCTGAAACGGCTCGGTACCGACTATGTCGACCTATATATCATCCATCGCTGGGACTATGACACCCCGATTGAAGAGACGATGGAGGCGCTCCATGACGTCGTCAAATCCGGGAAGGCCCGCTATATCGGGGCTTCGGCGATGTACGCCTGGCAGTTCCAGAAAGCGCTCCACGTGGCGGAGCGGAACAACTGGACCCGGTTCGTGTCGATGCAAAACCATTTGAATTTGATTTACCGCGAAGAAGAGCGCGAGATGCTACCGCTCTGCCGGGAAGAACGAATTGGTGTGACGCCATACAGTCCGCTCGCCTCGGGCCGATTGACCCGCGACGTGTCGACCGTGACCCACCGCTCCGAGACGGATGTGATTCAACGTTCGAAGTATGACGCGACGATGGACGCCGACCGGCTCATCATCGAACGGGTCGCCGCAATTGCCGAGACACGGGGCATCACGCGGACACAGGTCGCTCTCGCCTGGCTCTTGCAACAAAATACTGTCACGTCGCCGATTGTCGGGGCCACGAAAGCGCGTCATTTGGACGAGGCGGTCGGTGCGTTGGCCGTCACGTTGACGCCAGACGAGATGGCCTCGCTCGAAGAACCGTACGTGCCGCACGCGGTCGTCGGTGCGATTTGAGTCAAAATTCAACCTCAAGTCGTATAGGCGAACTCCTTGCCGTCGGGTAAAGTAGACAGAGATGTCATGATACGCAAGGAGAAATGATTTATGGAACAATGGATTCAACAAATGATTGAGCAGTTCGGCTATTGGGGCGTGCTCTTCCTCATCTTTATCGAGAACGTCTTCCCACCTATCCCGTCCGAGCTCATTTTAATATTCGGCGGCTTCTTCACGACAACGACCACGCTTACACCCGTCTGGATGATTCTCGCCGCGACGGTCGGTGCGGTCATCGGAGCCATCGTTTTGTATAGCGTCGGATTATTTTTCGACAAGGAGCGTCTCGAGTCATGGGTCGCGCGTTACGGCAAACGTCTCTTTTTGAAAGTGGATGACGTCCGCATGGCCGATCGCTGGTTCGACCGCTTTGGACCGAAACTCGTCTTTTTCGGTCGATTCGTCCCCGTCGTCCGTAGCCTCATCTCGATTCCGGCCGGCATGTCGAACATGCCGTTCGTCAAATTTTTGATGCTGACGACACTCGGGACGCTCATTTGGAACACGGTGCTCATCTTTGTCGGCGTGTACGTCGGGGAGAATTGGCAAGTGTGGCTCGGCCATATCGAGACGTATTCGCATGTCATGTATGGCGTCCTCGCCGTCATCCTTCTCGGACTAGGCGCTTTCATCGTCCGGGTCATCTGGTCACGTCACTCTGAACAGCGTTAAGTTTGCACACTCCGAAATCGATTCGGAGTGTTTTTTTGTGGAATCGCAGTTTACCCTCTTGACTTTAAATTCTTATGACCTTAAATTAAACATATAGAGTTCACACGAACTTAAAAAGGAGGAATTATTGTTGACATTACTCATCGCCTTTTTGGCACTCGTCATCTTCATGCTCGCACTTGACCTCGGGGTGTTCCACCGCAAGGCACACGACGTCTCGCTCCGCGAGGCATGGACATGGACGTTCGTCTGGATCGGAATCGCCATCGCGTTCGGCGGTTGGTTGTTCTACTCGCAAGGCAGCACGGTCGCGACGGAATATGCGAGCGTCTACTTCATCGAGAAGGCACTCGCCATCGATAACGTGTTCGTCTTCTCGCTCGTATTCGCCTACTTCGCGATTCCGCTCAAGTATCAGCACAAGGTGTTGTTCTGGGGTATTCTCGGGGCGATTTTCTTCCGGGCCGTCTTTATCGTCGCCGGGGTGTCGTTGTTAGAAAACTTCGGTTGGATTTACTACGTGTTCGGCGCTTTCCTCGTCTACACAGGTTGGATGATGTTCAAAAATATCGGCAAGGACGAGTCGCTCGAAGAGAACAAAACCATTCGCTGGCTCGAGCGACGCTTACCGATCACGCAAGACATCTCGTCTGGTAAGTTCACGAAGCGAATCAACGGCAAACTCTTCTTCACGCCGCTCTTCATCGCGCTCATCTTTATCGAGATCTCGGATATCGTCTTCGCCGTCGACTCGGTCGCAGCCAGTTTCGCCTACTCGCGTGACCCGTACGTCATCTTCTATGCGAACATCATGGCGATTCTTGGACTTCGTAGTCTCTACTTCGTCCTCGCCAACTTGATTGACCGCTTCTACTACTTGAAGCACGGACTCAGCTTCATGCTCGTCTTCATCGGGACGAAGATGATTTTCGGTGATGTTTACAAAATGCCGATCTGGATGTCGCTCGGCACAATCGTACTTGTCATCTTGATTAGTGTCGTCTACAGTTTCTATAAAACGAAACCTGGACAGGACAAAAACGTATAACCAAAGGGAGACGTGCTAGCCTCCCAGGTGGTTCACTTCTCAATTGTGGGTAAACCTTTAGTCTAGCAAACACAGAAAAGGTGGTTATAAATGTTTGACCGTATGGGTGATGTGAGTATTGGACTCGTCTTCGGGATCGTGTTGATGCTTTTGTTCAACAGTCTTTGGGGACTTGGAGTCGGCGTGATGTTAGGAATCTTCTTCCTCGTCGCACCGCGCTTGACAAACCGCCGTACTAGAAAATATATACCGCAAACACGTTAAACCGGGGCACACGCCTCGGTTTTCTTATGTATACTGGGGAAAAATCATTTAGGAGGTCACATGGATTATTCAGCCACAGAACTGACGGAAGCGAAACGTCAAATCGATTCGATTCTTCATAAACTGAACGAGACGGTGACGACGCTCGAGGCGAAAGAATCCCCTGAGCGCTACAAGTCACAACTGTCACTCGCGAAACGGCGTATTCAAGCGCTGACAATCGCCGTCGAACTGATTGAGGCCCAACTTCATCCCGACACATAACAACAGCGACCGCATCACTCGGTCGCTGTTGTTGTCGATTTAGCTTCTTTTGCTGCTTCCTCTTCTTCTTTTTCTAACTCTTCAATCAACCGCTTCATCTCGGCGATTTCCCGTTCTTGTGCTTTAATGATCTCTTCCGACAACTGTTTCACGCGCGGATCCTCAATCTCGGCCCGCTCGCTCGTCAAGATGGCGATCGAGTGGTGCGGAATCATCGCCTTCATCCAACTGACGTCATCGACCGTCGTCTGGCTCCGGACGAGCCATAGGGAGAGTCCGAACACGAGCGCGCTCACGCCTAAGATGACGGCGTTCAATTTCTTGTTTTTATACATCCCCCACATGAACAGCAACATGACGAACGCCATGACCGAGCCCATGATGAGCGCCATATAGAGACGTGTCTGACTGAAGAAGACGTGGTCGAGTTGGAACACGTTCAAATACATGAGCCAATACATGAGGAATGTCGACACGAGAATCATCACTCCGAATTTTGCGTAAGGTTTCATCGTCTACTCCTCCTTTGCTGATGGTCTGTCTACATAATCGATTGCCTAATCCATTTTTGTTAAAACATCGAGACCTCATGCACGACACGAGACCTCCTCTCATTTCACTTCTTTTTCACAAACAAGGGCTATACTGTCAAAATGGACTTTGCCGACAAAGGAGAAATTCGAAGTGTTGAAAACCTTGCAAGATCTGTTGACAGAGCTGAAACAGCTCGTGACATGGACGTATTTAGACAACCCTGCCGAAACGATGATTGAGGGCATTTCCTTCTCCTCAAAAGAAATTAAACAAAATTTTTTATTTGTTTGTATCTCAGGCTATCGCCATGATGGCCATGACTACGTGAACGAGGCGATTCATAACGGGGCGGTCGCCATCGTCGCCGAACGTCCGATTGAGGCCCGGGTACCTGTCATCTATTGTAAAGATACGAAACATGCCCTCGCCGAACTCGCCAGTGCGTTTTATGACCATCCCTCGACGCGACTTCGTCTGCATGGCGTCACCGGGACGAACGGAAAAACGACGACGACGGCGCTCGCCCATCAATTGTTTGATCACGTCGGCATGTCAGCCGGACTCATCGGCACACTCGGCATCACGTACGCCGGGAAGACGTTTCAGACACCGAACACGACGCCTGACCCGTTGACCATCAATCGCCACCTTCATGCCATGGTCGAGGCCGGTGTCACCGATTGTATGATGGAAGTCTCATCCCAAGCCATCGCGGAGGCACGGATTGCCGGCTTGGAATTCGAGACGACTTCATTCCTCAACCTGTCCCACGATCACTTGGACTATCATGGGACGATGGAGACGTACGCCTACACGAAAGCCCAGTTGTTTGCACAGTTGACGGAGTCTGGATGTGGGATCGTCAATGAAGATGATCCGCATCACACGCTCATGTTGTCGATGGCACCGTCCGCCGCCAACTCGTTTTTGTTCAGCCGTCAGTCGACTGCCGCGGACTTGGTCGGGCATCGAAAAGACGAGCAGTTCATGCTCGAATTGGGTGACGAAGCGGTCCAATCTCCCCTCCCATTCTATGAGGACTATAACCTCGATAACACGTTGTGCGCCATCAGCATCGTCCTGCAAACCGGGGTTCCGTTGGCAGAGGTCCTTCCTCATGTTAAGAAGTTGACGTTGCCGAGCGGACGCCTCGAACGAGTGACCGGAATCGAACAATCGGTCTATATCGACTATGGACATACGCCGGACGCCATCAAACAAGTCGTGACGGCATTGACGGCCCGCTATCCTCGTGTACTCGTGCTGCTCAGTGCTGCCGGCGAACGTGACCGAATGAAGCGAAACATCATGACAGAGGTCGTCGTTGCTTCAGGCGCGGATATGATTTTGACGGTCCATGACCCACGTCACGAAGATCCGCAACAAATCCTTGACGATTTGGCGACGGGACAATCTGCCGAGCTTGCACGTTTCGACGAACGCGAAGCAGCCATCCGGTTCTTCTGCGAACGGATGGACGGCTACGACTGTGGTGTCTTATTCGGGAAAGGGCATGACCGCGTCGAGCGCATCGGAGACGAGGCCGTACCGTTCGACGAACCCGCACTCGTCCGACGCTTTCTTCAATCGCCCGAACTGCCCTGAGGGACAAGGAGAACGTTCCCCTTCTCTCGAAACCGTTACGTAGACGAGACGGCTCAGAATCATAGGAGGACCATATATGAAAATTTTGATTGTCGATGACGAAATGAAAATGAGACGATTGCTCCGCCTATTCTTAGAAGGCGACGGCTACACCTGTATCGAGGCCGCTGACGGACGAGAAGCGATGGAACGGATTTCCGAACGTCCGGACTTGGTGATGCTCGACATCATGATGCCCGGCGTCGATGGAATCACGTTGTGCCGCCAAATCAAGGCGCTCGATGCCGAACTGCCCGTCGTCTTGTTGACGGCCCGCTCGGACAGTGAGACAACGATCCGCGGGTTGGACGCAGGTGCCGACGATTATGTCACGAAGCCGTTCGAAGGAAATGTGCTCCTGGCCCGGATTCGTGCGGTGTTGCGACGGAGCCGTGTCACCAATGTGAACTACGGACAGCTGCGCTATGAAGAAGCGAGCGGACGGATTCTCTATCAAGAACAAGAAGTCGTCATGACGCCGAAAGCAACGGCCATTTTGAAACTGTTCTTGCAACATCCGAACCGGCTATATAATCGGATGGATTTATACGACTTGGTGTGGCCCTACTCGTCCGAGTCGGACCCGCGCACGGTCGATGCCCATATCCGCATGATTCGCGACAAACTCGGCGAGGCCGGCTTCCCGATTGACGATTATTTGAAGACGGTGTGGGGCCGCGGCTATCGCTGGACCGAGGAGCGGTCGGACTCATGACATTCCGACGCAACAGCCTCCCGTTCCGAATCAGTCTGATTTTTTTATTGACGACGTTATTGATTGAAGGTGTCTTGTTCTTATTGCTCTACCATACGCTCCTCGGTGAACGTGTCGTCGAAGAGATCGACCGGCTCGAATCGAGAGCGGAAAGCCATGCGAGCGTGCTGGCGATGAGTTTTGACGAGGAGACGATTGGCCACGTCGCGACGATGGAGAGCGAGACCGATACGAAAGTCGCCATCACCGCTCCCGACCACTCGATTCTACAGACATCCAACCGCTTCCCCGACCCGCTCTCGGTGCTCGTCCAAACTGAAGCAGAGCGAGGGGATGCCGATGTGACGACCATCCTCGAAGACGATTGGGAGAACGAACCGTATCTCGCAGTACGGACCCCGATTGATGCGATGGAAAATGACACCCGTTACGGGTATGTGTATATGTTTCTACCGACCGAGATTATTCATGGCATCAGCCATCGGCTCCAACTCCGGTTTCTTTATATCACCGGCATCGCCCTCGTCATCACCATCATGACGTTCGTCTTGCTGAGCCGGTTGATTTCAAACCCGATTCAGCTGTTGCGCCGAGCGACCGAGGATGTCTTGACGAATCCCGAAACGTTGACCCTGCCGACGTCCCGAGAAGATGAGATCGGAGAGTTGGCCCGTTCAATTGAAGCGATGTCGCTTGAACTGGATCGTCTCCGGAAAGAACGAAATCAGTTCTTGTCGGACCTCGCCCACGAGATTAAAACGCCGCTCACGTATCTGCAAGGATATGCCGAAATCGCATCCAAACCGCAGACGCCAGAGTCGTTAAAAGAACAGTCGATTCAGACGATTCTCGAAGAGAGCCAAGCGTTGACCGAGCTCGTCGAGAACGCGTTCCAGCTCGCCCAGTTGGACGAGAACACGTTCACGTTGCATCGCGAACCCGTGGCCGTCGATGCGCTCTGCGACGATTTGCAACGCGTGCTCACCACGATGTTCCGAGTGACACCGATCGCGTTTGCTAGTAGCACCGATTGCTCCTCCAAGGACGTCGTCTTACAGTTAGATCGACATCGCATCTTACAAGTGTTCCGCTCCATCGCCCACAACGCGATTCAACATAGCGAGGCACGCCACGTCCGATTCGATATGCAACTTACGGATGAAGCACTTCACTTCACGATTCAAGACGATGGGAAAGGTATCCCTCAAGAAGATCTGCCTCACATCTTCGATCGCCTGTACCGGGTCGAAAAATCACGTTCCCGTCGTACGGGTGGCAGTGGACTCGGGCTTGCCATCGCCCATCAAATCATCCGGTTGCATGATGGTACGTTGACCGTCGCCTCTGATTCATCTGGGACGATGTTCACCATCACGCTTCCGCTCCACTAAAAAAATCCGGCACCTGAGCTCAGGCGCCGGATTTTTTTCATTTCACTTTCCCTGCTTGCAACAGTTGCGTCCATTCCTCGTCTTCAAAGACATACACACTGTTATCCGATGTCGCTAGCAACAATCGCCCGTTTTGGCTGACCAGTTCGATCGGGACGCTGTCCGCGTTCAGCGAGGGCAGCTCAACGGTCGTCTCCGTCTCGTCGGTCAAATCCGAGACCACAAGATCGAACGAGGCACCGTCTTTCGTGATTGACGCCAATTTCTCTTTCGTCGATGCCATCGTGACGATATTCTTCTGTTCCAGGAACGGCTCGAACGTGTCTCCCCCGTCGTCTGAGACGAGGATGCCGTCCGGACCATAGACGAAGACGCGTTTCGGTTCACTTGCATCGGCCGTGATGCCGGCGATGCCTCGACCTTCGATGCCATCCATCTCCATCGGCTCAAACGACGTACCCCCGTCGAGCGACCGATAAAAACCTGGTTCGAGTTCACTGGTCGCCGTTTCCAAATACACGTAGAGGCTCTCGGATTCGAAACCCGCACTCATATAGTGAAAATCGGCCTCACCTTCTAACGAGCGAATCTCGAGCGTCTCCCCTTTATCGGTCCCACGGACGACACCGAGGGGATTTTTATACGGCGAATCCTGTGCCGGGTGACCACTCGCATAGAATCCGTCTTTGACGAGCTCGAAGCCCATATAGTCGTGACGGTTCGACGACAATTCGTACCAGCCGTCTTCTCTGAATTCCATCAGTCCCGTATGCGTCGCAATGACCGGACGCCCGTCTGGCCAAAAGCCGGCACCGTGAATATGGGAGACCGCGGTGCCTGTTTTTGTCGCTGTCCAGTGGTCTGTCGTCTGTTCGGTTGTCGATTTCTCTTTCTCAACAACCGGTGCAGTGGTCTGATTCTCTGTCGGATCCGCACCGCACGAGGCAAGTAATACGGTCGTCACGAACATCGGTACGAATAGCTTTCGTTTCATTCTAGTTCCCTCCATTTTTAGCATCCTACTCATTATAGAGACTAAAGATGAAAGAATTGTTAAAGTTTGAGCGTCCGGGCATTGAGCGCGACGATGACCGTACTGAGGCTCATGAGCACGGCACCGACGGCCGGAGACAAGATGATGCCAATCGGTGCCAACACACCTGCCGCGAGCGGGATGGCAACGATGTTGTAACCGGCGGCCCACCATAGATTCTGAATCATCTTGTTGTACGTGTTGCGAGACAAGTCGAGAATCGACAGCACGTCTTTCGGGTTGCTCCGGACGAGGACGATATCGGCCGTTTCGACGGCGACGTCGGTCCCGCTTCCGATGGCGATGCCGACGTCCGCTTGGGCCAAAGCCGGCGCATCATTGATGCCGTCCCCAACCATCGCCACTTTGCTGCCGTCGGCTTGGACGGTTTGCACTTGCCGGGATTTATCGTCTGGTAGCACTTCGGCGTAAACTTCCTTGATATGAAGTTGCGACGCGACCCAATCGGCCACTTTCCGGTTGTCCCCAGTCAGCATAATCGAGCGGACGCCCCGATCTTTCAAGGCACGGACCGTCTCTTTCGCTTCATCGCGGACCATGTCCGCCAAAGCAATCATACCGACCAAGTCCCCGTCGCGAATCGTGAAGACGACGGTTTTGCCGGCTGCGGATAACCGATTGAACGCCGCTTCGTCGATTGAGAGCTCGTGCTCCCGAATATAGCGGGGACTGACCACTTGGACGTGTGCTCCGTCCACGCGACCTTCCAGTCCGACACCCGTGATCGAGGCGAAATCGACGACTTCTGGCAACGTCAATTTGCGTGCTTCCGCTTCACGAAGAATGCCACGTGCGAGCGGATGTTGCGATGCCGTCTCGACCGCGGCGGCTAGACGCAACACGTCGTCGTTCGTATACGAAGATATGGCCTCAATGTCTGTCACCCCGAAGTCACCTTGTGTCAATGTGCCCGTCTTATCGAAAATGACCGCATCGAGATGACGCGCCTCTTCGAACTGGGTCCGGTTCCGAATCAACAGCCCGCGTTTCGCCGAAAGAGCCGTCGAGACCGCCACGACGAGCGGAGAGGCAAGGCCGAGCGCATGCGGACATGAGATGACCATGACGGTGACCATTCGCTCGATGGCCATACTGACCGGGTAACCGAGAGCGAGCCAAATGACGAACGTCAGCACACCCGCCCCGACGGCGATATAGAACAACAGCTTGGCGGCCCGATTGGCCAAATTTTGCGTTTTCGATTTGGATTCCTGCGCTTCTTTGACCAAGTCGATGACTTTCGACAAGTATGTGCTCTCCCCCGTGCTCGTCGTTGCGATCGTCATACTGCCCTCCTGGTTGATTGACCCGGCGATGACGACATCTCCCGTTTCTTTCTCGACAGGCATCGATTCACCCGTCAGCATCGACTCATCGACCGTCGTCCGCCCTTTCAGCAATTCCCCGTCGACAGGGATCTGCTCGCCCGGTTTGACGAGAATCAAATCTCCGGCTGCTAGCGCCGAGACGGGAACGTCTTCGATATCACTCCCGTTGATGCGGTGCGCCACACTCGGTAATAGACGAACGAGCTGTTGCAACGCGTTCGAGGCACCCATGATGGAGCGCATCTCAATCCAATGCCCGAGCAACATGATCACGATCAACGTCGCCAACTCCCAAAAGAAGTCATGTCCATGCCCATACCCGAACACGATGGCGACACTATAGAAGTACGCGACGCTGATGGCCAGTCCAATCAGCATCATCATCCCCGGGTTTCGTTGACGCAATTCGTCGATGCTCCCTTTCAAAAACGGCCACCCTCCATAGACGTACACGATCGTCGCCAACACGAATAGCGTCTGCTTTTCATAAGGAAACGTAAGTTCGAAACCGGCCCACTCTTGAATCATGTCCGACAAGATGAGGATTGGAATCGTCAGTCCTAACGAGACGAAAAATCGACGTTTATACTCTTCAATCATCCCTTCATGTCCGCCGGTGTGCGAGTCATGCGCTTCTCCGTGTTCATGATGAGATGACGCGTGGTGTGAATGTTCCACGTTGACCACCTTCTATGTATACCATATACCCCTATATAGTATATAAAAACTAAATTTTCCGTTTAACAAAAATTTCATAAGTTGTTGGTATAACTAAATAAGCTCTCGCTTTACCTAGAAAGGATGATGCCTTATGAGCCGCGTCATGAAATGGATTATCGGGATGGTTATCGTAAGTATCGTGATTGGACTGCTCCTCCTGTTGTTCACGTTCGCTCCTGGAGGCTGGATGATGGGAAACGGATCATTCATGGGAGATCGGGACAATGGCGGCATGATGCACGGCAATGGTGGGATGGGACGTGGGAACACGATCGACCTCATCACCTCCGACGAACCAGCTCAACCGCTTCCGATTCCGAAACGGCTACAACCTGACCGCGTCACAGACGAGGCGCTTTATTATACGGTCCGCACTGAACGTGGCGAGCATCGCTTCTTCGACGAAGGCGTCAACACCGAGACGCTTGGCTATAACGGGACTTTACTCGGCCCAATGATTGAGTTGCCGGCTGGGAAGACCGTGTATATCGACACGATCAATCAGCTCGCCGAACCGACCTCTTTCCATTGGCACGGTCTCGTCATCCCTGGAGAAGAAGACGGCGGACCGCACCAACTGATTGGCCCCGGTGAGCAAAAACAAGTTCGTCTCGAGATTGACCAAGAACCGGGCACGCTTTGGTTCCATCCGCATCCGATGGGCGCAACGGCCGAACAAGTATACCTTGGTCTGGCCGGACTCTTGTACGTAACGGACCAAGCGGAGAACGGGTTGCCAAACGAGTACGGTGTCGATGACATTCCGCTCATCGTCCAAGACCGTCTCTTCACAGACGACGGACAACTCGATTACGATCGCCAGATGAACGTCGATGGGACGGTCGGCGATACGTTGATTGCGAACGGTGCCATCAATACGACGTTCGACGTGACCACGAACACGTTACGCGTCCGTCTCGTTAACGGCTCTAACGCTCGGAACATCGACTTCTCATTATCGAACGGATCGTCATTCACTCAAATCGCGACCGACGGCGGGTTCCTCGACAAACCCGTACCACTCAAAACGTTGACGCTCACACCTAGCGAACGTGCCGAGATATTAATCGACTTCTCAGACTTGTCGCTCGGAGACGATCTCGCTCTTCAAGCGGATGGGATTCCGTTCACGACGTTCACGGTGCGTGACGAGGTCGATCAAGACGGCGAATGGAGCGATGCCTTTGACGGAACGTCTGCGTCTAACGAATCAAGCGTTGCCGACCGACGCCTCACGTTGTTCGGGATGGGCAACATGGTGTCGATTGACGGCAAACAATTCGATCCCGATCGAATCGACATCAATGTCCAACAAGGTTCGACCGAGATATGGGAAATTTATAATCGAGAAGACATGATGGGCGGGATGACCCACCCGTTCCACGTCCACGGCGTCCAATTCCGGATACTTGAACGGGACGGCCAACCCCCGCCTGACAACGAACGCGGTTGGAAAGATACGGTCGCTGTCGCACCGGGCGAAAAAGTAAAAATTGAAATGACGTTTCGGGAGACAGGGACGTTCATGTATCACTGCCACATCCTGGAACATGAAGAAAACGGGATGATGGGACAGTTGAAAGTAAACTAATCACACGTTAATTGGAGGGAATAGGAATGAAGATAAACAAAAAACTTGGAATGATGACGATGGCACTCTCACTGAGCGGTTTGCTCGTTGCTTGCGGCGAAGATGAAACGACGAACAATGACACGAACATGAATGACCAGATGGAAGAGACGATGGACGGAAACGACCATTCAGGAATGGATATGTCCGGGTCTGGTGACGTCCCCGAAGGCTTGAAGTCAGCGGAGAACCCGACGTTCGCGGTCGGTGACACGGCCATCATCACAGAAGCCCATATGCCAGGTATGGAAGGAGCCGAAGCGACGATTGTCGGTGCTTACGACACGGTCGTATACAGCATCTCGTATGATCCGACGCATGGGGGTGAACGTATCGAAGACCATAAATGGATTATCCATGAAGAAGTCAAAAACGCCACGACCGAACCATATGAGGTCGGCGATGAGATCGATGTCGAGGCTGAACATATGGAAGGAATGGGCGGCACGACGGCAACCGTCGATTCGGCTGAAAAGACGACCGTCTATATGGTCGACTTCACGTTAGAATCAGGTGAAGAAGTGACCAATCATAAATGGGTCACCGAGGAAGAACTGTCGGCACCATAATCGAAATATTCATCTGAACGTGGTCACGCCTTCTCCGTAAGGACAGGCAAACTAAGCCGAGGCTCCTGCCTCGGTTTTCTTATGTATAGGAGGAAGCATTTAAGGAAACAACTGACAAAAATAATTGATTCTCATCGGTCTTTTTTATTTAGGCCAAACTAATTAAAATTACCCTGTTTTTCAAAAGCTAAACTATGAAAAATCGGAGTTTTTTGAATATTAGGCATATATTCTTTTACCAACAAAACGTTGTATGTCTCAATTACGTTGGTATAACTCGACTTTTCCCACTACACTGTCGTTTTCATAACGATTATACTTTTTTGAAATATAAATGACATATTAGAATCTATTTTTTGATGGTAAAATTTTTTTGTAAGGTAATTATCATTGTTCTGTCGCATTGTTACATAATTGAAAGGATTTACCATACTATGAAAAAACAACTGATGACGATTACATTAGGCGCCCTTCTTGTTTCCGGCTTGACACT
The DNA here is from genome assembly GCF_018618255.1 of Exiguobacterium sp. s56. Classification (NCBI taxonomy): domain Bacteria; kingdom Bacillati; phylum Bacillota; class Bacilli; order Caryophanales; genus Exiguobacterium; species Exiguobacterium sp. s56. The sequence continues at coordinate 131,664 of NZ_JACSLR010000004.1, read as the reverse complement.
TCCCGCTTCGACACCGGTAGAGGCAGCTACATCGTATAAAGTCAAAGTCACGACGAATGTCCTGAACGTGCGGAGCGGCCCATCGACGTCTTACCAAAAAGTCGGCAGTGCCAAACTCGGCCAAACGTTCACCTATCTCGGCGCGACCGGTTCATGGACGAAAATCAATTATAACGGCAGTACAAAATACGTCTCGAGTACATATGTAAAAAAATATAGCAGCACATCACTCCAAACGGCGACAGCGGGCAAGCTCCTCATGCCGACAAAAGGTACGTTGACGCAAGGGTACGGCCCGGCGAGCGGAAAATATGGCTACACGTTCCATAACGGCATCGATTTGGCGGCCGCCAAAGGCACGACGGTCCAATCGGCAGCATACGGCCAAGTCATCGTCGCCCGGAACTACGGCGCCTACGGCAACCACGTCATGGTTTCACACACGATCAACGGTCAAGCCTATACGACCGTCTACGCCCACTTGGACCGCTTGAACGTCGTCAAAGGACAGAAGGTCGCCAAGGGTGGGAAAATCGGTACGGTCGGCAACACCGGCAACTCGTTCGGGAACCATCTCCACTTCGAGGTCCATAAAAACAAATACGTCTATAGCAGCTCGACGGCTGCCAATAGCGTCAACCCATACACGTTCTTCTAAGCCTGACGCCTTCCTCGCATCCTCGAGGGAGGCGTTTTTTCCTAGAATCGAGAACGAATCGTCCAAGTGTCCCGATCATGACCGGTTTTTAGCTAGGCCTATGGGTGGTATAGGGAATTAAGCCGGAATATCGTATAATGAATGGGAATGCTACGCACTTACTTACTTTCATAATATAACCTTTGATGGAAAGGAGGTTCTCTCATGAATCGAAAGTCATTTTATCCGGCACGGCGAAATCATGGACGGTCCGCGAGCAGTCGATCCGTCGTGACGAAGCGCGCCCGCCCCCCTCACGCCTTCCCGATCGCCTCGCTCGTCGAAGAGGTGCAGGATGCCGTCTGCTATATCGACTTCACACGGAACCATCTGTATTCGAATGAACAGCTCCGTGCCATCTGTCCGTCGATGGAGACCCGTCGCTTTCCAAGCATGGACGATATGACCCGTTTCTTTTATGAGACGCTCGAGCGGAACGGGGCCGATATGACCGACGTGACGCTGTTTTGGGATGAGCTGTTGACGAACCGGTTCGGCTGTTGCCCGAGCATGGATGCGAAGTCGCTCCGCATCGGCGAGCGGACGATGCAAGTCATTTCGAACTTCACGCACACCCCGCGTGGCGTCTTCATCATGTGGCGCGACATCACCGACTCGATCCGATTCGAGGAACAGAAGGATGCCTTCCTCGCCGAGCTGTCCCACGAGTTCCGCTCCCCGCTCACAGCCATCAACGGCTACGCCGAACTGCTCATGTACCAGCATAGCGACAACGACAAGACGCACGGGATGTTGACGCTCGTCAAACGGGAAGCCGAGCGGCTCGAGCGCCTCGTGGACAACTTCCTCGACTATCAGCGGGTGAACTATTCCGAAGAACTGTTATCGATGTCGACGTTCGCCTTGCGACCGGTGCTAGAGGACGTCGTCGCCCACTACAAGGCGACTTCTCCCCAGCACGACGTCATCTTGTCAGCCGACGACGTGACGATCGAGGCCGACGAGGAAAAACTGTTGCAGTTGCTTCACAACTTGATTGGCAACGCTATTAAGTACTCTCCGGACGGCGGCACGGTCTATGTCGAGATGACGACCGAGGGCGACACGTACGTCCTGTCGGTACGGGACACGGGGATCGGCATCCCGAGCGACGCCATCCCGTACGTGTTCGACGAATACTACCGAGTCGACTCGGACGCCCACCGTCCGATCAAAGGGACTGGGCTCGGCCTCCGCATCTGCAAACGGATCGCCGAGGCACACGGTTGGGGCATTCACGCCGACTCGGTGTACGGAGAAGGGACAACGTTCTCCATCTATCTGTATTCCCACAGCACAACGAGTACGACGCTACTCACGGAACAAGAGACAACCGACTAAAAAGGGTTTGGCCGAGGCCAAACCCTTTTGTCATGCTGCTTGATCGCTTGATATGTCGCACTCGAGCCCTTGTTCGCGCATCGCTTTCGCGTGGCGGAAGAACAAGCCGAACAGTGTGACCGTGCCGATTGTGGCCAAAATATACGGGAGCACCCCGTCCATCTTGAAGCCGATCGGAGCCGTCAAAATGTAGAACCAGACGACATACAACATGAACGTCCCGGGCAACAAGGCGACCCAGTAGTTCCGTCCTTTGATATACAAGTACGTCGCACCGACGAACAAAGCGATGACCGCCGTCGTCTGGTTGGCCCAGTTGAAGTATTGCCACAACAGACGGAAGTCGACTTTCGTCAAGATGAATGACAGGACGAAGAGCGGGAGCGCGATCCACAACCGTGACGTGAACTTCTTCTGGACGATGTTCAAGTAGTCGGCGATGATCATGCGGGCACTCCGGAACGCCGTGTCGCCCGACGTGATCGGCAAGACGATGACGCCGAGGATGGCGAGCGTGCCGCCGATGCTACCGAGCATGAGCGTCGCCACTTCTTGGACGACGAGCGCCGGCGTGCCGGCATTGATCATGGCGAGCAGTTCACCCGGCTCGAAGATGGCCATGGCGGCAGCCGCCCAGATCATGGCGATGACCGCTTCGACGATCATCATGCCGTAAAAGATGCTGCGACCGTTGCTCTCTTTCATCGTCGTCCGCGAGATAATCGGCGACTGAGTGGCATGGAAGCCTGACAGTGCCCCGCACGAGATTGTGAAGAAGATGAGCGGCCAGAGCGGCAAGCCGTCCGGATGCATGTTCGTCAACGTCATCTCCGGGATTTGATAGCCTTGCGTGAATAGACTGACGGCGATGCCGACGGCGCTCAACAAGAGAAGCGCCCTGAAGAACGGATAGATGCGGCCGATGATTTTATCGACCGGGAGCAGTGTCGCCAAGATGTAGTAGGCAAAGATGCCGAACGTGACGATGGCGAGCGTCGAGCCGTTGCCGTCGAACAAGTTGTTGATCATATTGGCCGGTGACGTGACGAACACGGTCCCGACTAAGAGCAACAACAGCAACGCGAAGCCGTTGACGACGTGGCGGAGCGACCGGCCGAGGAACTTCTCGGCGAGCTGCGGCAAGTGCGCCCCGTTGTTGCGAAGCGAGATCATCCCGGTCAAATAGTCATGCACCGCGCCGGCGAAAATCGAACCGAGCACGATCCAAAGGAACGCGACCGGGCCATACAAGGCACCCATGATCGGACCGAAGATCGGACCGACACCGGCGATGTTCAACAGCTGAATCATCGAGTTTCGCTTCGTCCCCATCGGCACGTAGTCGACGCCGTCCTGTGACGCATAGGCGGGCGTCGTCCGCTCTTCTTTGATACCGAACGTCTTCTCGACGTAACGGCCGTAGATGATATAACCGAGCAATAATAATCCTAAAGCAATGAAAAATGTAACCATCGGGTGGTCCTCCTATATATAAGTGATTTACGATTTCTTCATGTGAAATATATCACATGATTAATATAGCAGGGTCCTCGGCTGTTGAATAGATGATTTTGCTCACGATTTCACATGAAAATATAACTGTTCATCTTTTAGACAAACGTTGGCGTTGAGCCGTTTTTATGAAAACGCTTGCTTTTAGAATGAAATGATTCGAAACCGGGAACAGTCGAACAGAGAGAAGCAGAAAGGATGATTTTTGTGAAACGTCAACGTGGATTTTTAGCACTCCCGGTCGCCGTCGCCTTTGTCCTCATCTTCGGCTTGTTGTTCGATAACTGGTGGCTCGGACTCGGGATCGGCATCGCGATGTTCTTCGCGTTCCAAGGGACGAAGAAGAAAGCTTGAAACTTTTTGAGGCGACATCCGTACAAATTGGACAAAGGAGGAGTTCTCTATGTCCAATAAACAGACGACCGGCAGCTATGCCTTCCCGCTCGCCCTCGCAATCGGTATCTCGTTAGCCATCGCCCTCGACAACTACTTGATTGGGCTCGCGATTGGCGTCGGGATATATTTCGCTTTTAGTGATTCGCCGAAGAAGACATGACAAAGCCCGCTTCATTGAGCGGTCCTTGTCATATATATCTGTGTCTCGTACGGTAGCAGTTAATCACTCTCATTAAGGAAGGCCGATGTAGATGACATCTAGGAAACCTTTACCCAAGTTTCAATTCGCTTTTGCTTTACTCATGTTAGGAGGTGTCTTTTTCCTTCTTCATGAGGTAGATCAGCGAGAAAATTTTTTGAATGAAACGTTAACTGAGCATTTTTCAATCGATAAGAACGCCTATGATGTCGAGTTCAGCATGAATCAATTTGGGTACTTATATCGCTTGAATTTCGAGGACGAAAAGAGAGTCGAGTATGAATTTTTCGTCAAAACCAATCAAGAGAAAGAGTACGTCGTCACCTATTATGGACATAATTCAAAAGGCGATTCACCTTTGAAAGAAGATGAATTTACCACGCTGAACAAAGAATACTAAATTTAGAGAATTGCCATGAGAAAAGGCCAGCTGATGCGAACACGTCGCGCCAGCTGGCCTCTTTCTTACATATCGATTGAGTTATATCCCAGCCTCACTTCAATGATGCGACCTCGATTGGAACCGCTCGACCTCGTCCGTCATGATGGCGTCGACACCAGTCATGTCTGGCAGCTCGCTCGGGTCATTGATGGTATACAGGCGAAGCAACCGATTTTGTTCGCGGAGCGTCATCCAGTCTCTTGTCCCCATAAACTCCGGCTGGGCGTGGACGGCCTCGGCCCCGATCCGCTCGACGAACTCGATCAAATTCGGATGCCCGTCAGTTGTCAGGACGGCAATCCTCGCCTCACGGGCGATATTCCGCAATCGGATGAGCGTGTCCGGATTGAACGAGGAGAAGACGACACGTTGTTCGAGCTTGAACTCGGTGACGGCGAGCCACGTCAGATACTCGATCCCGTCATAGTCGAACCGGTCCGTCTTCAGCTCGATGTTGAGCGTGACGTCGGTCGGTTCGAGTAAGACGAGCACTTCCTCGAGCGTCGGGATTCGTTCCCCGCTCTCGGTCCGGAGCAAGCGGAGCTGCCGGAGCGTCATGTCTTTGACGAAACCGCTCCCGTTCGTCGTCCGGTCGACCGTCTCGTCATGGATGACGACGAGGCGTCCGTCGCGCGTCAATTGGACGTCGAGTTCGATGCCGTCGACGTGAGGCAACGCCGCCTTGAACGCGCTTAGTGTGTTCTCCGGATACTTGGCGCTATAGCCGCGATGTGCGTAAATCAACATATCATTGTCCCAAGGTGGAAGTCGTCTCATCGGCCGCGCGCTTCAACGCCTCTTCGACCGATACGCCTTGGTATAGGCTTTCCATCGCATTGACGACGCTTTGACGGGACTGCGGGAACGTCGAGATGAGCGCTCCTTGTGTCGCTGGTGAGGCTGTCGTCTCGCTCAATTGATCGACCGTCACTTTCAGTTGTGGATATTCGGCCCACATCTCTTTGACGATCGGCTCGTCATACGCCTCCGGATTGATGGCGAAGTAGCCCGTCTCGACGTGCCATTTGGCCTGTGCTTCTTTCGACGCCGCATACTTCATGAACTCCCATGCGCCTTGCTTCGTCTCGTCGGCGATGCCGTCACCCATCCAGAGCGAGGCTCCACCGATGATGACGCCTTCCCGCTCCGCTTCGTTCGGCACCGGCAAGTATGATGCCCCGACCTCGAAGTCGGCGTTATCCGCGACGGTGCGAATCCCGGCCGACGAGTCGAGATACATGGCGACTTTCCCTGATTGGAAAGCGGCACGCATGTCGTCCCAGTTTTGACCGACGTTCATGAACGTCTTCTCGTCATACATCTCTTTAATCAAGTTGAAGGCGTTCTGCCCTTCTTCCCCATCAAAGACAGCTTTCGTAGGTGCCCCGCTACGGCCGTTGTCGTTGTCGACATAGAGCCCGCCTTGCGCGGCGACAAGTTGCTCGAAGAACCAACCGTAGTTGAGCATCGTGAAGCCGGTCTGCCCGTCGGTCGTCAGTGCCTTCGCCGCTTGCTTCAGCTCGTCATACGTGCGCGGCGCTTTCTCTGGGTCGAGGCCTGCTTTTTCGAACGCGTCTTTGTTGTAGATGAGCACCGGTGTCGACGAGTTGAACGGCATCGAGTACTGCTTGCCGTCGACTTGGTAATAGCTCAAGATGTTCTCTTCCCAGACGCCCGTATCGAAGTCCTCTTTGTCGATGAACTCCTGGACCGGCGTGATTTTGTTCGAGTCGATCATATACTTCGTGCCGACCTCGAACGTCTGCATGATGGCCGGTGCGTCCGGTGACCCTGCGACGGCGTTGAACTTCGTGAGCGCCTCTTCATACGTGCCTTGGAACACCGATTTCACTTCATAGTCGTCCTGTGACTCGTTGAAAGCGTCGACTTGGTTGTTGAGTGCGGTCTCTAAGTCCCCGCTCATCGCGTGCCAAAACACGACTTCTGTCTTCCCATCCGTCGTCGTGGTCGCCGCTGCCTCTTCCGCTTCTTGACTGCCACATGCCCCGAGCAATAATACCGAACTGGCCAACCCTGCGAATAATGCTTTCTTTTTCATGAACGTTTCCCCCTATTATTTGATCGCACCTTGCGTCAAGCCTTCCTGTAACTGCTTTTGTCCTGCGAATAACAGCATCAGCGTCGGGATGATGATCAAGATGACCGCCGCCATGACGACACCCCAATCCGAGGCGACCTCGTTCGACTGCATCTGCTTAATCCCGATTTGCACCGTGCGGGCCTGCTCCGTGTTTGTCACGAGGAGCGGCCATAAGTACATGTTCCATGTCGTCAAGAAGCTATATACCGACAACGTGACGAGCGGTGTCTTCGACACCGGCAAGACGACGTTCCAAAAGAAACGGAAGCGGCTGATGCCGGCGATTTGTGACGCCTCGTACATCTCGTACGGAATCGTCTTGAACTGTTGTCTTAGCAAAAACGTCCCGAACGCGAGCGCGAAGAACGGCACCGACAGCCCCCACACCGAGTTGAGCCAGCCGAGCGACTGAATCGTCAAGAAGTTCGGTACCATCGTCGCTTCCCAAGGCACCATCATCGTCGCGAGGAAGAGCATAAAGATGAGCCCTTTCCCTTTGAAGTCGATGAAGACGAACGCGAAGGCGGCAAGACTCGACAAGACGACTTGACCGACCATGACGAGGAGTGCGACGACGAGACTGTTCCATAAGTACGTCATGAGCGGAATCCGCTCGAACGCGGCGACATAGTTGTCGAATGTGACGTCGCGCGGGATGAGGTTGCCTTTTAACACCTCACTCCCATCCATCAGGCTGATCGAGAACGCGTAGGCAATCGGGAACAGCATGACGACGGCGCTCAAGACGAGGAGCGTATACGTGACTACTTTCCGAAGCGTCATTGGTAATGCACCTTCCTTTCGACGAGCTTGAACTGGAGCCACGTCAATGTCAGGACCGTGAGGAACAAGAGCACGGCCTGCGCACTCGCCCCGCCGACGTTATAGTTGATAAACGCGTCCTTATAGATGGCGTAGACGATGACGTTCGTCGAGTTCGTCGGCCCGCCTTTCGTCAGCAAATCAATCTGCCCGAACGTCTGGAACGCATTGATGAGCGAGATGATGCCGACGAAGAAGAGGGTTGGTGACAGCATCGGGATGGTGATTGCTCGGAGCTGGGTCCAATACCCCGTCCCGGCGATGTCCGCACTCTCGTATAGCGTCCGGTCGATGTTTTGCAGCCCGCCGAGAAGAATCAAGAATGTGAAGCCGATGTTCATCCAGACGGTCGCGAGCGAAACGGATAGGAGCGCATACTGCGGGTCGAGGAGCCACTGCACCCCGCTCGTTCCGATCGCTTCCAAGAAACGGTTGAAGATGCCGATGGACGGGTTGTACATGAACATCCAAATGACAGATGAGGCTGCGACGCTCATCCCCATCGTCGCCGAGAACGCCGTCCGGAAGATGCCAATCCCGCGCAGCTTCTCGTTGGCGAGGAGCGCCAGACCGAGCGCGATGATGATTGTGAGCGGGACGGTCAACAGAACGAAGCCGACCGTCGCCTGAATGCTCTGCCAAAACGAGGCGCTCGTGAACAGCTTGGCGTAATGCTCGCCGCCGACGTAACTGAGCGGCGTCCCTTGTGTGTCCGTTTGAAAGAAACTCAAGTAAATCGTCCGGAACAGCGGATACACGAGGAAAATCCCAAATAACGCGATCGACGGGGACAAGTAGAGGAGCCCGCTCGTCGCGTCCGATAATCGGGTCCGGACGCGTTGTCTCGGAAGGGCGACCGTCATTGGAACACCTCCAACGCCTCGAACAGTTTCGGTTGCCGCGGTTCGATACGATTGCCGTTCGTATCAAACAAAGATATTTGTTTCGGGTCGACGTAACAGGCGATCTTCTCCCCGATCGACAGCGGCCATTGTCCCGGCCATTTGGCGAGCCATTCGACGCCACCCATATCGAAGGCGAGAATCGTCTCCGTGCCGAGCACCTCGATGTTCTTCAGTTCGGCATAGAACGTGACATCCTCTTTCGCCGGCGTGATTTGTTCCGGACGGATACCGAGCGTCGCCGTATCTTCTCGCGTCAGAGTGTTCGGATGGAACAGGCGTCCGTCCGAGGCGACCCAGCCCTTGTCACTCCGCTGCACCGGCGTCAAATTCATCGGCGGTGAACCGATGAACGAGGCGACGAACGTGTTCGCCGGCTTGTTGTACAAATCGAGCGGTTGACCGACTTGTTGGACCTCGCCATCGTTCAACAGCATCATCCGGTCGGCCATCGTCATCGCCTCGACTTGGTCGTGCGTAACGTAAATCATCGTCAGCTTGAGCTTGCGTTGCAGCTGCCGGATCTCCGAGCGCATTTTGGCCCGAAGTTTCGCATCCAAGTTCGAGAGCGGCTCGTCCATGAGGCAGATCGGTGACTCGGTGACGATGGCCCGGGCCAGTGCGACCCGTTGCCGTTGCCCGCCCGACAGCTCGCGTGGCTTTCGCTTCAAATAGTCGGTCAGTCCGAGCGTCTCGGCCGCTTCCAAGCAACGTTCGCGCTGCTCGAGCTTCGTCAGCCCTTTCGTATGTAACCCGAACGTGATGTTTTTCTCGACGGTCATATGCGGATAGAGCGCATAGTTTTGGAACACCATCGACAGTTGGCGTTCGCTCGGTTTCAAGTCGTTCGCGGCGACGCCGTCGATGCGGAGCGTCCCGCTCGTGATTGACTCGAGCCCAGCAATCATCCGGAGCATCGTGCTCTTCCCGCAACCCGACGGTCCGACGAGGGCGAAGAATTCACCGGCCTCGATCGTCACGTCGATGCCACGGATGACTTCCGTCTCGTCGTATGACTTTTTGATATTCTGCAGTTGAATCGATTTCATATGATATCCTCCTTCATTCCTTGCGACGCCCATAATCGCTCATCCCCGGTCGAGACGGCGAACGCCCCGTGAGAAAGTGCTTCATGCACGTGAATCGGTTTTCGAATCATCCCACCCGTCACAATCGGCAACGAGACGTGTTCCGCGACGTGCTCGATGACACTCGGAATGAGACCCGGCATCAGTTCGAGCGCGTCCGGCTGTTGGTCTTTCGCCATCTTGATGCCTGACGAGATGGCGTCCGAGTCGACGAGGAACAGGCGCTGCACCGTCATCAGGCCGGCCCGTTTGGCGTGTTGGATGACAGACGCCTTCGTCGTCACAATCCCGTCGGCGCCGACGCGTTTCGCCAAATAGTCGATGCCGTCACGGTCGAGACTGATGCCGTTGATGCGTTCAGCGTGCAGGAACACGGTCCGATTCTCGCGCTTCAAATGGGCGACATAGCGGTCGAGCGTGCTGAGCGTCCCCATCATGAGGAACGTCGTCGTCACGTCCGACTGCAGGAACTTCTCGAGTTGTTTCGGTGATTTGATGGAGGCAATCATCTTCTCTTGTCCGATCGTGCGGAGCGTTTCATTCACTTGAATCATCCTTCCCTAAAAAAAGGACCAACAGAAACAGGACGTCATCGACGTACGGGCTTCTGTTGGTCTCTCGAATGTTCTACCGGTTGCTATTCACTTGGCATGAGGGGTCTCACAAGTCATATCGTAACGGATGAATGTAAAGCGGCCGTGAAGCCGATGCAAATTTTTGTGAAGAAGACGTAAAAAACCGACTCATAAGGAGTCGGTGTCATCGAGCGTCTGCCTTGCCTTCGCCAAAATATCAGCTTTGACGTCATCGTCGCGGCCTTGCCAGTTGCGGACCATCATCTTCATGCGCTGGTTCTTCGCGAACCGCTCCTCGACGAAACGCGCGAGCGCACGCCGTGCCTCACTGCGTGTCACCGGCCAGACGAACGGGGTGATGTCCCCTGGATGGTCGGCGAAATCTCGTTCTACCTTTTCAATGACGTCTTTCGTGATCGCATCCGGTCGGAAATGGATCGGGGCCGGGAACGTCAGTCCGTCTTTCGGGGGCTGGCGGTTGTCCGCATCGAACGACCATTTGCCACCCCGCGGTTTCCCGTCCTCAAGCAAGACGTCGAACCGTTTCCGCATCTGACGATAAAAGCGGTCCATCCGCCACGGCGCGTTGCCGATCGTGTCGACGGCTTCCGCTTTCGTTAAATAGAAGAGCGGCACGTCCGTATGTTCGACGAGCTTGTGCTTCTGACCTAACTGTTGCAACTTCTTCTCCATCGCGGCGTCGGTGACAGCCGTATAATGAATCTCTTCCGGTTCATATCGTGTGAAGTGGTCGTCCCATGCGTCTTGGAACGAGTCGGCCTCATGATAGTCGACCGTGTAGCCCTTTTCTCGCAGTTCCTCAGCGAAGTGGCGCATCGCCGAGAAGATGAGGACGAGTTTCTGTTTATGGTACGGTCGCCACGTCGCCCGTGACGTCGCCTCGATCATGACGATAACGTCATCGTTCTCAACGTGATCGAATAGTTCGAGCTCGTGCGACAACTGATTGCCGAAAATCCAAAAGGAACGCATCGATTCAACTCCCCTCCCAAAATGTTTATGCTACACTCAATCTACATCTACTGGATTCGGAAAGGAATGGTTCGATGCGCTTCACGCGTCTTCAAACATGGATTGACAGTCAATACGAGAACCCGCGCGGCATCGTCGGGACGTACATCGGTGAGAAAATGGTCCGGCAACATCGGGTCGAAGTCGATTGGACGATTGAGCAACTTCAGATTCAACCATACGACCTCATCCTTGACCTCGGATGCGGCGCTGGGGACGCACTGGCTCGGCTACTTCAGACGGACGACACGATACATGTGACCGGGCTCGACCGTTCCGCGACCATCGTCCGCTCGGCGCTCCGACGGAATCGCGCGGCCGTCCGCGGACAACGGGCTGCTGTCGTCGAAGGAAACATCGGGACGATTCCGTTCCAAGACGAACAGTTTGACCACGTCTTTAGCATCCATACGCTCTACTTTTGGGAAGACGTACTCGCGGTGCTTGCCGCCATCGACCGTGTCCTCAAACCAGGCGGGTCATTCTTCATCACGTACTGTGATGGGAAAGGTGACGTGAACTGGGACGGTATCACGGCAATCGTGCGTGAACAGTTGATTCCTGCTGCTTCTGCGCTCGGGTTCATTGACGTTCAAGAACGCCGAGGACCTGACTCGCGCGATTATCATACGGTCGCCGTGACGGGACGTAAGCCAGTTTAACGTCATCCCCGGCTCTTCCGTGTCACGGCTACCCCGCCAAATCCGCTGATGATGGCGATATAGAACCCTAAATCGTAGAACCAGCCGGTGTTGTTCACTTCATAGACGCGATACGTATCATTGAACAAGCCTAAAATGAGTGACACCGGTGCAATCCAACCGTGCCAGACGCCCCAAAAGAATCCGGCTGGGTCAGTCGTGTACGTCCCGTCACCCGGCACACAGCCGCCGAGGACGACAATCAAGCTTAGCATGATGGCTAATAATCCGATTCGTTTCATCTGAATCCCTCCTGCTATGAGTATTCCCGCTTTTACAGAAAACTGTACCGCCCGACACGCGAATGGAGATGAGACCATGACCCCCTATTCGATTCGACACATTTTTGACCTCAGCCTCGTCGATTTGACCGACTTGCTTGTCGCCAGTCGTCAGGAAGGCTTTCGTATGCTCGACCGATTGGTGAATGACTTTCGAGATGGACGCAACCGGTTCGATCAACCCGGCGAGTGTCTGCTAGGTGTTTTTGACGACTCTGGCAATCTGCTCGGTATCGGAGGATTGAATCAAGACCCATATTCTCCAGGACTTCCGGTCGGGCGGTTGAGGCGGTTTTATATCTTGCCGGATTATCGCAGACAAGGTATCGGGAGACGTCTCGCGAACGCATTGTTGCTCGAAGCGAAATGGACCTTCCTCACCGTCATTCTCCGGACATATACGATGCAAGGGGCACAGTTCTATGAATCGCTCGGCTTCATCCCATACGATACCTCGACTTCAAGTCACGTGATTCGATTCAACGAAACAAGCAGCGACTCATCATGAGCCGCTGCTTGTGTTTTGTTACCGCCAAAGTTGGACCGTGTTCGCGAACTCGATGTCGGTCGCGATTTCCCCATCGAGGGCATGTAAATCGAAATCTTTGCCGTCGAGCCACTCCTGAAAATCGAAGATGACCGGGTCGCGGTCGCCACCGAGGGCGAACCACGTCTCGAGCGTCTCCGGGAAGTAAGCCGCCGTGTGAATCGTGCCGGCCCAGCTCTTGTACAGCTCCGAGAAGACGCCTTTGTCCGAGTCGTTCATGAGCCGGAACGCACTCTCGGCGTCCTGGACGATATGTTGATACATCTTGATTTCCATCATCCGGCGCGTCGAATCGTCGAGATGGTAACGATTCTCGTGTTGCAATAGCTCGAAATGGTTCGTACAGATATTCGACTCGCGGACACGAACGTCACGCGGTGTCGCTTCGATGACGCGTGTCTTCGACGACTTGTCATGGACGACATACGTGAACGAGCCGCGGTGCGGAATCTCTTGAAGCAAATCGACCGCTTCCTCGACCGTGGCGCACGTCTCGAGAATCATTCGGCCAATCATCTGACAGACGAACCCATCTCCAGGCCGCCGACGGTTGATGAAGTTATAACCCATGGCGAGCCCTTTCTCGTTCATCCCGTCCATCCGGCCGGTGACACGTGAGACTGGACCGATGACGGCGTAACCCTCATCTGGCTGGAACACGTTATAGCGTCCGTCGTACGTCATCGGGTGATAGTCATAGTTACGGACGAGGAAGTTGTCGCCCGTCAAAATCGAACAGCCACTGATCGGATTATTGACCCGGAAATGACCGAAGTGAAGGAGCGTGTCGGCGAGCGTCAACTCGAGCTCGTCTTGGAGTCCGAGCAGTTCTTCCCAAATCTTCGGGGCGAACCGGTCGAACGCCTGCTTCGCCTCGCGCTCGTCAATCTCAAAGCGCGGGACGCGGAGCTTCCACTGGTCGGTCCGGTTCTCGAGCAGTTTGCTGCGCTTGATGTATTGTCCTTGAAAGCGGCCAAAGTCATAGTGACTGCCGCGGAATTGTGTGAGTTCACTTGAGACGCGTTGCATGAAAAAACCTCCCTTGCGCCTAGTATAACGGACGCAATGGAGGTATGTCTGACTTGAGACTGTTTACAACTTGAACTGTCGGCTCATGCGTTGCATGTCCTCGGCCGTGTGCGACAAATCTTTGACGAGCCGGTTCATCGTCTCGCTCGTCGCCGACATCTGTTCGGTCGAGGCGGCCACTTCCTCGTTACCAGCCGTACTCTCTTCAGAAATCGACGCGATATCAGAGAGACCACGTTTGATGTCGTCTTGGTTCGTCTTGACGCGTCCGAGCTGCCCTTGCATCGAGTTCGTCAGGCGCTGCATCTCTCGCACGCTCTGTTCAATCTCATTGAAGGCGCGCTTCGTCTCCTCGAGCGTCCGCTTGCCGTCCTCGGCAGCGTGCATGCTGTCCGTGAACGTCTCACCGAGCGCGATCGAGTTTCGTTTGACGCTACCAACGATTTCCGAAATCTCACTGACCGACCGCGCAACGCTATCGGATAACTTGCGAATCTCAGAAGCGACGACGGCGAAGCCTTTTCCATGCTCCCCGGCACGAGCCGCCTCGATGGCCGCGTTCAAGGCGAGCAAGTTCGTCTGCTCAGAGATTTGACGGATCATCGTGACGAGCGCCGTCACTTCGTCCGCCTGTTGCTCGAAGTCCTTCACCTGGCCTTGCGACTCGCGCACTTGCAGATGGATGTTCGTCATCTTGCCGACGGCATCCTCCATCAGTTCGAGCCCTTCTGCCGTCACACGACTGACGACTTCCGCTTGTTCGCTCACGCCGTTCCCGTCGTGCGCCGTCTGGTCGACGAGTCCCGAGAACTCATTCATATGTCCGTACAGTTTCATCGTGAGCACGCTCTGATTCTCGACACCGCCCGCGATTTCTTCCATCGTGAACGCGATTTGACGCGAGGCATCGTTCACTTCTTCCGAGATGCTTGCCACGTTGCCGCTCTCGTCACGCACCGTCTGGGCGGACGTTTGTAATCCGGAGATCAAGTCGCGGAGCATTTTCGTCATCTGATCCATCGAGGCGGTGAGCCGCTTGATTTCGTCATTCGCCTTCAACTGGATGTTGTCCATCTCACGAGCCGCCGTCGCCAAGTCCCCGCTCGCGATATGGGTCGCGACACGCTCGAGCTCCCGGAGCGGACGAAGTTTCCAGCCAAGGTAGCGCCAAATGATGACTGAAGCCACCCCGAGCAAGATAACGAGCCCGATGAGAATCGGGGGCAAGCTCTCTTGGAGCACGTCTTCCGTCACCGCCGCGACATCACTCGCCCCTTTGTCGATTCCGAGGACACCGATGACGTCCCCACCTTGTTTGATCGGGACGAGCACGGTCATATAGTCTCCATATTCCGGGTCCTCGACGATCGGCGTCGTGACGGTCCCACCCTCAAACGCCGCTTTAGCATCTTCGAAAGACGTCGCCGTCGTCGGCGTGCCGATTTCGACCGCATCGCTCGCGCTCATACCGTCGACGATGATTTGAAGCTCTTCCCCGTCGGCCGCGAGTGTATAGACGTACATCGCCCCGATTTGCGTGCGATACGTATCGAGCTGTTCTCGAAACTGCTCGAACCGTTCATCTTTCGCAGGGTTCTGTAAAAATGAAGCATACGCTTCCGCGTCGATCGCCTCGCTAATCCGGGCCCCGTCCGCCAACAGGACGGCTTGCATCGAGCTCTGTACCGTATGCTTCGTACTGACGTACTGCAACACGCCGAATGTGACGATGAGTAGCGTGATGAATGCCAACATCATCGCCAAAATCCGCGTCTGTAGCGATTGTGGTTTATTTCGTTTCATGTGATTCCCTCCATTCGTCCTTACTGTATGTATCGGACAATCTCCGAAAAACTGCACAAAAAAACGGATGATTTTCGACAAAAATCATCCGTTCGTTCATTCATTTGTCGAATCTACAACCTCGAGCGGCATCGACACCTCAGCCTCGCCCTCTTCTCCGACATGGAAGAGAGGCAGCGTCTCGGTGACGAATAGATCGGGGTTTAAATCCGCTTGATAGACGTAAGTTCGCACATCCCCTTCGCGTTCCGCGACGAGTTCACCGAACGGAATCGGGACACGCGTGCCGTCGACTTCATAACTAATGATCGTCGTCGGATCGAGGCGACGGTCTTCGAGCATCCGAATCGTGAACAACATCGTTGAGCTGTTCGTCCGCTCGAGCGAGACCGCAATCGATTCCGATTGGCCGGCTCGCTTGTCGATCATCGCATCATCAACGTCCTGTTCGAACACGACGTTCTCCTCGACCGGATCATCTTGCACTTGTTGGCAACCGACGATGGTCGCCAATCCGAGAATCAAGGCAATCACCAATACGCGCATCTCGTTCTCTCCTCACTTCAAGGCGAAAGTGAGTTCCGCTTCACAAGCAACTTCTCCATCGACTGTCGCCACGGCGCGTCCTTTACCGATCGGTCCGCGCACTTTCAAGATTTCGACCTCGAGGCGCAATTGATCGCCCGGGACGACTTGACGTTTGAAGCGACATCCGTCGATGCCTGCGAAGAACGCGAGCTTGCCGCGGTTCGACTCTTGCTTGAGCATCGCGAACGCGCCTACTTGCGCGAGCGCTTCGACGATCAAGACGCCAGGCATGACGTTATAGTCCGGGAAATGTCCATTGAAGAACTCTTCATTCGCCGTCACATTCTTTAATCCAACGGCCCGTGTGCCTTCTTCGACTTCAAGAATTCGGTCGATGAGCAAAAACGGGTACCGATGCGGGATCACTTCTTTAATCTGTTCAATCGTGTACATGGTTCCACCACCCTTATGATGTTAGCCAAAAATCGGTGATATGGCGCCACGTGTCGATGTTGAACACGTCCTTCCACTCGCCTCCGCCAATCACGCTGTACCCAATGATGGCCCCAATCGCAAGCATCACGAAAGCCAACAGCAGGACAACGATGACGCGTAACAAGATCGGGAAACGTCGATGGTTCGATAATCGCTTCCGCTCCGTCCGCTCTTTGGACTCGGTCTGTTCCGAGCCGTTCTGTTCTTCGTTCGCCACGTCCATACATCCTTTCAGCTGAATTAATCATAACATATTAGTACCTGGTATTAAAACTATTGCATGAGTTCTATATAAGTGTAACGTATCTACCATACGTCGAACAAGCGCCCGGCCTAGGGCAAGGGCGACGCTTCTGTGAAAAATACTGCCCGCTTCCGCCTATGCTGTGCTACCATAAGAGTATTCATCATTTAGGAGGGTTTATTTTTATGTGGAAAGAATTCAAAGAGTTTGCAATCAAAGGCAATGTGATCGACCTGGCCGTCGCCTTCATCCTCGGGGCCGCCTTCACGGCCATCGTCACGTCGCTCGTCAATGACATCTTCATGCCGTTCCTCGGCATCCTCATCGGCGGCATCGACTTCTCGACGCTCGCGGTGTCGGTGCTCGGCGTGAAGGTAACGTATGGCAACTTCCTGCAAGAAATCGTCAAGTTCTTCCTCGTCGCCTTCGCCTTGTTCATGATGGTCAAAGTGCTGAACCGTCTGAAGCGAGAAAAAGCGGTCGAAGAGACACCGGAGCCGGAACTGTCGCGTGAAGAACAGCTCCTCTCGGAGATTCGTGACCTATTAAAAGAACGCTCGTGACCCAAAGACGCCTGAACCGAAGTTGGTTCAGGCGTCTTTGTCGATTAACCGGAACGCTCGGCTGACGGCGTCCGTCAAGAGCGCTGCCGCTTGCTGCATCGCTTCCTCGAGCGTCATCACCCGGGAAACAATCGGGAAGACGGCCTGAATCCCCACGTCCGGGACGGCAATCAGTTCCGATTGTCCGGCGAAGACGAGCGTCGGTACGTCGTACGTATGGGCAAGACGTGCCAACCCGTAAGGCGCTTTCCCGTGAAGCGACTGCGCATCGAAGTGGCCTTCTCCGGTAATCAACCAGTCGACCGTCCGTAACGTCTCCTCTAGATTCGACCACCGCACGACGTCCTCGATTCCGCTCACATACACGGCCCTGAGCTGATAGAGCGCGAAACCAATCCCGCCGGCCGCACCCGCTCCCGGTTCTCCCGTCACATCACGCTCGAAACAACGGGCGTATGAGGAAAGTCGTTCCTCGTAGCTAACGACGTCTTGTGGGGCCAGTCCCTTCTGTGGTCCAAACACGGCCGCCGCCCCCTTTGGTCCGAGCAACGGGTTCGTCACGTCCGAGGCCATCCGCCACTCGACTTGACGTGCTTCCGGGAGGAGCCCTGACCAGTCGATACGACTGACGCGCTCGATGTGATGCGGGAACGGTCCAATGACATGTCCAAACTCATCGAAGAAGCGGACACCGATCGCCTCGAGCAAACCTTTTCCCCCGTCGACGGTCGCGCTCCCGCCGAGGCCGACAGTGATGCGCTTCGCCCCGCTCTTGAGCGCATGCTTGATTTGTAGCCCCGTCCCATAGGAGCTGTAGCGCCACGGGTCCAGTGTATCGACAAGTGTGAGCCCGGACGCCTCGGCGACTTCGATGACTGCTTCTCGCGTCAGTTCTAACCAACCGTACCGTGCTTGTCGCATCGTCCCATCAAGCGACATGACTTCTTGCGTGATGGTCTCGGCATCCGGATGTGTCAGGAGCCACGCATCTAAAAATCCTTCGCCTCCGTCTGAAATCGGCACCTCGATGACATCGTGTCCAGCGAGTGCCCGACAAACCGCCCGATTCGCTTCCACGCTCGTCAACGACCCTTTGAACGAATCCATCGCCACGACAATTCGCATGTCCATCCCTCCTCCTATTCAGTGTAATGCAAAAACCGCCCTTCCGAAGAAGAACGGTCTGTGATTAACGGAGTGACGTGACGAGTCCCATCATCTGGTCACTCATCGACAACGCCCGTGAATTCATCTGGTAGGCACGTTGCGTAATCGTCATGTCGGTCATCTCTTTCGTCAAATCGACGTTCGACGATTCGAGCGTCCCTTCGATCAACAGATTGCCGAGCGGACGGTCAACGTCCGCCGCCAAATCAGCCGCATAGACGTTGTTGCCGAGTGGTTGGAGCGCTGACGTGTTGCGCACCTCGACGATATCGAGACGGCCGAACTCTTGCTCGGCCCCGTTCACGCTGGCGACGACCATCCCATCTTGACGGACGCGATGCGCCGTCGCCTCATTCGGCATGACGATCGGGTTCCCGTCCGCACCCAGGAGGGCGTTGCCGTTCACGTCGACGAGCGTCGTCGTATCACCGACCGACAGCTGCATGTTCCCGCTTCGGGTCAATCCGACACCGTTCTCTGTCTCGACGGCGAAGAACTGGCGGCTCGCTTTCAAGAACACATCAAGACCACGGTCCGTCTTCCGGATTTGGCCGATATTGAACTGTTGACTGATGTCAGCGACGTGGCCGCCAACGCCGATGCGAATCCCGTTCGGGGTGTCGCGTCCGACTTCAAGCTCGGCACGCGGTTGATTGTCGTACGCCTGCGACAAGAGCGAGGCGAAGTGGGTCTGTTCCCGCTTATAGCCGGCCGTGTCGACGTTGGCGATGTTATGACCGGTCACATCGAGCTGGCGCTGAAGCTGCGTGAGCGACGAGACCGAGTTATAGATCGATTGCATAGGCTTCCTCCTTAACGAATCCGAGCGATCTCAATGGCCCGCTCGGCACTCTTGTCATACGCTTGGACGACTTTTTGGTTCGCCTCGAACTGACGGTACGTCGTCATCAAGTCGGCCATCGTCCGATCGAGGTCGACGTTCGCCTCTTCGATAAATCCTTGTTGGAATTGGACGTTCGCTGCTGGCGGTGCGTCTCCGTTGACCCGGTAATCGTTCCCGACCTGTTCGAGCGTCGCTAAGTCATTAACTTGGACGGCACCGAGTGTCGCCACATTCTCACCGAGCGACGTGATTTGACCATCGACCGACAGCGTGAACTCACTTGACGGCAGCTGGATGCGCTCGCCTGCGTCAGAGAGGATATAACCGCCATCCGCCGAGCGTAAGAAACGCTCCTCATCGACCGCGAAGCGTCCGTTCGTCGTATAGAGCGTCTCGCCGTTCTGTTCGACGGCGAACATGGCGGCACCCGTCGCGTCAGCCGGCACCTTCATATATACGTCGGTCGGGCTGCCCGTCTCCGAGATGCTCCCGCTCGAGAACCGAGGCATCGTCTCTTGAAGGTAGACACCTGTCGATAACGTGCCAACTTCACCTTGCACGCGTGAACCCGAATTTCCCGGGTGGCTCACTTGGGCGAGCAACATTTCTGGGAACGAGCGGACGACGCCGTTCGATGCCTTGAATCCAGGTGTCCGGACGTTTCCAAGGTTATTGCTCAAAATCTCTTGTTGACGTTGGAGCGCGTTCATCGCGCCCGCCGCCGTATATAATCCGCGTAACATGGTTCGTCTTCCTTTCATCGTTCAAAGTCTTCACTCTGTATATCGTACCAAATGAATGTTTCATTCACCGTTTTTTGAAAAAAAACTAAAAAAAACCACTTCGCAATGTGAAGTGGTTTTCGTCAAGCGACAATCGGGAGTTCGACCGTCATAATCGTCCCATTCCCAAGTTCAGAACGAACGCTGATCGTCCCGCCGTGCGATTCAATAATCTCCTTACAGATCGCAAGCCCAAGGCCGGTGCCTCCAATATTGCGACTCTGTTCGTTTTGGACACGGTAGAACTTCTCAAACAGTCGTTCGGCATCTGCGGGTGCCACACCCATGCCTTCGTCTTCGATGGCGATCCGGATGACATCGTCATCGCACGAGACGTTGACGGCTATATTGCCGCCGTCGGGTGAATATTTAATGGCGTTATTCAAGATATTCGAGAACACTTGACGCAGTTGCGCCGGGTCCCCGGAGACGCGAATCGTTTCATCACAATCGAAATGGAACGCATGCAACTCGGTCGAACCGGCATGAATCTCAAGAATATCGGACAATAGTTCGAACAAACTCTCGACTTTGAAGTCTTGCTGCGCGTTACCGGACTCTATCTTCTGCACGTCGAGCAGATTGCTGACGAGCCGCTCGAGCCGGGTCGTCTCGCTATGAATCATACTCAAGTAGCGTTTCCGCTTCTCTTCGTCGACCTGTCGGTGTTCAAGCAGTTCGGTAAAACCAAGAATGGATGTGAGCGGGGTACGAAGTTCGTGTGAGACCGTCGCGACGAGTTCCGTCTTCAAGCGGTCAATCTCAATCTCTTTCGTAATGTCCCGCGACACAAACATCACGCCGAAACGTTCGTCCTGCAGTTCAATCGGTTCGGCGTACATCCGTATGATACGTCTTCCCCCTTGCATCGAATACGTAAACGTTTCATCGAAGATTCCACAGTTTTTAGCCCGGTGTGTGAAGCGATTGAGACCGTCCTGATCATCGATTTGGTCCATGAACGGCTCATAAAACGCGTCAATCGGATACAAGCTCTGACGGTCGCCGAACGGGAACGGCTGCTCATACAGTTCGAACAGCGCCTCGTTGGCGAAGCGTTGGTTTGTGTCTACCTCGACAAAGACAATCGCGTCGCGCATCGTATGCAAAATGCGGGCCGTCTTCTCGCGCTCTTTCTCAAGTTCAGTATGTTGATGAATCAACGAGCTCGACATCTCCGTGAACGATTTCGATAGTTGACCAACCTCGTTTTTCATTGGATTGATTGGAATAAGCGTGGCATGCGGATCGACGGCCAGCCGTTCACTGTTCGTGATGAGCGCCTCAAGCTGTTTCGTCAACCGCACAATATATGGTTGTAGGCTAACAAAGAGGATGAACAACGCGCCGAGCAAAATGAGTAGCCACATCCATTGGGCTTTGGCGAGCTGCTCCGACAGTTCTTCCCGGAGACCCGACTCTTGAAAGTCGAGCTCGGAGCGATAGTCCGTGAATACCGATTCCATGTCGACGATGCTCGCACTCATATCGGCCGCACTATTCGAATTGAATTTGAATCGTGTCTGATTCGACGATGCATTCTTCGGCATGAGTTGGCCGACGGTCGCCATCTGTAAGAACGGCTCATCGACTTCGCCGTTCGCTTTGGCGACAACGTAACGTTCGAGACCAGGCATGACGCGCGTCGTATAGATGGTAAAGAGCAAACGCGCCTCTTCCGCGAACGTCGTCTCTTCGTTCGTCTCGGCGTTCTGTTCAAACCAGCTCGTCTGGTCGTCGATTCGGTCTTGGGCTTGCTTGACTTCTGCTAGCAATGCATCCTCCCCAAGTAAAACGTGGCCGCGCATCTCGTATTGCATCGACTGCCATGTCTCGAACAAATCAGTCGCCCGCGAACGATGTTCACTGATCCGCTCAAGCTCGACCGTGGTTTCGCGGATCGCCTGCTGGGTATAAAAGTATGTGCCGAGTGACGTCAACGTGATTAAGGCAATCAATACATAAAACACGGTGAGGACTTGGCGGCTAATTCGTTGTTCAATCCAGCGTTTCATATATAGCCTTCTTTCATATCGATGATTAATCGGATTAGATAGTTTCGTATGTTCGGCTATTCAAAAAAGTCAGTTTCGTGTACGATAAGAAAACATTCGTCACGTTAATATGTGAACGATTAGTGTCAGTATATCGTTCGTTTCTCACAAAAAACTCACAAACCACGAAGGGAATATGCAGATGACCCCTAAATCGATTGGGCTGGTCATGTTGATGGTCTTCTTCGCGCTCGTTGGCGGCTTCGCCTTAACGCGCGGACAGACGATTGACGATTCAGTCACCGTCACACAAGGAACGGCCGATTTGACCGATTCTCGTGTGACCGAACAACTCATGCGTCTCGATGGGACGTGGCGCTTTCAATCGAGCCTGCTCGAGCGAGTCGACCGCGAGTCTTATCGACAACTCCCGCATGTGACACCACACAAGATGGCTACTTATGAAGCTGACATTTCACTGCCTCCCGGACAATACGCTTTGCGTGTGCCGCGTAACCACCCACATGTCAACCTTCTCATTGATGGAGAAGCTGTTTCACCCGTCTACGCATCGACAGATGAAGACCTTCGGCATGCCTACCTCGTTCTTCTGGATACGCATACCCCGACGTTCCGTCTGACGATTCAAACGGCTGAGACGAATGAGCTCTCGACTGGAATTTCCGATAGCCTGCTCATCGGTCCAACGAGCAATATGATGACCTATCATAATCAATACTTCAGTTATGAGTTCGTGATTATCCTCATCTCGCTCCTCATTTTTTCATTCTACGCAATCGTTCGGCTGTTCCATCGTAAGGAATCGCTCTATTTATATGGGGCTGCTTTCTTTTTCCTCGTCAGCGTCTCGCTTATGACGAATGATCAAATGATCGTATTCGAAATCGTCCCTATGATGTCTTACGTTTTGGCCCATAAATTAAATTTGATTACGGCATTACTGAGTGTCGCGATGTTAATCAACTTTGCGTTACGTCTCGAACGCGTCCCGTTTCGACACTTTTTGAAGTACGCGTCCTACCCGTTCTATGCGTTCAGTCTGATCGCCTTGGTGCTGCCAGAAGGTGCGCACGCGACGTTCGACCAATTCCCTTGGGTGTATGTCTTGTTCATCACGTTCTTCTGGACCGGGCTGAACATCAATTGGCTGTTCGAACGAAAAAACGACGGCTATCCGTTCGAATTTCTCGTGTTCACGATCTCACTCATCATCGGCTATGTCGGCCAGTTGATCAACGTTCTGATTGACCACCCGAACCAAGAACTGTATACGAGCGTCATGTCGCTCATTTACTTCCTGCTCATGTTCACGTTGCTCCCGATTCACTTGTCGACGGATAAACGGAAAAAGCGTGAAGTGCAGACGTTCGCCAACCAAAGTGAGATTTCGTTCTTCAACGCCCAAATCAAGCCGCACTTCCTATACAACACGTTCGGGAACGTGATTGCGCTCTGTTACACGGCACCGACCGAGGCGGCACGTTTGCTCAGCCATTTGAGCACATATGTCCGCTTCATCTTCGAGAATGGGCGGACCGAGAACGATATCTCGCTCAAGCAAGAACTCGACGTCATCGACTCGTATTTGATGATTGAGCAGACTCGCTTCAATGATGCGTTCACCATCACGAAAGATATCGACGAATCCGTCCTCAACGCCTTGATTCCACCGCTGTTATTGCAACCGCTCGTCGAGAACGCGGTACAGCATGGGTTGATGAAGCAACCAGGTATCAAACGGCTCATGTTGTCGATCCAGTCCTCAGATGATGCAATCGATATCCGGATTGCCGACAACGGCATCGGGTTCAATCCGACACCGCACTTGAGAAAATCGAATGGAATTGGTATCCCGAATGTCAAGAATCGGATCGACTTCATATCAGATGCCACATTTAAATTAAATTCTGAACCAGGGGTCGGAACGCATGTGCATATCCGACTCCCAAAACGAGAGAGGATGAACGAGCAACATGCGCACGATTTTGATTGAAGATGAGCACCATATTTTAAGGATGATGGAACGCCTCATCCAAGCTGAACCAAACTTGAAATGGATGGGGTCGTTCCACGATCCGTTCCAAGCACTTGAATTTTTAGCAAACCAGGAAGTCGACCTCGTCTTTCTCGATATCGAGATGCCCCAGATGAACGGTCTCGATTTCGCCAAACGATTGCCCGAGACGACTCAAGTCGTCTTCACGACGGCGCACAGCCAATACGCGGTCGATGCGTTCAACCTGCAAGCGACGCACTATCTGCTCAAACCGATTACCGAACAGATGATTCACGACCTCATTCCTCGCGTCGAGAAACGATACAAGGAGACAATGTCGACCGAGCATCACCGGACGTGTACGATTCAATGTCTCGACCACTTCTCGGTCAAGACGCAAGACGGTGACCTCGTCAAATGGCCGACACAGAAGACCGAGGAGCTGTTCGCCTACTTGATTTTCCATCGTGATAAAGTGGTCAATAAATGGCTGATTGCCGAGACGCTCTATCCAGAGATTGATGAGCCGCAGCGGGCGCTCCACAACGTCTATAACCTCGTCTACCGCTTGAAGAAGACGCTCGCCGAGTATGATTTGAGTATCTCGGTCCAGACGATCAACAACGGCTACTCGCTCCATTTGGACGACGTCTGTCTTTGCGATTACCATGACTGGTTAGATGCGAAAGAAAAGCCGTTCCCGCAAACGGATTTGTCCACTCGACTCTTCGTCGACAAAGACTATACATGGCATTAAAAAGAGCTTCTCCCTTGAATTGGGAGAAGCTCTTTTTAGCGTCCGACGAAGCCACCGTCGACGTGAAGATGTTGCCCATTGACCCAGGCCCCGTCCGACCCCATGAGGAACGCGATATAGCGGGCCGTGTCTTCGGGTGTCCCGACACGTCCATGCGGGAACAGCGGTACGAGTTGTTGACGGAGCCCGTCATCAATCCAACCCGAATCGGTCGGGCCCGGGTCGAGCGCATTCACAGAGATTCCGTACTGCCCTGCCCCGTTAGCGAGCGCCGGCGTGATGGCGATTAACATGCCTTTCGTGGCGATATAAGCCAAGTTGGATGCATCTGCTCCCCCGGACACCATGAACAGGATGCGTCCGTCCGTATGCCCAGCCTGTTTGTATCGCTCGATGAAGGCGAACGTCAGACCGAGCGTCCCTTCATTGTTGACGAGATAATGCCGGCGAAGTGTCTCGGTCGTGAACGTATCGACGCTCACGTGCCGTTCATACGTCGCGTTGTTGATGAGACGGCTCGGAGTACCGAGCGCCGCTTCGACGCGGTTGAGTAGCCCTTCTGCGTCTCCAGACGCCAAATCATACGCTTCGTGTGCGACACGGGCCCCTGATGCCCGTAATTCGTCGACGAAGCCGTCGATGAAGTCCGGTTCCGCTCCGACGCCTTCCGTGCCGTCAAACGGGCTCCAATGCGTGAGATACAAGTCATGGCCTGACGTAGCGAGTTTTCGCGCGATGGCTGCCCCGATGCCTTGCGTCCGACTGACGCCGGTAATGAGTGTGAGTGGTCGTGTCATTTAATGATCCCCTTTAGTCCCTAATTTGGTGAGAAAATACGGTCCCCAGTCCGCTTCGTGCGGAATGACATACGTCCACGTGTAAGCCGGGTCGACGATATAGATGTCCGCATAGTCCATGGTTTCGACAATCAACTCTTTCCTGGCAAGTGGTTGTGCTTTCGTCAAGTCGAGTTCGAGCACATCGTTCGAGTGTTGAAAAAAGAGCATCGCTTTCCACTTCCCTGCCCGTTCGAACGCATGCTCAGCAGCCGTTCCGACGAGACAGCCGTCAGCCCCTGCCCCGATATCCTCCCATAGATAAGGGGAAAGCCGTGTCCGCTGTTCCGGTCGTATGAAGTGCGCCACCCATGTCTGACGCGCTTCCTCACCTCGGTCTTCAACCTCCGTGACCTCGACTCCTTTCGCCGTCAATCGCTCAATCAATGGATTCATCTGCAGCCCTCCCTCTCTTATTCTATCCATTTCCAGGAAATTCAGACAGTGTTGAACGCAAAAAAAGCACGACGCCTACTGACGTCGTGCCTTTAGATGATCTTACTTCAAACGATCCAAGTGCTCGAGCATGATGCCCGTGCCATGCGCGACGCTGAGCGTCGGCTCTTCGGCAATCATGACCGGCAATCCGACACGCTCGGCGACGAGCTGGTCGATCCCGTGGAGGAGCGAGCCGCCACCTGTCATGATGATGCCGCGGTCGATGATATCGGCCGCAAGTTCCGGAGGCGTCTGTTCGAGGACGCGCTTCGTTGCTTCGACGATCTCATTTGCCGATTCAGCCATCGCTTCACGGAGTTCTTCCGACGTGATGGTTACCGTACGCGGAAGCCCACGCACCATGTCACGACCTCGGATATCCATCGTCTCGTTACGTCCGCCTGGGAAGACCGTCGCAATCTCTTTCTTGATTTGCTCGGCCGTCCGCTCACCGATGACGAGCTTATGCTTGTCTTTGATGGCGCGGAGGATGTCCGTATCGAACCGATCCCCGGCGATTTTAATCGTTTCGCCGCAGACGATATCGCCCATCGAGAGGATGGCAACGTCTGTCGTCCCGCCACCGATGTCGACAATCATATGACCGACCGGCTTCCAGATGTCCATGCCTGAACCGACGGCTGCTGCCTTCGGTTCTACGGCGAGGAAGACTTCTTTCGCGCCGGCCTTCTCGGCCGCCTCACGGATCGCTTTCGCTTCAACCGGTGTCACGTTTGCCGGTGTACAGATGAGCATGCGGATGCCGCCAAAGAAACCGCGGACTTGGATCTTCTCGACGAAATGGCGAAGCATCTCTTCGGTTGTCGCGAAGTCAGCGATGACCCCATCACGGAGTGGACGGATGGCGACGATGTCACCTGGCGTACGTCCGACCATCTGATACGCTTCCGTTCCGACAGCGAGTACTTTCCCTGTCGAACGCTTGATGGCAACGACGGATGGCTCGTCGAGGACGATGCCTCGACCTTTGACGTGGATGACGACGTTTGCTGTTCCTAAATCAATCCCGATATCTTTTGAAAACATGGTGTGTAGGTTCCTCCGTTCGTTACTTCATTGAAAAGAGCGAGAAGAGTCTCTCCTCGCTCCTATGAGTCTATTAATTAGTTCTTGACCATTTCTTCGGCAACTTCGACGTTCCCTTGGATTCGCTCGATGTCAGCACCAAGCGCTTGCAATTTCTTGTGGAAGTCGACGTAGCCACGGTCGATGTGGTAGAGATCGCCAACGCGTGTCTCTTCGTCCGCGATGAGTCCCGCGAGGACGAGGGCTGCTCCGGCACGAAGGTCAGTCGAGACGACTTCAGCACCTTGGAGGCGAACGCCGCCTTTGATGATTGCCGAGCGTCCTTCGATTTTAATGTCTGCGTTCATGCGGCGGAATTCTTCGACGTGCATGAAGCGGTTCTCGAACACTGTTTCGGTGATGACCGATGTGCCGCCAGCTTTCAAGACGAGCGCCATCATTTGTGCTTGGATGTCAGTCGGGAAACCAGGGTGTGGCATCGTCTTCACGTCGACCGGCTTCAACACATCCGATGCGATGACACGCATGCCTTCTGACGTATCCTCGAACTTGACGCCCATTTCTTCCATCTTCGAGATGAGTGGGCGAAGGTGCTCGCGCTCAGCGCCGATGACTTCGATGTCGCCACCTGTGATCGCTCCAGCAACGAGGAACGTACCGGCTTCGATGCGGTCAGGGATGATTGAATGCTCGGCACCATGGAGTTTCTCCACGCCTTCGATTCGAATCGTTTCTGTACCGGCACCGCGGACGTGTGCGCCCATACCGTTCAAGAAGTTGGCAAGGTCGACGATTTCAGGTTCTTTGGCGACGTTTTCGATGACCGTTGTTCCTTCAGCAAGGACTGCCGCCATCATGATGTTCTCTGTCGCGCCGACAGATGGGAAGTCCAAGTAGATCTTCGCACCTTTCAAGCGACCGTCGACCGAAGCTTCGACGAAACCGTTGCCGATGACCGTCTTCGCGCCCATTGCCTCGAAGCCTTTTAAGTGGAGGTCAATCGGACGTGACCCGATCGAGCAACCGCCTGGCATTGCGACACGCGCATGCCCAAGACGAGCAAGGAGAGGACCCATGACAAGGATCGAGGCACGCATCTTGCGGACGTACTCAAGCGGCGCCTCGTCTTTGATTGTGCCCGACGCATCGACAGTGACTTCGTTATTTGCTTCGTCAAACGCAACCTCTGCACCAAGGTGGCGAAGTACTTTGTTAATCGTGTACACATCAGCGAGGCGTGGCACGTTTTGAAGTACCGACTTTCCTTCGCTTGCTAAAAGAGTGGCAACCAATGTTTTGAGTACGGCGTTTTTAGCTCCTTCAACACGCACAGTACCTGACAATTTACGTCCTCCACGGACTACAATCAAATCCTTCATATCTCTCTTTGTCCTCCAACTTCGTTGTTTTTTTGTTTTATACGTCGATATCCTCTACCGGATGTGGTTATGTCGATTACTACGATGGTTTGTAACACGTGACGCTTCATCAGAGAGAAAAATAATAATAAAAGCACTCATAAAATTCTGATGAAAAATTCGTCATGTCAGACGAATTTATCCTACACGATAAACATATAAGAAACGTTACAGCAGGATTACAGTTTAGTAATCGTTTCCCTGCCTACTGTAATGGTGCGAGCGCCTGGGCCAATCGGATATACTCCAAAAAGAACTGGGCGATCAGTGAACCGAAGACGACGGCCACGAGGACACGCAAGACTGCTGCTTGCGGACTCCTCACTTGATTGAGCAGGCGGTCCCATTTGACCGGCATGAGTGCCCACCAAGCGACGTAGATCGCTACGACGTAAATGACGAGCGATAACACGGTGTTCAACATCGACGATTCCCCTCTTTTCAAAAATTCGTACCATTTTTAATCATAGCATGTCACGTCAGAGAAAAAAAGACTTAGCGTTTAAGTGAGTGGTGGAATGGGTTCATCCGATCAACTCGCTTTCTCTCCATAAACCGCATACAAAAAGGAACGTCAATCGGCGCATGGCCTTAGTACAGTAATTGACGTCCCTTCAACATTTCAAACATTATTCACTTCAGCATCATAAGTTTGGCTCCAACGGATGGCTTCGACGTAGTATCGAGACAAGTCCGGCATCGTCTCATCGACGTCGACCGTCAACCGCTCATAGGCGAGCACCGTATTGAGCAAACCGCGCAACTCGTTGTCTTCCCCGAGAAGCGCCGCTTTGACGACGGGTTCGACCGGAAGCTCCGAGACGAGCGTATGCATCGTCTCGTCCAAGATGACGTCAAGCGACGAGAAGATACCCGTGATGAACGCGTCGAACGCCGTCACGTGCGGCAGCGTCTCGGCCGCGATCAGTTCCATCATCTTGCCGCGGATGACACTCTGTTTAATCAATTCTTTCGATTCGGATGTCTGCAACTCACGCAACAACATCAAGTAGGACCAACGCCGCATCTCATCGAGCCCGATGCGCGCGACGGCCTGTTCAATCGATTGAATCGTGTGACGTCCCTTTTGATAAACCGTGTTGACCGAGCGTAACATTTTATACGACAAGTCGACGCTTCGTTCGATTTGGCTGGCGATGCGTCGGAAGTCCGGTTCCGGCTTATCGAGTTCCTTCAGCACTTCGACGAGCGTATGCCGGAGCGGATGGACCTCGGCACCGTGGACGACCGTCGGCCGACTGAAGAAGTAGCCTTGGAACATGTGATAGCCGAGCTTCTTGGCAATCTCATATTCGAACGGTGTCTCGATTTTCTCCGCTAGAAATTCGACGCGATGGCCGAGGGCGTCGATGAGCCGCTTCTGTTGGTCGATCGGTGTCGCCTGGTAGTCGATTTTGATGATATCGGCGAGTCCGATGAGTGGCCGATACTTCTCTTCGAACACGAAGTCGTCGAGGGCGATCGTATAGCCTTTCCGACGTAACGAACGTAACGCCGCCAAGACTTTCTCCGTCGGTTCGACATGCTCGAGCACCTCGACGACGAGCGTCTGCCGCGGCAATAAAGCCGGTACCTCGCTCTCAATCAAGTTTTGCGGAAAGTTAATGAACGCTCTCGTCCCTTCCGTCAACTCCCGAAAGTTGAAGACGAGATAGGCGTTATGAATCACGTCGGCGGTCGCAAGTGCGTCATCGACATGTTCAAATATATTTTTCTCGCTGCGGCGATATAACAGTTCATAGCCACAGACGCGTAATTTTTGATCAAAGATCGGTTGGCGCGCAACATAAACTTTCATCCCATTGTCTCCTTTACCGTAGTTCCCACCTATATTATCGGATAAGAGATGTCTGTCTTCCACTATTTGGGCGTAAAACTTTTGATGCTTTGGACCTATATATATAGAAGGAACGTGATTCATTCGGTCCATCCACAAAAAAATCTCCCCTGCGGCTGCAGGAGAGATGTCGGTTATTCTTTGATATCGCGAATGCTCAAACGGTTAATCGCTTTTTTGAGCGCGAGCTCCGCACGACGGAATTCGAGGTCCGAGAGCTTCGTGTCTTGAAGACGACGCTCGGCACGAACTTTCGCCGCAGAAGCGCGGTCGTAGTCGATTTTATCCGCCATTTCGGCTGTTTCAGCTAAGATCGTCACCGTGTCGGGACGAACTTCCATGAAACCGCCGCTGAGTGCGATCAGCGTGCGTCCACCATCTTCGTGGCGCAGTTTGAGAACTGAGATATCGAGCGGTGTCACCATCGGGATGTGTTTCGGTAAGATACCGAGTTCACCGGTCACCGATTTGGCGACGACCATCCGTGCCTCGCCCTCATAGGCTGCACCATCCGGGGTGACGACGTTGACGTGAAGAGTATTCATCGTCTAGTTTCCCCCTTCCGTGTAGGTCTTAGACCAACGTCTTCGCTTTTTCGATGACGTCTTCGATTGGACCAACGAGACGGAATGCATCTTCTGGAAGATCGTCGTGTTTACCATCGAGGATCTCTTTGAAGCCGCGAACTGTCTCTTTAACTGGTACGTACGAACCTTTTTGGCCTGTGAACTGCTCAGCCACGTGGAAGTTTTGTGACAAGAAGAACTGAATACGACGGGCACGGTGAACCGTGAGCTTATCGTCTTCAGACAACTCGTCCATACCGAGGATTGCAATGATATCTTGAAGCTCTTTGTAACGCTGAAGCGTCTGCTGGACGTTACGGGCTACTTCGTAGTGCTCTGGTCCGACGATGTCAGGCGAGAGGGCACGTGAAGTCGATGCGAGCGGGTCAACGGCTGGGTAGATCCCCATCTCCGAAAGACGACGCTCCAAGTTAGTCGTTGCATCAAGGTGAGCGAACGTTGTCGCTGGAGCCGGGTCAGTATAGTCATCGGCTGGTACGTATACGGCTTGAATCGATGTAACCGATCCTTTAGCTGTTGACGTGATCCGCTCTTGAAGCATACCCATTTCCGTCGCGAGTGTCGGTTGGTAACCTACGGCAGATGGCATCCGACCGAGAAGGGCCGAAACTTCCGAACCTGCCTGTGTGAAACGGAAGATGTTATCGACGAAGAGAAGAACGTCTTGTCCTTGCTCATCGCGGAAGTATTCTGCCATTGTAAGACCCGTCAAGGCTACGCGAAGACGCGCGCCCGGCGGCTCGTTCATCTGACCGAAGACCATCGCCGTTTGCTTGATAACGCCTGAGTCCGTCATCTCGTGGAACAAGTCATTTCCTTCACGCGTACGCTCGCCGACTCCTGCGAATACAGAAATCCCGCTGTGCTCTTGCGCGATGTTGTTGATGAGTTCCTGGATGAGAACGGTTTTACCTACACCGGCACCACCGAAGAGGCCGATTTTACCACCTTTGATGTAAGGTGCGAGAAGGTCGACGACTTTGATCCCTGTTTCCAAGATCTCAACCTTTGTCGACAATTCATCGAACGTCGGTGCGAGACGGTGGATCGGTGACCGACGGACAGTCGGTGATACTTCTTTATCGTCAATCGGGTTACCGAGTACGTTGAAGACACGACCGAGCGTCTCTTCTCCGACCGGTACTGAAATCGGTGAACCTAAGTCAAGTACTTCCATGCCGCGGCGAACGCCGTCCGTTGAGTCCATCGCAATCGTACGGACCGTGTCATCCCCAAGGTGAATCGCCACCTCGAGCGTCAAGTCGACACTGACATCTTGCGCCGATTCAGCCACATGCGTGACTTTGAGGGCGTTGTAGATGTTCGGTAAGTGGTTGTCGAACTTAACGTCGATAACTGGGCCCATGACTGCGACTACGCGGCCTTTCATGCCGTATTCGTTCATCGTGTTAGCCTCCTACAATCTAGAGGGCGTGCGCTTATTCAAGCGCAGCCGCACCTCCGACAATCTCTGTGATTTCTTGTGTGATCGCCGCTTGACGCGCGCGGTTGAACTTGAGCTTGAGTCCACGGATAAGTTCATCCGCGTTGTCCGTCGCGTTCGACATCGCCGTCATCCGAGCCGCGTGCTCCGATACTTTCGCATCGAGGAGCGCGCCGTAGATGAGTCCTTCCGCGTAACGCGGAAGAAGCGCTGCTAAGATCGTTTCTTCTTCTGGTTCGTATTCATACATCACATTAGATGCGGTCTGTTCGATATTCCCAAGCGGAAGCAATCGATCGATCTTCACTTCTTGGCTGATGACAGAGATGAATGAGTTGTAGCAAAGCTTCAATTCATCGATCTCGCCTTCACTGAACGCGCCGACCGTCTGTTTGACGATCTCTGCGACTTCAACGAATGATGGCTGGTCGTTGAGTCCTGTCATGGCACTGTACACCGGAATGTTACGGGCCTTGAAGAACTGAACGCCGACCTTCCCGATCACGTACAGACGGTATTCGTCTGTTGAACCGTGTTTGGCTTTCAACTCGCGATACACGTCACGAAGGACGCTGGCGTTGTATCCACCAGCAAGTCCGCGGTCTGACGTGATGACGATATAGCCGGTCCGTTTAACGGGACGGACTTGAAGCATCGGGTGTGTTGCGCCTGAAGTACCGCCGGCAATCGACGAGATGACTTCCTGCAACTTGGTCATGTACGGCTTGAAGTTGGCGTTGCTCCCTTGAGCGCGGTTCAATTTCGAGGCCGACACCATGTTCATCGCTTTCGTGATTTGCTTCGTGCTTTGGGTCGAGGTGATCCGCATCTGGATCTCACGTAATGATGCCATTTCGATTCACCACCTTAATAGACGCTCGTCACCGGATTAAACCGATGGCGAGAACGTCTTTTTGAATTCCGTAAGTGCATCGACCATCGCCTCGTCAGCAGGAAGGTTTCCTGTTTGACGGATTTCACGGCAGAGGTCCGCACGGTTTTGATCGAGCCATGCGTTCATTTCTTTTTCGAAACGACGGATGTCTTCGACTGGGACGTCATCGAGATGACCTTTCGTGAGAGCGTAGATGATGATTACTTGCTTGTCGACCGAAAGCGGTGCGTTCAAGTCTTGTTTCAAGACTTCAACAGTCCGTTGTCCACGGTTGAGCTTCGCTTGTGTCGCTTTGTCGAGGTCCGACCCGAACTGGGCGAACGCTTCGAGCTCACGGTATGACGCGAGGTCAAGACGGAGCGTACCCGCAACTTTCTTCATCGCTTTCACTTGAGCCGAACCACCAACACGCGATACCGAGAGACCGGCGTTGATCGCAGGACGTACCCCTGAGAAGAAGAGGTCCGACTGAAGGAAGATTTGACCGTCTGTGATCGAGATTACGTTCGTCGGGATGTAAGCCGAGATATCCGACGCTTGTGTCTCGATGAACGGAAGTGCTGTCAATGAACCGCCGCCGAGTTCGTCGTTCAACTTCGCCGCACGCTCAAGAAGGCGTGAGTGGAGGTAGAAGACATCCCCTGGGTAGGCTTCGCGGCCTGGAGGACGACGGAGAAGAAGCGAGAGCTCACGATAAGCTGCCGCTTGTTTCGAGAGGTCATCATACACGACGAGGACGTGTTGTCCGCGGTCCATGAAGTACTCACCCATCGATACCCCAGCGAATGGTGCGAGGTAAAGAAGTGGGGCTGGCTGTGAAGCCGATGCCGAAACAACGATCGTGTAATCGAGGGCGCCGTTTTGACGGAGCGTCTCAACTACGCCACGGACAGTCGATTCTTTCTGACCGATTGCGACGTAGATACAGACCATGTTTTCTTCTTTTTGGTTGATGATCGCGTCGATTGCGATCGAAGTCTTACCAGTTTGACGGTCACCGATGATGAGCTCACGCTGACCGCGACCGATTGGTACGAGGGCGTCAATCGCCTTAATCCCAGTTTGGAGCGGTTCGTGAACTGACTTACGGGCCATAACGCCGTAAGCTTTACGCTCGATCGGGTTGTATGTGTCCGTCACGATCGGTCCGAGACCGTCGATTGGTTGTCCGAGCGGGTTGACGACGCGTCCGAGGAGCGCTTCACCGACTGGAACTTCCATGATGCGGCCCGTACGTTTTACCGAGTCGCCTTCTTTGATGCCTTTGTAGTCGCCAAGGATGATAATCCCGACGTTACCTTCTTCTAAGTTTTGCGCCAAGCCCATTACGCCGTTAGAGAACTCTACGAGTTCCCCCGCCATAACGTTATCGAGTCCGTATGCACGAGCGATACCGTCACCTACTTGAATGACTGTACCTGTCTCACTGACTTCGATTTCAGAACCGTACGAAGCGATCCGCTCTTTTAGCAGGGCGCTGATTTCTTCAGCTTTGATCGTCATTGAATTCACCCCTATTTCTTACGCATTCAACAATTCACGCTCGAGGCGTGTTAGTTTGTTTTCGATTGTGTCATCATACGTCGTGTAGCCGATCTGGACACGAAGTCCACCGATGACGTCTTCATCGACGACGTTCTTCAATTGAAGCGTCTTGTTCATCTTCTGACCGAAGACGAGTTCGACTTCTTTCAACTCTGTTGCCGACAACGGGTAAGCACTCGTGACGAACCCTTCGGCGATGCCACGGTAGTCGTTGATGTAATCAAGGACGTAGCGCGACAAGCCGCGAACCTCGCTCGCACGGTCGTTTTCGACCATGACGAGAAGTGTGTTGAGCACGATATCTGTCATGTCACCAAAGCTATGTGTTAAAAGCTGTGCAAGCTCGCTGTCACTGATCGCCGGATTCGTTAAGAGATCCGTGAGTTCAGGAGTCGCGTGGAGCACTTCATCGAGCAGACGCACTTCCGCTTCGACTTGGTCGAGCGTGCCTTGTTCCCGCGCTAAGTCGAAGAGCGCTTTGGCATAGCGTTTTGCTAACGATGTGTTCATCAGTTAGCACCTTTCGCTTTAGACAGGAAGTCTGTAACGAGGGCACGTTGTTTCACTTCGTCGCCTTTGAGGTCTGACTGAAGGACGTGGCGTGCGGCCGAGAGCGCCTGTGTGACGACTTCGGTCTGGAGCGATTGCTTCGCGAGCTCACGCTCACGTTCGATCGCTTTACCCGCCTCGATCTTGATTTGTTCGGCTTCCAAACGCGCCTGCTCCACCAAGCGTGCTTGTTCCGCTTCTGCTTGACGACGGCTTGAATCAAGCATTTCTTTCGATTCTGTACGTGCGGCGCTGAGCGCGTCACGTTGTTCGACTACATATGTTTCCGCATCTTTGCGGCTCTTTTCGGCGAGCTCAATTTCGTTCGCTACATACTCTTCACGCTGTCTCATCATTCCAAGGAGTGGTCCCCAAGCAAATTTCTTCAACAGGGCCAAGAGTACGAGGAATGTGAAAAGTGTAAAGATCATATCCAGGATGCGGAGGCCTTCGCCGCCAGCACCAGCTGCAATCATCATCGTATCCATGCATACCCTCCTCTTGACTAAATAAGTGAGGGAGACACGCTCCCTCTTACGTTGTTCTCGTTAACTCGTAATCAAGAGTTGAGGAGAAGGAAACCGACAGCCACACCGATGATCGGGAGGGCTTCAACCAAACCGATACCGATGAACATTGTTTGACGAAGTTCGTTTTTGAGTTCTGGCTGACGTGCTTGTCCTTGTACTGTTCCGTATACGATGAGACCGTTACCGATACCAGCCGCGAGTGCTCCAAGACCGATAACGAGTGCTGTTGCGAGAAGATTCATTTGTTCCATTGTGTATATTCCTCCTAAAAGTTAAGTAAATAGTTTTTTTGTTCAACGCTTTGGCGAGACCTGCCCGAATTAATGCTCGGCAGAAGCTTTATGCCCGATATACACCATTGCAAGCGTCAGGAAAATGTAGGATTGGATAACCCCGATAAAGATTGAGAAACCTTGCCATAAAATCATTGGGAGAATTGCGAACACAGCACCGAGCGGGTTAAGTGCCCCTTCTGCGGTAATTGCGAGTCCCAAGATGATGGTAATCATGATTTCACCGGCAAAGATGTTACCGTAAAGACGCAGACCGAGCGTCAAGGTGTTCGCGAACTCCTCGATGAGCTTGATCGGCAATAAGAACCAGACCGGCTTCACGAATTCCGCCGAGTAGTGCTTCAAACCGTGTAGCTTCACGCCGTAATAGTGCGACATTGCAACGACGAGTGTCGACAATGCCAACGTGACGTAAGGATCGGCCGTCGGTGAGTTGAACCATAGATAGTGACCAGAGATGACGTTAAACGGTAGACCCATTAAGTTTGAGAAGAGAATGAACAAAATCAACGTCATTCCAAACCCGATAAAACGGCCACCTGTCTTCCAGTCCATCGCACTCGAGATAATCCCGCGTGTGAATTCTGCGAAGAATTCCATTAAGTTCTGCTTACCAGTCGGCTTCATAGCCAAGCGTCGCGTTCCCCAAACGGCAAACGTAAATA
Source organism: Exiguobacterium sp. s56 (assembly GCF_018618255.1). NCBI lineage: Bacteria > Bacillati > Bacillota > Bacilli > Caryophanales > Exiguobacterium > Exiguobacterium sp. s56. Next base: position 94,700 of record NZ_JACSLR010000004.1, on the reverse strand, counting down.
CGAGTAGTGATGCGATCAGCACCGTAATGACGTTCGTCCAGCTCCCATATAACGTATAATCTCCGAGTTGTAGAGAATATGTGGGAAACTCATGACCCATTAGTATTCACCTCTTTTCCTGCTGAGCTGGGCAAGTGTGAACTCGCCAAATTGTATGATGTGGCCGGCGATTAGACCAGTTACCACCGCTATCAGCGATACTCGATCCTCATAAAAGAGACCGACTATCACGGCTAGTGCACCGACTGCCATCCTTGAAACAGTCCCGTGCGACTTCGGGCGTCGTCCATGTTCGATCACGTCAAACATCCGAATGACGCTTCGATTCTGCATATGTAGAATGATGAGACTGGCGACCCCGCCTAAGAACAAGCCGAGAAATACCGGTTTGTACATAGGGACGATGAGCGCTCCGATGAGGAGAATGGCGAACCATCCGATAAACCACTTCGTATAGCGTTTCATCAACTGCTGTTGTGCTTTTCTGTCTGCTTGCACTTGTTGTAAGTTCATTCGTCCTCTCCTGTCAGTAAACTTCGAAGGGTGAGAACTAGCGCCGTGATCCCGAAAGCCATTCCGAGAAGCACTGACACATTCCAACCAAACGTGCCCCAAATTTCACGTCTCGCCCCGTATTGGCCAACGAGATAACCGATGACGATCGGTCCAGCGAGCGCGGTCGAGATTTGAGAGGCGAGCGAGGCATAAGATAGGTAACGATTGTCTTTTTTCGTCATCCCCATCCCCCTTTCGAGCTGCCAAGCCATGCATCTTCTCCATCGGATTCACACTCGCGTGACCATCAAAAGTCACACAAGTTCAGAGTACTGGAAATGGCATAAGAAGTCAATTGATTTCACAATTATAAAAGCGCTTTAAATCAAGTCGTATCAAGGCTTTTACGCAGTTCACAAACTAAATTAAAATCATCAAATTTTAAGAAAGTATGAAGAAACGGTGAAATAAAAATGTTGAATTTATAACATTTCACATTACGAATCAGATGAAGAATAGTTCAGTTATACCTTCACGTTTTGGAAATTACAATGCAAAACGGCTTACGTTCACAAAAGGTTTTGAAACAAACGTTGACCCGATTTTGAAATCGTTTACATCGTCCTGTATCAGTATACCGATTATCTTTTTGTCATGTCGAGGGGTTCTGACGAATTTGTAGTGATGAATATCACACCGCCTTTTCCGAGCGGTCAATCGCCTGGAAAGCCCTTCCTATCAACCCGAAATGGGTGGACAATACCAGTTCGAATGGCTACGATTACGATGTAAGCGCTATCTAAAAATGTGTCGATTTTGTGACTTTCGAAACCGACGCCCGCATCGAATGCATGTTGATGCGTGTGAGGAGGAACTAGAATGGATTGGATGACCCAACTACGCGAGGAGATCGGCGCCGATGTCGTCTTCACGGACTCGACGACCCGACTCGCCTATTCATTTGACGCGACGCCGAACTATCAAGCGATGCCAGACGCGATCGTCGCCCCCCGCTCGACCGAGGACGTGCAGGCCGTGTTGCGGCTGTGCCACGAACACCGGATCCCCGTCGTCCCACGCGGATCGGCGACAAATCTTGCCGGCGGCACGACGCCGCTTTCCGGTGGTGTCGTCATGGACTTCCGTCATATGGACAAGATTGTCGAGATCGACGAGAAGAATTTGACGGTGACGGTCGAACCGGGCTGCATTACCGCCCATTTGGCACAAGCCGTCGAGGCGAGAGGCCTGTTTTATCCGCCGGACCCGAGCTCGATGAAAATCTCGACGATCGGCGGCAACATCAGTGAGAACTCCGGCGGCTTGCGAGGGCTGAAATACGGGGTCACGGCCGATTATGTGCTCGCGCTCGAGGCGGTGCTCCCGAACGGCGAAGTGCTCCGTACGGGCGGGAAGCTCGCGAAAGACGTCGCCGGTTATGATTTGACCCGTGTCCTCGTCGGCTCGGAAGGGACGCTCGCCGTCATCACGCAAGCGACGCTCAAGCTCATCCCGCTCCCCGAGACGAAACAGACGATGCTCGCCTATTTCGAGGACTTGGACAGCGCGGCCCGGACGGTGAGCCGCATCATCGAGAACCGCATCATCCCGGCGACACTCGAGTTCATGGACAAGAAGACGATCGAGGTCGTCGAGGCGTATGCGAACATCGGACTGCCGACAGACGTCGGTGCTCTCCTTCTATTAGAACAGGACGGACCGCGTGACGTCGTCCGGCGCGATATCGAAGCGATGCACGCCGTTTGTCTCGAGGAAGGGGCCTTGTCGGTCGAAGTGGCCCGGGACGAGGCGCACGCCGAGACGTTGCGCTATGCGCGGCGCATCGCCTTATCCGCCCTGGCCCGCCTCAGCCCGACGACGATTTTAGAGGATGCGACCGTGCCACGGAGCGAGATCGCCGAGATGGTCCGGCGCATCGAAGCAATCGGGCGGGCGTACGACATTCAAATCGCCACGTTCGGCCACGCCGGGGACGGCAACCTGCATCCGACGGTCGCGACCGATGCCCGGAACCACGAAGAGATGGAGCGCGTCGAGGCCGCGTTCGCCGATATTTTCGCCGCCGCGCTCGATCTCGGCGGGACGATCACCGGCGAGCATGGGGTCGGGGCGATGAAAGCCCCATATCTCGAATGGAAGCTCGGACCGGCCGGGATAGACGTCATGAAAGGCATCAAGCTCGCCTTCGACCCGCACGGTATCATGAACCCGCAGAAGATGTTCGCCAAAGCGGCGAAAAAACGCATCGTCCAAGGAGAGCTGTCATGAAGCAAAGAACCGAACTTGCCACCCGCATGACCGAACAACTCGACTATGAAGAGATGCTCGGCTGCATGCGTTGCGGCTTTTGCCTGCCGACATGCCCGACGTATATCCGCTCGAAAGACGAGTCCGCCTCCCCGCGCGGCCGCATCGCCATCATGAAAGGAGTCGTCGACGGGTTGATTGAACCGGATGAGGACGTCGAGAAGACGCTCAATGAATGCCTCGGTTGCCTCGCCTGTGAGCCGGCATGCCCGGCCGGGGTGCGCTATAGCGTTCTGCTCGAAGACGCACGCGCCGCCATCATCGAACATAAACGTGCGACGGGACAGATGCCCGTCCGCGAGCGGATCGTCCGGAAAGTCGTCTTTGACGGGCTGTTCTTGAACAAAGCGAAGATGGAGACGGCGACGGGCTTTCTCCGCTTCTATCAACAGTCCGGAGTCCAGACGCTCACCCATAAACTCCGCATCCTCGACTGGTTCCCAGACCAACTCCAAAAGATGGAGACGATCTTACCGACGGTCCCGGCGAAGACGGAGCGACGACGTCGTCCCGAGCGGATTCGAGCGACGGGTGCGACGACGGCCCGGGTCGCCTTCTTCAGCGGTTGCTTGATGGATACGATGTTTTATGAGACGAACGCGAACACGATCAAACTTCTCCAAGCGGCAGGGTGTGATATCGTCATCCCGAAAGCGCAGCAGTGCTGCGGGGCACTTCACGGACATGCCGGTGAACAGGCGGGCGCCGTCACGCTCGCCAAACAGAACATCGCGGCGTTCGAGGCCGAGGACGTCGACTACATCATCACGAACGCCGGTGGTTGCGGGGCGTTCCTCGTCGGTTATGATCATCTGTTGAAGCACGACCCGGAATGGGCCGAACGTGCGGAACGATTCACGGCCAAGATTAAAGACTTCGCGTCAATCTTGCTTGAGGTCGGCTTCCTCGACCGCGTCCCGCTCGCCCTGCCGGAGCAACTCATCACGTATCAAGATTCGTGTCACTTGCGCAACGTCCAAAAAGGCGCGCTCGCCCCACGGGTATTGCTCCAGGCGATTGAAGGGGCCGTCTATATCGAGCAGAAGCACGCCGACCACTGCTGTGGCTCGGCCGGTGTCTACAACATTCTGCAGCCCCATATCGCCAACGACATCCTCGAGATGAAGATGGGGCACGTGAACGCCACGGCAGCACAAACGATCGTGACGTCAAATCCGGGTTGCCACATGCAAATGCAACTCGGGATTCAAGAGCATGGGACTGAATCGATGCGCGCCGTCCACTTGGCGGACCTGCTCGTCGAAGCGATGTCATCCTGACCAATCAAGAGGAACGGCCCGCTGATCCGGGTGCTGTTCCTCTTTTTTCTCCTTTTATAAAAAATAGAAGTAATAATCCCCGCTTTATTCGACCTTTAAACGCTTTTTTCAAAAATAATGTTTACAATCCTTCGACAACGGGCACATAAGGTTATGTGAAAATAATTATTGAAAAGGGTGAATGCATGATTGAATTTAAACAAGTGCAAAAAACATTCAAGAATACGACCGTCTTGAAAGAGATGAACCTCACCATCAACAAAGGTGAACTCGTCGTCTTTATCGGCCCGTCCGGCTGCGGGAAGACGACATCGCTCAAAATGATCAACCGTTTGATCGAGCCGACGGAAGGGACGATCATCGTCAACGGACAGGATACCCGGAAGATGGACCCGATTGAACTGCGTCGCCAGATGGGCTACGTCATTCAACAGACCGGCCTCTTTCCGCATATGACGATTCGTGAAAACATTCAATTGATCGCCGGTCTCGAAGGACACGCCGAACAAGACATGGATGCGCGCACCGAACACCTCCTCCGCATGGTGGGCCTCGACCCGGACCAATTCATCGATCGCTATCCGAGCGAATTGAGCGGCGGTCAGCAGCAGCGTATCGGTTTCGCCCGTGCCCTCATGAACGACCCGGAAGTCATTTTGATGGATGAACCGTTCAGCGCCCTTGACCCCGTCACTCGAAACGATCTCCAAGAAGAGCTGTTCAATCTTCAAGAAGAAGTGAAAAAGACGATTGTGTTCGTCACCCATGATATGGATGAGGCGATCAAGCTGGCCGATCGCATTTGTATCATGCGCGACGGGGAAATCGTCCAATTCGATACTCCGGAACAAATTCTCCGGAACCCGAAAGACGAATACGTCGAGTCGTTCATCGGGAAGAATCGGATTTGGAACAGCCCTGAATTCATTAAAGCGAAAGACATCATGATCACCGACCCGGTATCGATCAGCGGGAAGCGGACGGTGCTTCAAGCGATTGAAATCATGCGCTCCCGCAAGGTCGACAGCTTGTTGATCACAGACCGTGATCGTGTCCTTCAAGGACTCATCAAATTGAAAGATGTCCACGGTATCCAAGACAAGACGAAGCGGCTCGAGGAAGTCATGAACACGAATTACGCTTTCGTCTCAATCGAGGACTCGCTCCTCGACATTTTAGACGTCATGAACACGAGCGACCAAGGGTATCTCCCGGTCGTCGACGGTTCGATGCTTCACGGTTTGATCACACGCAGCAGTTTGCTTTCCGTCCTCAGTGAGCAATTCATGCAAGAGGAGGAAACTATATGAATGCCATTCAATCGTTTTTCAATTACTTCACGAGCAACACCGACCAAATCGGGACGCTCTTGCTCGAACACTTACAGCTGACGGTCTTCGCCGTCTCGCTCGCCGTCTTACTCGGGGTACCACTCGGGATTCTCATCTTACGGATTCCGCGTCTCGCCAAGCCGATTCTCGGTCTGACGAGCGTCGTCCAAGCCGTACCGAGTTTAGCGCTCCTCGGATTTTTGATCCCATTCATCGGAATCGGATCGACCCCGGCCATCATCATGGTCGTCTTGTACTCGCTCCTTCCGATCGTGAAAAACACGTATACGGGACTATCGAGCATCCCGGGCGATACGCTTGAGTCGGCCAAAGGGATTGGACTCACCGACCGCCAAATTTTGAGTAAAATCCAGCTTCCGCTCGCACTGCCGATCATCATGGCCGGGATTCGGATCTCGGCGGTCACGGCCGTCGGTCTCATGACCATCTCGGCGTTCGTCGGAGCAGGTGGTCTCGGTTACCTCGTCTTCGCCGGAATCCAGACCGTCGACAACAATCAAATCCTCGCCGGTGCCATCCCGGCCGGACTGCTCGCCTTGTTGATTGACTTCATCGTCAGTCGCATCGAGTACAAGGTCGCCCCGAACGGCATCGTCCTCGCGGATGGACGGATGAAGAAGAAAACACGTCGTTCTGCGAAGAAAGTGACGAAGCCGCTCATCGTCATCGCGACAGCGTTCACGCTTCTCCTCGCCGGTTCGATTTACGCCTTCACCCGTGAAGACGATACGATTGTCGTCGGTTCGAAAAACTTCACCGAGCAATTGATTCTCGGGAACATGGTCGCCGACTTGATTGAGGACAAGACCGACCTCGATGTGAAACGTCAACTGAACCTCGGTGGCACACAGGTCGCTTTCAGCGCCTTGCGCACCGGAGAGATTGACACGTATGTCGAATATACGGGCACATTGTTCGTCGACGTCTTGAAGCAAGAAGTCGAGAACGACCCTGACGTCGTTTACGACAAAGTCGTGAAGCAAGTGAACGAGCGGTTTGATATCCGGACGCTCGACCCGATCGGCTTCAATAACACGTATGCCATCGCCGTCAAACAAGAAGACGTCGACACGTACGACTTAAAGACCGTCTCGGATCTCGCCGCAGTGAGTGACGAGCTCGTCTTCGGTCCGACAATCGAGTTCTCGAACCGGGAGGACGGCTACCTCGGATTGAAAGAGGCGTACCCGTTCAACTTCCAAGACGTGAAACCGGTCGACGGCGGACTGCGCTACACGGCACTCATGAACAATGAAAGTAACGCCATCGACAGCTTCTCGACCGACGGCTTGCTTAAACGCTTTGATTTGACCGTCCTCGAGGACGACAAACAGTTCTTCCCGCCGTATTACGCGGTCCCGATCGTCAGCGAAGAGACGCTCGCCGAGCATCCTGAGCTCGCGGACGTATTGAACTTGCTGAGCGGGAAAATCACGGACGAGACGATGCAAGAGCTCAATTATCTTGCTGACGTCGAGAAACAACGTCCGGAGAAAGTCGCCCGCGACTTCCTTATCCAAGAAGGATTGATTGAACAATAAACCTATACGAAAGACGACCCTCCCGTTCGAATCGGGAAGGTCGTCTTTTTTCTGTGGCCGATTTTAACCTACGTTCGTCGCCTGGCCGACCGAGACGCGGTTGCGCCCACTCTGTTTTGCTTGATAGAGGGCTTGGTCGGCCGCCTCAATCAAGTCGGTCTTATCGCCACTTGGCGTTGGCGCATGTTCGGCGACGCCGATGCTGACACTCACTTTTCGCAACGGGGAGTACATTTCGTGCGCGATGTTCAGTTTGAGCACCGCCTGTCGAATCCGTTCCGCGATTTCTTTCGGTTGCCGCGCGTGGCGTGGCCGCAGGAGCACCGCGAACTCTTCGCCTCCATAGCGGGCCGTCATGCCGTCTTCCCCGACCGCCTTGTCGATCGCGTTCGCCACCCGTTCGAGGCAAGCGTCTCCGGCCAAATGGCCGTATGTGTCGTTATACGTCTTGAACGCATCGATATCAAGCAAGAGGAGCGCAAGCACGTCTCCGGTATCGGTCGCTTCGTCCCACATCCGTTCTAACTTCTCGTCAAAAGCTCGACGATTCCAAATCCCGGTCAAGGCGTCATGGAGCGAGCGATGGATGAGCGCTTGTTTGCTGCGCTCGAGCCGGAACGTATGCATGAACGTCATCAACAGCAACAATGCAATGCCGACGACGATGAAGATGACCCATTTCGCTGAATTTGAGGCAGTTTCACTCCGAAGCGTGGCTTGTTGGATGATGTTGTCGATGTCTTCACGAAGGGCCGCATCGACGTCTCGGAACTGGTTGATATAATCGATGCCGCTATAGCGACGCGCGTTCGCGGCGATGACATCCCCCGCCTCGATGAGTTCGATTTGCGACGCATGGAACGCCTCCATTTTTTGAATGAGCGGCAACGCCTCGTCTTGAATCAATTCCTGCATGATCGGATGACGCTCGTCGAGTTCACGAATAATACGAATCGTCTCCTCCAATGATTGTTTCGTCGCCTCATACTGTTCGAGCGACTGCGCGTCTTGGTTATATGTATAGCCCCGGACCGACAGCTCTTGGTCGAGCAGTAACCGAAACAGCTCCGAGGCGGCGTTCGAAATCGGGATGGCTTCCTCGACAATTCGTCGATTTTCCTGCTCGATGTCCTGAAACGCGCTATAGCTCCAGACGCTCGTTAAAAACAACGCCATCAAGGAGATGAGTAAGTATCTTTGCAGTAGCGAGAATTTAGTCTTCATCGTGTCTCTTCACTTATCCCGACATCGGACCGACTTACGGTCTCTTCCTCTTCTACTATCGGCCGTCTCCTCGATCGTCTCAACTAATTTGAACCGATTGGTGCACATTCCCACAAAAAAGAGAGGATCACCAGGATCCTCTCATCGGGTTCATGCTTATTTTGTTCCGAACAGACGGTCACCTGCGTCACCGAGTCCTGGTACGATGTAGCCGTGGTCGTTCAACTTCTCGTCAAGTGCGGCGAGATAGATTTCGACGTCCGGGTGTTCGGCTTGAACACGTTCCACACCTTCAGGGGCTGCACAGAGGCAAGCGAGCTTGATCGACTTGGCACCGTGCTTTTTAAGCGCGGCAATCGCGTCGGCTGCTGAACCGCCTGTCGCGAGCATCGGGTCGACGACGATGAAGTCACGTTCTGTGACGTCCGTCGGCAACTTGAGATAGTATTCGTGCGGCTCGAGCGTCTCTGGGTCACGATATAAACCGATGTGACCGACTTTGACGTTCGGCATCATTTTGAGGAAGCCATCCACCATGCCGAGGCCTGCCCGTAAAATTGGGACGATTCCCAATTTCTTGCCGGCAATCATCTTCTGTGTCGATACAGAGACCGGTGTCTCAATTTCCACATCGGTAAGCGGAAGGTCGCGTGTAATTTCATATGCCATGAGTGACGAAACCTCGTCTACGAGTTCACGGAACTGCTTCGTCCCCGTCTCTACTTTACGCATAATCGTCATCTTGTGCTGAATCAATGGGTGGTCATAAACGTGTACTTTGCCCATCATGCTTCACTCCTCTCTCAATCTCTCTTGAGCATTGTACCCTAACTTTTCTGAGAAAGGTAGGGTCAACTTCTGTTTTTTAAGAGGTCAGACGAAACCCGAAGGAACGAAATCGATCCCTCGGGGTTCAGGTGACACATGGTTTAGAATTTGAAGAAATTTAGGAAACCGGCCGTCTTGTGTTTCACTTTTCCGCACATGTTTCCTTTGGCGGCGTGATGGTCGTTAGACGAGCTGTGCTTGGCGGCATGCTTTTTAGCATGTTTTTTGGCATGCTTTTTCGCCTTCTTCTTCTCTTTTTTGTCTTTCTTCTCTTGCTTCCAGTCAGCTTTTGCTTTTTGTTTCGACTCGGTCGGTTTGTCCGTCGAGGCATCTGCTTTCGGAGCTGAGACTGGCTTTGTGACAGGCTTTGTCGCCGTTTCTGTTACAGGCTTCGCCGTTGTCGTCGCAGCCGGTTTCGTGGCTGTCGTTGTAGCAGGCTTCGTCGTTGTCGTCGTAGCCGGTTTCGTCGTTGTCGTCGTAGCTGGCTTCGTTGTTGTCGTCGTAGCCGGTTTCGTCGTTGTCGTCGTAGCCGGTTTCGTCGTTGTCGTCGTAGCTGGCTTCGTTGTTGTCGTCGTAGCTGGCTTCGTTGTTGTCGTTGTAGCCGGTTTCGTCGTTGTCGTTTCAGCTGGCTTCGTCGTTGTCGTCGTAGCTGGCTTCGTCGTCGGTGCTACTGCGACCGGTGCCGGCGCCGTATCCTGTGTGCGCGTCACGAGACCTGCGTTCCAGTTCACGTAAGCATCCGCTTCGTGGAAATGGATGAAGCCAGAATCTTTGGCGAGCTTGTGGCTGTCCGCGCTAAGACGTGTCGAAATCGTGAGCGTCTTGACCGAATACTTCGCGTCGACCGCTTGTAATTTCTTAATCATGTTTTGTGACCAAGCGTCGCTCTTGATCGTGTCGGCGTTGAAACTCTCCCACATGATGCCGTCGACGTAAGGTGCCGTTGACGTTTCTAACGTGTCAAAGCCCCAGTTTTGGACCATGGCGATTTCACCATAGCGGGCCCGTGCTTGCTTCAAGAAGTTGACGAGTCCGTCACGTTGCTGCTTGAGCACGGTCGGATTGTTCAAATGTTCGTTATCAATATCACCGACCGTATCCATGAACACGCCATCGATGCCTTTGGCGACGACTTGGTTCTGGATTTCCGTGAGGAGCAATCCTTGGAAGTTCGGTGAGGCGATGTTCGTCAAGTACGAATCCCATTCCGAGTAATGGACACGTTGTCCGTTACGCGTAAAGAAGTCACCTGACTGAAGTTTTGACATGAGACCCGTGTTCCATGTCGCGACTTCCATGACGCTAATATATCCGAGTACTTTTGTCCCGCGTGCTTTGATTTGCTCCACTTGCGCTTTCGTGTAATGGAGTGGCTCAATGATGACGAGGTCATAGTTTTGCATATCTTTCAAAATCGCTGCCGTTGGATGGCCATAATACACTTGATAGTTCTTCACACCGTCGAGTGGGTTCATGGTTTGTGCCCCCGTTTTAGACATGTTCAGACTAACAATCAACAACACTACCGTTAGAGACATAATTAACTTTTTCAATTTCACTACCTATTCCTCTCCTGATGACTGACAAAACGTGGTGACGGACGATGATGGTTGAATGGAGTTGTGTCTCGTTGCTCCCCCTTTTCTTATATTCAAATGACGAGAAGGTTAGTGCTGTGTGTTTTATGGATGTATCGGATTCGTGTATGTAATGTTGAACCTTCGCAAAAAAAATTATAGGATAGTTTTTCACGAAAACATAGTGTCAATTTGACAACAAAAACCCGTCTCACGACATGAAAGTGTCATGAAACGGGAAAAGAATTTGTTTTAGCTCATATGTAAGTGTCTAGCAATCCCTCTAATTCCAGTTGATCAATCAAATAGACCCGCTTCGACTCGACGTCCATCAGTTGAAGGGTATCTTTCCCTTCCTCGGTCCAAACGTCGAACCGTTGCTCGGTCAACTGCTCATATAACACGAGCGTCCCACGTCGTTCGCCCGTCGGTGCGGCACTCGTCGTCTTCACGCGGGACAAAAGTTCGAACAGTTCGCGCGTGTTCGGGCCTCCGAGGTGGGCCGTCTTCGTCTCCGTCTCGTACGTCGCCAACCGCATCGCCTCTTTTTGCTCCGATGTGATCGTCAATTCACCGGCTCCTGGTCGTTGAACGGCCCCCCATACCTCGATTACGGTATCATAACGAGTCGATAAGACGGCCGAATCCTGCTCCGAGACGTCTTCGATCGGCTCATCCGCGAGCACGATTCGTTTCAAGAGCCTACGTCCTTCGGCATCTAAATTGAAGACGGCTTCCATCGAGTCAATTTGCACGTACTCACTCGACAGCGAACTGGGTAATACGGTGCGATCCCACGCCTGTGCTGTACCCATCTGGAGGGTAATCCGTTGATCGGCCAACTGGGTCAAGAACGCCACGCCTTCATTCTTGCCACTCTCGAAAACGAACAGTCCCGGTTCAATCAGCTGTCCCGCCTCGGCACCGCCTTGATAGACGTGATAGGTGACGTGAAGCGCGCCACGGTCCGGTGTGTGATACCGGAAGACCGAACCGGGAACAATCGTCTCATGCGTCTCGTTAACCGCGAAGGCGCGCGCCACGGTCGTGACGTCTGGTTCAGGAATGAACGATAACGTGCTCCCGACATCGACCTCCCTCGGCCCTGAACCGGCCGCGGACTCGAACGCCTCGATTCCATCGGTACGGAAGACGCGCTCATTTTGTTCGTTGCTGTTCAAACAAGAGACGTAATGCTCGTCCCCGCTCCGCCAATATTTGACGGTCTTGCTACCTAATTCGTCATAGAAGGGGTGGCGGAATGTGATGGCCGCCAATTCGGCCCGACGCGTCGGCAACACGTCTGTCGGTTGCCGCTCACAGTAATTCAACAGTCGCGTCTTCAACGCAGACGTCAACGGAATGTCTTGGTCTTGTTGAATCGCATACGTCGACAGCGGTCGTAAATTGAGCGCATTGATTTCATTCGTCCCGCATCCACTTAACAGTATGACGGCTATACTCATCAGTCCGATGACGTTTTTCATCCCGTCCCCTCCTTTCACATTTATTTGGTTTGAATCGCCTAAAATTTTCATTTTCACCTTATCATACAATAATAATTACAACTCTTGTTAGAAGAATAAACAAAAAATGCCACTTGCGTGGCATTTTTTTAGTCGTCGTCGCGATCATCATCTTGATCATCGTCACGGTCGTCATCTTGGTCGTCATCATTTTGATCGTCGTTTTGATCATCTTGATCGTCTTGGTCATCCCGGTCATCGTCGCGTTCAATCTCTTTCACTTGCTGTTGAAGGTTCAACTCGAGTTTGACCCGGTCACCGGCTTTTGGCGCCTCGTCGTCAAGCTCGTAGCGGCTCGCGAGTTTGAACGTCTCTGACTTGCCATCACGTTCGATGGTCACGTCACGATCCGACAGGCTGACGAACGTGCCGTAAATGTCGAAGTCGTCACTTTCACGGTCGACTTCCTTCACTTCTTCGTTTTGATTGAATTCGAGTTTGACGCGGTCACCGGCTTTCGGTGTGTCGTCGTCAATCTCATGACGGGCCGCGAGCGGATACGTCGATTCTTTACCGCTGAAGCTGATCGTCACGTCACGGTCTGATAGGCTGACGAGGGTACCATACAATTCATAATCATCGTCATCGACCGAACGAACCGGCGTATCGCTCGATGCTGATCCTTCTGACGAAGTGGCTGCTTCTTGACTCGCATCATCTTGCGCATCGTCTGCGGCATCATCGGTTCCGCTGTTCACGCTATCGACCGCGCGTGGGACGATGACCGTGTCCGTCTTGTCGTTCGCGACATACAACCCGATTCCGGCGACGGCTAGTACCGCCAACCCGACTCCTAAAATCCATCCGATTAGTTTCATGATGTTTCCTCCTCGTTTCATGTGGTGAACTTGTTCTACATCTTCATCATAGAACGGTGACCTTAGAGCACCACGAGGATTCCATTAGAAAATGATGAGAATCTGCGAAAGTTTTGTCATTTTGTGACGTAGAAGACGCTGCCGTCCGGCGCATTCGCATAACTGCCGACCGTCCACCCGTTCAAATCCGCCACTTCTTTGGCGATAGCAAGACCAAGTCCGCTGCCGCTCCGGTCCCGTGCCTCATCGAGTCGATAGAACCGGTCAAATAACCGTGCCCGGTCCTCCTCATTGAGCGCCGTCCCATGGTCGCGTACTTCGATGCGGTCCGGCGTCATCGTCACGCGTGTGTCAGTCGCATACTTCAAGCTGTTATCGATGAAGATGACGACGAGCCGCTGCAACGAATCACGATGACCGTGCCACTCCCCCATCGCCTCGATCGGTACGTGGATACCGTGCGATCGTTCGAACCGTTCGGTCAATTGTTCGGCCAGCTCAGTCAATCTGATCACCTCGATCTCCACTTCTTTGAGCGAAGAGAAACGGCTCAATTCGAGCATCGGTTCAATCAAGTCCTCGCGCATTTGCCGCGATTCGGTCAAGATGTGGTCGATGGCCTCGTCACGAACGGCCGGGTCGCTCTGTCCCCAGCGCCGGAGCAGTTTGGCGTACCCTTCGATGACGGTGAGCGGCGTCTTCAGTTCATGTGAAACATCGGCGACGAAGCGGCGCTGTTGCTCCATCGACCCTTCGACCCGGTCAATCATCTGGTTGAAGCCGGTCGCGAGCGTCGAGACTTCGTCTCGGTTCGTCCCGACATCGATCGTCTCGAGCGTACCCGACTCGGTGATCCGTTCCATCGTCGACTCGAGACGGCGGAGTGGATCGAGACCTTGCCTGACGATCCATAGGCTACCGAGGAACGTCATCGCCACTGCAATCAAGAAGATGATGAGAAAAATCGTGGCCAGCGTCTGGAGGGTCTCGCTCACGGCCGCGTCTTGAAACGCGTAGCCGAGCCCGTTCGACGTCGCGATGACGAACCAATCATCGACGAGCGCCGGTTCTCCGAAGTTGACGGGAAAACGTAAACTCTCTTCGGCCTGGCCGCCGATGATGCCCCAATCGCCGTTCGCTTGCCGTTCGAGCACGACACTGTCCTCGTGCAACGACAAGACGGCTTGTTGGTTCCGCTCGTCTTCCTCGAGCAAGCTGAGTGCTTGGCGCAAGACATCATAGCGGGCGTCGACGATCTGTTGCCGCGAGACGAGCCAGGCGACACCGAACGAGGTGATGAGTAAAAACAACATGAACCCCGCCATCGCCAAGGCGATCTTCGTCCGTAGCTTCATATTATTCACCACGCTTCAACATATAGCCGACGCCTCGGACCGTCTGAATCCAGGAGCCACCGAGTTTCTTCCGGACATAGCGGACGTACACATCGACGACGTTCGTGTCCCCGTAATAATCGAAGCCCCAGACGTGCTCGACGAGTTGATCGCGCGTGAGCACGCGTTCTGGATGTTCGAGCAAATAGACGAGCAAATCGAACTCCCTTCGGGTCAGGTCGACGTTTTGCCCCTCACACACCACTTCATGGCGATTGACGTCGACGGTCAGCCCCTCATAGGAAAGGACCCGTTCACTCGTATCGACTTGGACGTGTTGACGCATCCGTAAGAACGCCCGAATCCGCGCGAGCAACTCCTCCATTTCGAACGGTTTTGTGATGTAATCATCGGCCCCGAGGTCGAGCCCGCTCACTTTATCGTAGCGGTCCCCGCGTGCCGTCACCATCAAGACGGGAAGGAGCGGCTGCTCTTCTTTGACGCGGCGCACGACTTCGAGTCCGCTCATCTGCGGCAACATGACATCGAGCAACATCAGGTCAATCCCACCGGCGAGCGCCCGGTCGAGCCCGGCCCGCCCGTCATGGGCGACCTCGACTTGATAACCGGCATGCATGAGTTCAAGTTCGAGTAATCTGGCAATTTTAGCATCGTCTTCAACGACGAGAATCGTAGGCATTCCATTCATCCTTTCTAAAAAAAACGCCGAGCAGTCCGCCCGACGCATCATTCTAAGTGTTCCCGGATTCCTCAGTCAAAAAACGGACGAACTGCTTCTGGAATCGCTTGTTCGATGCGCAATTCGAGTGAATCGCCCATCCGGTCAAACGTCGTTTCAATCCCTTCCGCCTGAAACGCCAAATCAGTCCCGACTTGAGCGATTTGGTCGAGCCACGCGTTACCGGTCAAGGTGAATAATAAGAACCCGGCGACACCTGCCGCCATGAGTGTCAATGCGAGCGCACCGACGGCCACTCCTCGAATCAATCTTCCAATCTTTCCTCTGCTAGTTGAGCGCATATGTCCCTCTCCCTTATCCTTTTTCTTTACTGTACGGGAGCGAGCTGAGAAAGAGCGGTGAAACAGATTAAAATTTGATGAGAAAAAGGTCACAGCACGGCTGCGACCTCATTCTTCCTCGAGCACCGATTTGGCAATCGGGGCCCAATACGTCCCGTCCATGGCGGCGACTTCGGCGAGCGTCGTCCGGTATGTGTCGTCCCCGGCCTTCTTCTCAGCGATGCCTTTCATCCATAAGACGTCCGCCTTATATCCCGACTCTGGATACGTGTCGACATAGGCGGCATAATCGGCGATCTCTGCTTCGCCGAGCTTGTTGTCGACGAGCAACCGATAAAACCCGACGGCCTGTTCCTGACCGGCTTTCGCCTTGCCGATGAGGAGCGCATCGGCTTCCTCGTACCGTTTGTCCGAGACGAGCGTTTCGACTTCGCCGAGCGGGATGACGGCCGGTGCCTCAGGGGCTTCGGTCGTCTCGTCCTCGGTTTGGAGCGCCTCGTTCGCTTCCTCGAGTCGAGCAACTTCTTGCTCGAGCTCTTCTAACCGTTTCGCGAGCGCCTCGTCCTCCGTCACCGTTTCGACCCGTTCGTTTGATGCGGTCGGCGTCACGGGCGGCGGCTCCGAATCCGGCCAAAAGATGAGTGCGACCAGACCGAGACCAACGACGAGCGGCAGACCGAGCCACGATTTGTTCCATTTGAAGGCGTTACGCCAAGCCGACAAGTCCGCATGACCGGTGACAGCCGGCGAGAACGAACGAAAGCGGCGCTTGGCCGCCTTCTTTCCGTTCGCCTTCACTTCGAGCGCAAGACCGAGCCGATGAAACGCCGCCGGCACTTTCATTCCGAGAAGCGGTACAATCCGTTCACTTGCCTCGATATAATACCCGTGGTCGAGTAGCGTCGTCACGACCCCGAACTCGTTCGCGACGAGGCGAAACGTCGGGTCATGCTCGCCTTTTCGGACGAGCCATTCCGTCATATCGATGAGCGGCAGTTCCGCAAGTTCCCGATCTGCGAGTGTCCGTACGTCCATTCGTCAGTCTCGTTCAGGATAGAGCGAGAACTTCGACGTCAACGCGCGAACTGCTTCGTGCGCTTCCGCGAGCACTGCTTCATCTTCATGGTTCGTCAAGACGCGTCCGATCAAGCGAGCGACTTCACGCATATCGTCTTCTTTCAATCCGCGCGTCGTCATCGCGGCCGTCCCGAGACGAATCCCGCTCGTGACGAACGGTGATGCCGGATCGAATGGAATCGTGTTCTTGTTGACCGTGATGCCGGCTGCGTCGAGCGCATGCTCGGCCGCTTTCCCGGTGATGTCGATGCCGCGGAGGTCGACGAGGAGAAGGTGGTTATCCGTACCGCCCGATACGATGCGGAGCCCTTCCTCTTCTAGCCCTTGCGCGAGCACCTGTGCGTTCTTGATGACTTGTGCCTGATACTCTTTGAACTCAGGTTGGAGCGCTTCCCCGAACGCCACGGCCTTCGCTGCGATGACGTGCATGAGCGGACCACCTTGAATCCCTGGGAAAATCGACTTGTCGATTGCCTTGGCGAACTCTTCTTTACAGAGAATCATACCGCCGCGTGGACCACGAAGCGTCTTGTGCGTGGTCGTCGTCACGAAATGCGCGTGCTCGACCGGGTTCGGATGAAGACCGGCTGCGACGAGACCTGCGATGTGGGCCATGTCGACCATAAGGTAGGCATCGACGCTATCGGCGATTTCACGGAACTTGGCGAAGTCGATCGTCCGCGGGTACGCCGAGGCACCAGCGACGATGAGTTTTGGTTTATGTTCTTTCGCGAGGGCTGCGACAACGTCATAATCGATGTGTTCTGTCTCTTTGTCTACACCGTATTCGACGAAATTGTACTGAACGCCTGAGAAGTTGACCGGACTTCCGTGCGTCAAATGGCCACCGTGCGACAAGTTCATGCCGAGCACCGTGTCACCGGCTTCAAGGACTGTGAAGTAAACGGCCATGTTCGCTTGGGCACCCGAGTGCGGCTGGACGTTGGCGTGTTCTGCACCGAACAGCTCCTTGGCGCGGTCGCGGGCCAAGTTCTCGGCCACGTCGACGAACTCACAACCGCCGTAGTAGCGACGGCCTGGATAACCTTCCGCGTACTTGTTCGTGAGCACGCCGCCTTGCGCTTCCATGACTGCTTCTGAGACAAAATTCTCCGAGGCAATGAGTTCGATGTTCTCGCGTTGGCGACCGAGCTCGTGTTGCATCGCTTCAAACAATTCCGCATCCTGTACTTTCAACTTCGTCGTGTTTACCATGTTGAAACCCCCTCTGAATGTCTAAAAATCAACACCCCCATCGTAACATATGCTTCTTTTTTTGGGTATCGTCTAATCCACGGGCAAGTCGGGTATCATATGAAAGAAGACGATCAGAGGAGGCTACTTATGATTGAGACAAAACAAATTACCATCACCCCGTTCGAGCGCGAGCGGACGATTCGGATTTATACGCCGGCCGATTACGACACGACGGACAAACGTTATCCCGTGCTCTATATGCATGACGGACAGAACGTGTTCGCCGACGAGGACGCGAGCTATAAGATGAGCTGGCGCGCCGGCGAGTATATGGACGCCTCGAAGCGCGACATCATCATCGTCGGCATCGACAGCGCCCCCGGCGAGATGCGGCTCGACGAGTACGGTCCGTGGGAGAACCCGTACATCGGCGAGAGCTTGCTCGGTCAAGACGTGACGCTCGGTGGACAAGGATCGGCCTACATTGAATACATCGCCCAAGAGTTGAAGCCGATGATTGACGCGAACTATCGGACGAAGCCGGACGAGACGGCGATGATGGGCAGCTCGATGGGCGGCTTGATTTCGATTTACGCCGCTTGCGTCTATCCCGATGTCTTCAAGCGCGTGGCTTCATTGTCCTCGGCGTTCTGGTTCAACCAGACCGAGCTCGAGCAATTGATTGACGCGAGTGATTTGAACGGCGTCGAACGTCTGTATATGGACGTCGGCCGCAAAGAAGTCGAACAGCCGTCAGCGGACGGTCCGACGAACGAGATGTATCTCGAGTCGAGCGAGCGGGTCTACGCCCTGCTGCGCGACAAGGTCGAACATATCCGCTTCGAGGTCATCGAGGAAGGTGTCCATAACGAGCTCGCTTGGCGCGATCGGTTCCCGATGGTCATCTCATATTTGTTCAGTGAAGAGTTATAACGCAAAAGAAAGCCGGTCGCGCAGACCGGCTTTCTTTATTTTGCTGGATAGTGGGCCCGTGGGCCGCCAATCAATTTCGGTCGCGTGATGGCGAACGTGACGTACGCCTCACCGAGCTGCTTCGCCGACAACCGGACCGGGATCGCGACCGGCTTCAAATGCATGCCGATCAGTGTCGAGCCGATATCGATGCCGGCGTCCGCTTGAATCGATTCGACGACACACGGGGCGTCGAAACGCTCGTACGCCTTCTCGGCCATCGCCCCGCCCGCCGCGCGGACTGGGACGACCGTCACTTCCGTCAACCCGAACTGTTTCAAGGTCCGTCGCTCGATCGTAAGGGCGCGATTGATATGTTCGCAGCCTTGAAAGGCGAGATGGACGCCGGTCTTGTCCCGAAACGCAAGGAACGCCTCGATTAAATCCGACGCCACATCAATCGAACCCGCTTTCCCGATCGTCTTGCCGACGACCTCGCTCGTCGAACAACCGATGACGAGCATCTTTTCCTCATCTAACGGAAACCGTTCATGCAACTCCGTCAATAAGTTCAAAAGCTCCGCCTTCATCGTCGTCACTTCGTTTCGTAAGCGCTCATCTTGTCGACACGGTTCGAGTGGCGTCCGCCTTCGAAGTCCGTATCGAGCCATGTCGCCACTAAGTCGAGTGCAAGACCCGGTCCGATGACGCGCTCGCCCATCGTCATGATGTTCGAGTCGTTATGTTGACGCGTCGCTTTTGCGCTGAACGAGTCGTGTACGAGTGCCGCCCGGATGCCTTTCACTTTGTTGGCGGCAATGCCGATGCCGATTCCAGTCCCGCAAATCAAGATGCCACGGTCGAACTCACCGGCCGCGACTGCTTCGGCGACTGGAATGGCTACGTCCGGATAATCGATTGACTCGGCCGAGTGTGTCCCGAAGTCCTTATACTCGTGTCCAAGCTCCTCCAATAATCCGATGATGTCTTTCTTCAAATTGAATCCGCCATGATCGGCGCCGATTGCGATTTTCATTCCGTCATTCCCCCGTCTTCTTTGGTAGGCGTCTCGGTGGTTTCGTCACCTTTGACCCGTCATTCGTCAATTTTAGCACAAGTCGATTCACGAGTGGTTCGAGTTCGTTTCGGACTTGGCGATAGACGTTCATCGACCCTCCGAACGGGTCGTTAATATCGCGCTCGAGTCCCGTGACGAACTCATATAATGTGAATGTGCGATCGGCCAAATCCGGATACGTGTCCCGAATCTGTTCACGATGCGCCCGTGTCATCGTCAAGATGACGTCCGACCAGCGTCCGAGGACGTCGTCAAACGTTTGCGTCACGTGCTCGAGCTCAATTCCTCGTTCACGCAACACTTGGAGTGCATTTTCTGATGCATCAAACCCTTGCATCGTCCGAAGTCCGGCTGAACGAATATCGAACTCGTCCCCCGTCACTTTCGAACGGAGCAGGGCCATCGCCATCGGGCTTCGGCATGTGTTCCCACTACATATGAATAATACGCGTTTCATCGACATCGCGTGATCCTCCTCTATGTCCTTAAGCCTCTTCCTATGGACGGATGACTTTACCGCCAGCCGCCTTGTAGAGGCGGTTATAAACGGCAAGAGCGACTCCCGTCGGTTCAATCCGATTCACGTAAATCTCTTCTACATCCGTCTCATCAAATTTACGCAACGCCTCGTATAGCCGCTGGGCCGCCGTCTCCATCGAAGTCCCGAGAGAGAGGGTGACGTCAGCCGGGGTCGTCGCTTCATCGAACACGAGTGCGCCAACTCGCTTGCCCGCTTCCTGCCGCGCCATGACGACACGGACGAGGTCTTCACGTCCCCCTTCGACTAAATACAGGGGTGCGCTCGGGGCGTAATGGGTGTACTTCATTCCTGGTGATCGTGGCGCAGCTGTTTCATCGCTCAAGTTGGCATCGAGAATGACCGGGCCAATAACCGCTTCAATCGCTTCTTTCGTCACGCCGCCCGGACGTAAAATCGTCGCCGGTTCTGCCGTGCAATCGATTACGGTCGACTCGACGCCGATGCCTGTCGGTCCCCCATCCATAATACCCGCGATCCGACCGGTCAAATCATCTGCCACGTGCCGGGCCGACGTCGGTGATGGACGTCCCGAGCGGTTCGCACTTGGTGCTGCCAGTCCAAGACCGGACGTGCGGATCAAGTCAAGTGCGGCCGGATGGTCCGGCATCCGCAATCCAATCGAATCCAGACCAGCCGTCACGAGTGACGACGCCCGACCGTTCGACGGTAAGATGATGGTCAAGGCACCGGGCCAAAACGCTTCCATCAAGAGTCTCGCGACCGGCGGGATGGTTTGCGCGAAATGTTCGGCCTGTTCGACCGTGGCGACGTGGACGATGAGCGGGTTATCCGACGGTCTTCCTTTCGCCTCGAAAATCTTTTTGATGGCGACATCGTTCGTCGCATCTCCGGCGAGTCCGTAGACAGTCTCCGTCGGGATGGCAATCACCTCGCCAGCCTTCAAGAGACGTACCCCTTCCTCAACTTCTGTCGGCTTGATCCAATTCGTTTCCATGCGCAATCCCTTCCCTCACGGCGTAGACGATTCGGTCTTTGCCGTTTATATCTTTTAAAATACCCGTTTCTGCTTCAGGATAACGTTCGGACAGGTACGATTTCACAACTTGTCCTTGATTATACCCGATTTCAAATGCAATCAATTGCCAATCGGCACACAAGACGCGCATCGAGTCGGCGATGATCGTTCGATAAAAGTCGAGCCCGTCCGCTCCGCCGAACAAGGCGAGGTGAGGCTCGAAGCCCGCGACCGTCTCATCGAGCAGTTCGTCCGCCTCGATATAAGGCGGATTTGAGACGAGGACGCGAATCGAGTTGTCGGTAATCGGCGCGAGGCAATCTCCTTCATGGAAGGACACATCCGCCCCGAGGGACGCTGCATTACGCTCGGCGACAGCGATTGCTTCCCGGGAAATATCGACCGTTTGGACACGGACACCTAGCTCGAGACTGAGTGTGACGGCGATTGCGCCGCTGCCCGTCCCGATGTCGACGATCTCATCGTCGGAGACATTATGCACATGCTCGACGACCCATTCAATTAGCTCTTCCGTTTCCGGACGCGGAATCAAGACGTCACGATTGACCTCGAACATCCGTCCATAAAACGGGGCGTGACCAATCAAGTGTTGGACCGGTTCACCTGCCAAGAGACGCTCGAACCCGGCGTCAAACGACTTCGCCTCTTCCGTCGTCAATTCATCGGACAAACGGATGAGTAGTCCCGTCCGATCGACGTCAAGGACGTGCATGAGCCACCACTCCGCCATCGAGGCATCACGATTAGCGGCCTCGAGCTCCCGTTCCGCTTGTTTCAGCCTCGCCGCGATCCGCATCAATCGACATCCTCCATCAGACGGGCCTGTTCGTCCATGACGAGGGCGTCGATGATATCTTCAAGTTCCCCGGCGAGGACGCGGTCGAGCTTTTGGAGTGTCAGCCCGATGCGGTGGTCGGTCACACGGCTCTGCGGGAAGTTATACGTCCGAATCCGCTCTGAGCGGTCTCCCGTCCCGACGGCCGATTTGCGTTGCGCCGACAGTTCTTGTAGGTGTTCGCTTTGCATCTTGTCATACAGGCGGGCTCGGAGTACTTTGAGCGCCTTGTCTTTGTTTTTATGTTGCGACTTCTCGTCCTGACACGAGACGACGAGCCCCGATGGGATGTGCGTCAAGCGCACGGCCGATTGGGTCGTATTGACCGACTGGCCGCCTGGACCCGATGATGTGAACGTGTCGACACGGACGTCTTTCATATCGATGTGCACTTCGACGTCCTCTGCTTCCGGCAACACGGCGACGGTCGCCGTCGACGTATGGATGCGTCCGCCCGACTCGGTCGATGGGACACGTTGGACCCGATGCGCCCCGTTCTCGAACTTCAGTTTCGAATAGGCACCCGTCCCGTTGATGAGGAACGTCACTTCTTTGAAACCGCCGAGTTCTGTATAGTTGGCGTCAATCAATTCGGCCTTCCAGTTCTGCCGCTCGGCGAAACGCGTGTACATCTTGTATAGGTCGACTGCGAACAGTGCCGCCTCGTCTCCGCCGGCTGCCCCGCGAATCTCGACGATGACGTTCTTGTCGTCGTTCGGGTCTTTCGGTAACAGCAAGACGCGTAATTTCGCCTCGAGCGCCTTCACTTCCGGCTCGAGGAGTGACATCTCTTCTTTGGCGAGCTCGCGCATATCAGCATCGAGTGTGCGGTCCTCGAGCATCGCTTTTGCTTCTTTATACGCCGTGCTCGTCTCTTTATAGTGACGGTACGCCTGCACCGTTTCTTCGAGTTGCGACTGTTCTTTTGAATATTGTCGTAATTTATTCGCATCGCTGAGCACTTCAGGGTCAGCGAGCATCTCATTTAATTGCATATAGCGTTCTTCTAATACGCTCAAACGGTCAAACATGATGATCCGTCCTTTCTCCGTCAAATCGAACTGTCTTCATTATAGCAAAAAACGAACCGCCAAGGGCGGTCCGTCGACGTCAGTCGGCCACTGTATGGCGGACTGGGCGTGGTTTATTCGGGACGTCGTGGCAATGACGGCAACGCGGTTCGTACGACTCGGAAGCGCCGACCAAGATGACCGGGTCTTCGAAACGCGCCGGTTCACCGTCAATCAATCGTTGCGTCCGAGAAGCTGGCGCCCCGCATGATAGACAGATGGCCTGCAGCTTCGTGACAAATTCGGCACGCGACAACAGCTCTGGCATCATCGTGAACGGCTCACCTCGGAAGTCCATGTCGAGGCCTGCGCAGATGACACGTTTGTCTTCTGACGCCAATTGCTCGATCACGTCGACGATCCCTTCGTCGAAGAACTGAACCTCGTCGATGGCGATGACTTGCGTCTCTTCACGCACCGCATCGTATAAGTCTTGACTCGATTGAATCGGCACGGCCACGACCGAGTTGCCGCTGTGGGAGACGACGTTCTCTTCGTGGTACCGATCGTCGATTGCCGGTTTGAACACTTGGACAGGGATTTTCCCGTAGTGCGCCCGACGGACACGGCGGATCAGTTCCTCCGATTTCCCAGAAAACATACTCCCACAAATCACTTCTATCCAACCGTAACGGTTCGTCACATGCATCATTCTACTTCGCCCTCTCCTTCGTTAATCGCTTCCCGATTATACCCATCTTTTTCTTGAAGAAAAAGGGTTGACTTCTATCTAAAAAAAATAAAAACCGCCAAGGGCAATCCCTAGGCGGTGTGCATACAAGTTGACGATTAACGTTGGTACTTCTTGTTGAAGCGCTCGATACGACCGTCCGCAGATGCGAATTTCTGGCGACCTGTGTAGAACGGGTGCGAATCAGAAGATACATCGACACGGATGAGTGGGTATTCGTTACCATCTTCCATCGTGATTGTCTCGTTAGAGTAACGAGTCGAACCAGAGATGAATTTGAACTCAGTCGTCGAGTCCATGAATACGACTTTACGGTATTCTGGGTGGATTCCTTGTTTCATTGCTTTTCAACTCCTTCTGCCCTAAGTATTCTTTCAACCTAGAGAAAGTTCACTAGAATATAATAGCACCCGGTTCAAGGATTTACAAGTCCGTTTTCGTTTTTTTCACCGGGCGTCGACTCTTTTTCTTATCGGCCTCAAGCGCCGCAAAAAAGTCGAGGTTCGTTTTCGTTTCGCGGACCCGGCGCAAGAACTGATCGACGAAGTCTGGCGACTCGTTCATCGTGCGACGAATCGTCCAAAGCGAGTCGAGTTCGCCTTTGCCGAGCAGCAATTCTTCCTTGCGCGTTCCCGAGCGACGAATGTCGATGGCCGGGAAAATCCGACGTTCCGCCAGTTTGCGGTCGAGGTGCAGCTCCATGTTGCCCGTTCCTTTGAACTCTTCATAGATGACGTCATCCATGCGCGAACCCGTATCGACGAGTGCCGTGCCGAGAATCGTCAAACTGCCGCCGTCCTCGATATTACGGGCCGCCCCGAAGAACTTCTTCGGTTTATGGAACGCGGCCGGGTCAATCCCGCCGGAGAGCGTCCGTCCGCTCGGCGGGACGGACAAGTTGTACGCCCGCGTCAGACGCGTGATCGAGTCGAGCAAGATGACCACGTCCTTCTTATGTTCGACGAGGCGCATCGCCCGTTCGAGAACGAGCTCCGAGATGCGAGCATGGTTTTCCGGTGTCTCGTCAAACGTCGAGTAGGCGACGTCTGCACCAGGCACCGAACGTTGAATGTCCGTCACTTCTTCCGGCCGCTCATCAATCAACAGAATAATCAACTCGACGTTCGGATGGTTCGTCGTGATCGAATTGGCAATCTCTTTTAAGAGGGACGTCTTCCCTGCCTTAGGCGGTGCGACGATCAACCCTCGCTGCCCGAAGCCGACGGGAGCAATCATGTCCATGACGCGGACCGACAAATGGTTTGGCTCCGTCTCGAGCACCATCTGTTGTTCCGGGTAAATCGGCGTGAGCGCCGGGAAGTAATCCCGGTTGCGCGTCGAATCCGTCGTCTCGCCATTGACCGCCTCGACGCTGAGAAGCCCTTGGAACCGTTCATTCTCTTTCGGTTTCCGGACTTTCCCCGTCACGAGGTCGCCGTTACGGAGGTTAAAGCGGCGGATTTGCGAAGCCGCGATATAAATGTCTTCAGACGATTGCGAGTAATTGATGGGGCGTAGGAAACCAAAACCGCCATCGTTTTGCGACTGTGGGTTAGGCGGAATAATCTCTAGGATTCCTTCGAGGAAATAAAGATCTTTTGATTCTGCCTGTGATTTCAATATCCGGAACATGAGCTCACGTTTACGTGCCTCGCGATACTGAGGCACGTTCACTTCTTTCGCAATCTCATATAACTCTTTCAACGTCTTCGTCTCGAGTTCCCGAAGCGTGTAGTTTTTAGCCGGTTCAGTCGTTTGACTCATTCAAGTCACCTGTCTTTCATGATTCTATATTTCAAAAGTAAACGTTCATTCCTCATTCATCTAATCACACTTCAGTCAAACCGTCACTGTTTGAAAAACGGCTTTATGTCAGTCTATTCCCCTGTTGTTGAAAACATAACAACCTTTTTACTATGTATGTAACAAATAAGTCTCTATTCTCGCATATTGTTTCAAATATGTTACAAGAAAACTGTTTTTGTCTTGTGATTGAAAAATGCCATCGGTCTTGCGCATGATATAGTTTATTTGCACAGGAAACCGGGTAATATCCGCAACTTGTGCTCTAATCTTGTTAACACACATCGATCATATACAGCCACTTAGGGTTTTATTTTAAAAAACGGAGGGAAATACACTATGTTAAAGCGTTTCGCATCTATTATTGTCGCTGCCACTCTCGCTTTCTCGGGTCTTGCTTTCACAACAGGTGAACAAGCAGAAGCCGCTACTGGTAAATTCGCTTACTCGAAAGTTAACGGCTTGAACATCCGCACAGCACCGTCGCTCAGCTCGAAAGTCACGACAACGATGAACAAAGGCCAACGCTATACATACCTTGGCAAAGTTGGTTCATTCTACAAAATCAACTACAAAGGGTCTCACCGTTATATCTCAGCTTCATCTACTTACACGTACTTGAAAGCAAACACGAAGACAGCGACTGCGAAGAAAGTAACAACTGCTTCTGCATCAAGCGCTCGTACAAAACTTGTCGCTGAGTCGAAGAAGTACCTCGGTACACCTTACCGTTACGGCGGAACGACAACTTCTGGTTTTGACTGCTCAGGTTACACAGGTCACGTTTACAAGAAAGCCATCAACAAATCGATCCCACGTGATTCACGCTCGCAATACGCTAACTCGAAAAAAGTTTCGAAGTCAGCGATTCAAGCCGGCGACCTCGTGTTCTTCTCACACAACGGAAGCACGATCCAACACGTTGGAATGGCACTCAGCAAAACACAAATGATCAACTCTGAAACAGGCGGCGTGAAATACGCGAGCTTCACATCAGGTTACTGGGCACCACGTTATGTCGGTGCAGGATCATACCTCTAATTTAAACGACCAAACGACCCGGTTCATAGGAACTGGGTCGTTTTTTTACGTTCGTTCATCTTCCGTTCATCTGGCTTCGTTACGATAAAGCCATCACGCTGAAGGAGTTGTTCTATGCCATGGAAAAGATTTGGAGTCTTCGCTTGATTCGCCTCGCCGCGCTGTTCGGTGTCATCGGGACGGCGCTCGGGTCGCATATGTCGGGCGCCGGCAGTTATGCCTTTCGTCCGATCCACGCCCATATTCTGCTCGCCGGTTGGCTATCGGTCTTCGCCTGGGGAGTCTTCTATCGCTTATATGCGGTCCGGAACCAACTGCTCGTCACGATTCACGGGTGGACGGCCGTCATCGGATCAATCGGATTGACGAGCGGGATGTGGTTCTACACGATGAACCCGTTCCAATGGAATGAGACCGTCACCCTTGTGTATTTCATCGTCGGGGGCACAGTCTCGTTAATCAGTTTTATTCTCTTTTTGATTGTGACGTTCATGATCGACCAGGACGAGCGGGGCTGAACCCCGCTCGTCATTTTTGTTTCAAGGCACCGCGTGCGTTCGTCGCCGCGAACACGACCATGATGACGCTCATCGCCCCGGCGACGGCAAGTCCGGCCGATAACGCGCTCCAGTCGATCGTCGGTTGCGTCAAGACGGCACGCATCCCTTCAAAGATGTACGTCGTCGGATTGAACGTCGCCGCTACTTTGAGCCATTCTGCCTCAATCAACTCTTTCGGGACGAACGTCGTCGACAAGAAGATGAGCGGGAAGAACAAGAGCGTCCCGGCTTGTGCAGCCTGAGCGTTCCGTGTCTTTAACGCGACACCGACCGAGTAACCAGCAAAACCAAGGCCGAATCCGATGGCAAGCAGCACCGTGAACAAGAATCCAGGCAGACCGACCGGAATCGACAAACCGAGCAAGAACGCTACCCCGAAGATGAGGAGCGTCTGGACGAGCAGTTGCAACATCCCGGCAATCATCGGGCCGAGCACGATCGCCGTCCGCGTCGCGGGAGTCAGAAGCAAGCGGGCGAAGTAGCCGCTCTCGATATCACGGACGAGCGCTTGTCCCGTCCCCCCGGCCCCACCGACCGCCCCGGACACGATGGAGACCGGCAAGATGAAGTTTAAATAGGCGCTCCCATCAAACTGAGGAAGCGATGCGACGCTCGATAATCCGCTCGTGTAAACGAGTAGGAAGAAGACGGAAATAATCAAGTTCGGGATGAACGAAAACGGATTCCGAATCGTCGTAATGAGGCTCCGTTTCGTGAAGAGCCATGTCTCAGTCCACATCGGGCACACCTCCTTCATATGACTCACCGGTCACTTTCAAAAAGACGTCATCGAGCGACGGTTGCTTCACGGTCAGACGTTCCGGTTGAAGCGACCGTTCATCGAGCTGGCGCACGACTTCCATCAGCGTATGATTGACGAGCTCGAACGCCACGTGTTGCCCGGTCGCCGTATGACCGAACAACGCAGCGGCTGCAGACGCTTCTTGATTGCTGTGGAACGTCATCGCAATCGTCTCGCCGCCGACGAGTCGTTTCAATGTCTCAGCCGTCCCTTCACTGACGATTTTCCCATGATTGATGATGGCGATCCGGTCGGCCAGTTCATCCGCTTCTTCTAAGTACTGAGTCGTCAAGAAAATCGTCGTGCCGAACTCCTCGTTGAGCCGTCTCACCTCGTTCCAAATCTCGATGCGGCTCGCCGGGTCGAGCCCGGTCGTCGGTTCATCTAAAAACAAGACGGTCGGTCGATGGACGAGCGTGAGCGCTAAATCGAGCCGACGCCGCATCCCGCCCGAATATGTGCCACTTCTCCGGTCGGCCGCTTCCGTGAGCGAGACGACACGGAGCAGTTCCTCGGCGCGCGTCTCCGCCTCTTGTTTCGTCATCTTGAACAACCGGCCTTGCAAGACGAGCAGTTCCCGCCCGGTCAACACTTTGTCGATTCCGGTCTCTTGCAGGGCGACGCCAATCGACAGGCGGACGTCCTTCTCTTGTTTGACGACATCGAATCCATTCACCCGCGCCTTCCCTTCGGTCGGTCGGACGAGCGTCGTCAACATTTGCACGGTTGTCGACTTGCCAGCCCCGTTCGGTCCAAGGAAAGCGAAAATCTCTCCTTTCTGGACCGAGAACGAAATCCCATCGACGGCCGCCACGTCCCCGAACGTTTTGACGAGCGATTCCACTTCGATCATTTGTATACACCTCCTGACTCTCTATTCCCGTTCTAACGCATAATAAATATGTAGGAACACATCAAAAAAGCTGTGGACGCAATGTCCACAGCTCGAGAGAATTAAGGTTTCATGACCATTTTCGGTTTTTTCTTCAAGGAGTGGATGCCTTCGACGAAGCGGACCGTTCCTGACTTGGCTCGCATGACGACCGAGTGCGTCTGACCGCCTTGCCCGGTGAACTGGACGCCGCGGAGGAGTTCCCCGTCCGTCACGCCCGTCGCCGCGAAGATGCAATCTTCACCTTTGACGAGGTCGTCTAACAGCAAAATCCGGCCCGTATCGGCGATGCCCATGTCTTGGCAACGTTTCTCTTGGGCTTCGTCTTCAGGAAGCAGGCGACCTTGGAAGTCACCGCCGAGACATTTCATCGCGACGGCCGCGATGACGCCTTCCGGCGCACCACCCGAACCGAGCAACAAATCGACACCCGTTTTCGGGAACGCCGTGTTGATGGCCGCGGCCACGTCTCCGTCAGGAATCAACTTGATACGAGCACCCGTCGCGCGGACACGTTGAATCATCTCTTCGTGACGATCACGATGTAAAATCGTGACGACGACGTCTTCGACGTTCTTGTTCTTCGCCTTGGCGACGATGGCGATATTCTCTTCAATCGAGTTGTCGAGACTGATCAATCCGGCCGCTTCCGGACCGACGGCAATCTTGTCCATATACATGTCCGGCGCGTGAAGAAGGTCACCGGCGTCAGCGACCGCGAGAACGGCAAGCGCTCCCCATGTTCCCGTCGCGACGATGCTCGTCCCTTCGAGTGGATCGACAGCGACGTCGAGGCGCGAGCCATAGCCGTTCCCGACTTTTTCACCGATATAGAGCATCGGTGCCTCATCCATCTCGCCTTCCCCGATGACAACGACCCCTTTCATCGGAATCGTATCAAACACTTCACGCATCGCGGTCGTCGCCGCATCGTCCGCCTCTTCTTTCAAGCCTTTACCCATCCAACGAGCCGAAGATAGCGCTGCCGCTTCTGTGACTCGGACCAATTCCATTGATAAACTACGTTCCACCCGAATTCTCCCCTTTTTACTCGGACACCTCATCGACCCAGACGAGCGCGCCGAGTTGTTTTAGTTTGCCGACGAAATCGACATATGAATCGTTCAATTTTTCCGCACGGATCACCGTGGATTCGCCACTCGCTTGAAGCCCAGCTAAGGCGAGGGCTGCCCCGCTCCGTGCGTCTGCACATTCCATTTCCGCATTGGCGAGCGTTGTCCCGCCGCGAATGACGGCCGAAGCGTCCTCGAGCGTAATCTGTGCGTTCATGCGCCGCATTTCCGCGATATGGCGGAAGCGTTGGGCGTACAGCTTGTCGGTGACGATACTCGTTCCGTCCGCTTTCAACAGTGCGGCCGACATGATCGGCTGCAGGTCGGTCGGATACCCCGAATAGTGGAAGACACGGATATCAATCGGTTTAAAGGCGTTCGCCCGCACCGTGATCGTCTCTTCCCCGACTTCGACGTCGGCCCCGTAATCCAGTAGTTTTTGAATGACGCCTTCTAAGTGAGTCGGAATGACGTTTCGAACCGTCACTTCACCCGCGACCGCGCCATAAATCATGAACGTCCCAGCCTCTAACCGATCGGGAATGAGCGTGTGTGTACAGCCGTGGAGCTTGTCGACCCCTTTGATGCGAATCTCGTCGGTGCCCGCCCCGATGACATGGGCCCCCATCGAAGTGAGCATCGTCGCGACGTCGACGATTTCCGGATCGATGGCCGCGTTCTCGATGACGGTCGTCCCGTTAGCGAGCACGGCCGCGAGCATGGCGCTCACTGTCGCCCCGAACGAACGGAGATCGAGATAAATTCGATTTCCTTCCAGCTTTTCGGCGTTCACATGATAAAGTCCCGACTCGTTCTCGACTTTAATGCCGAGACGTTCGAGTGCTTTCAAATGTAAATCGATCGGTCGTGGACCAATCGCATATCCACCGGGAAGCCCGACGGCCCCTTTCCCAAAACGAGCCGCAAACACCCCGAGCAAATAGACAGCGGCTCGGACTTTACGCGTCTCTGAGCCGAGCAGCGGCATGGCGACGGCATCTTTCGCATGAAGCGTCATCCGCTCCCCGTCCCGTTCAATCGCGACGCCGAGTTCTTGTAATAGACTGAGCATCACTTCGACGTCCTCAATGACGGGGACGTTCTCAATCGTCACCGGTTCTTCCGTCAAAAGTGCTGCGACGAGACAAGGCAAGGCGCTCTGTTTGGCACCGCTAATGTCAACTGTTCCTTCAAGTTTTTGCTGTCCTACGATATGGAGAATTTCCACGAAGATCAAACCTTTCTGCGACAAACTTATTTGGATTGAGCGTTGTTCCAATCCGCTAAGAATTGCTCGATCCCTTTGTCAGTGAGCGGATGTTTCATCATCTGTTCGATGACTTTGTATGGTACCGTGGCGATGTCGGCTCCAAGGAGAGCCGCCTTCGTCGCGTGGACCGGATGGCGAACGGAAGCTGCGATGATTTCTGTATCGATACCATGGATGGCAAAGATATTGGCAATCGTCTCGACGAGGTCGAGACCATCTTGACCGATATCGTCCAAACGACCGATGAATGGCGAGACGTATGACGCGCCGGCCCGAGCCGCGAGTAGCGCTTGGTTGGCGTTAAAGATGAGCGTCACGTTCGTCTTGATGCCGAGCTGTGAAAACGTATTGACCGCTTCCATCCCTGCTGGCGTCATCGGTACCTTGACAGTAATATTCGGCGCGATGGCCGCAAGTTCCTTTCCTTCTTCCACCATACCCGCTGCGTCGAGCGCAATAACTTCCGCGCTGACTGAGAGATCCCCGACGATCTCACAGATTTCGCGTAGCCGTGTATGGAAATCGACGCCTTCTTTGGCGACGAGCGATGGATTCGTCGTCACTCCCCCGATGACGCCCATCTGATGAGCTTTCTTGATGTCTTCCACGTTTGCCGTATCAATGAAAAAACGCATGTACAATTCCTCCTCGAATGGTGTTGTGATCGCTTACACTTCTTATTATGAGGAAATTGTCATGGAATTGCTACACCCTTTACGTCAAGCCGGCGATGGCGAACATCGATCCGATGAGTAAACCAACGCCAACAAGCGTCCCCACTGCCGTCCATCGTTTCACGTTTTTTTGTTTTGTCTCATACGCTTGATACGGCCCTTCCTTTAAGCGCTCCGACCCATGCGTCTCGATCCAAAGTCCGACCGCGGTCTCTTCGTCGGTCACGAGATTGCCTGTATACGTGAACGGGATGATTTCTTCGGGTCGACGGAGCATATCGAACCGCTCCCGCCGTGTCGCGATGTTCGCCCCGATCCAGTAGAGCCGTTTCGGTGTATAGAAAACTGGCACGCTATCTTCGATAAAATACTGAATCCACTGTTCGAACGCGGCGAGATCGCGTTGGTCGAACAAGATTTCCATTGAATCCTCGTCAGTCATGATGGCGAGCATCGGGCACAACTCGATCGTCCGTCGTCTATAGGGATGCGGCATGGCCGCTTCTGTCTTTCGGACGATGGCCGGGAAGAAGACGACTTGCTTGATTGCGTCGAGCGGGAACGATTGCTCGACTGACTCACCCGGCTCGTGCCGATACGTCGTCCCCTCAATATATGTCGCGGTCACTTCATAGTGCGACTGGTGCCGCTCTTTCCAGAACAGCTGGCGAAACAGTTGCAAGAAACGATACACGCCGTAACCGCCGAGTACAGTGAGTGACAACAGCGGAATCAACCACGGTTTCGGATTCATGAGGATGAGAATGACCGGCAGCGCGGCAAAGGCCAACGTCATACCAATTATAATGATGGGACCGACGATATAAAAAATGCGCCAAAATGATTCTGTCGAACGTTCTTGATACTTCATGCAAACTCCCCCTTTTCATCTATATACGGTACCCTAACCGCTTACGTTTCAATAAAAAAAGCCGGCTCTCGCAAAGAGAGCCGACTGATGTGACAGGATTATGCTTGGTTGCTTGAACCGAACTCACGCATTTTGCCAGTAACGACGTTGTAGATCGCTTCGACACCAGGGCCGATGACTTTACGTGGGTCATATACTTTCGAGTCCGTGTTGAGCTTCTCACGTACGGCACGAGTCCATTCTTGTTGGCACTCTGTGTTAACGTTGATTTTGCTGTGACCGAGCTCGATTGCTTTTTTGATTTGGTGCTCAGGAATACCTGAACCGCCGTGAAGAACGAGTGGAGTTTTAGTCGCTTCTGCGATTTCTTCCATCTCTTTGAAGCCGAGTTTAGGCTCGCCTTGGTATTCTCCGTGTACAGAACCGAGTGCTGCCGCAAGAGCGTCAACTTTCGCTTCTTTCACGACGCGTACGCACTCGTCGAGGTCAGCGTATTGTACGCCGCCAACAACGCCATCTTCTTCGCCGCCGACTGTGCCGACTTCCGCTTCAACTGAAGCGCCTTTAGCGTGTGCGTATTCAACGACTTGTTTCGTCATTTCGATGTTCTCTTCGATCGGGTGGTGTGAACCGTCGATCATAACAGACGTGAAACCAGCGTCAATTGCTGCTTTACACTTGTCGAAAGATGAACCGTGGTCGAGGTGGATTGCAACTGGAACAGTGATGTTGTAGTCGTGCATGAGACCTTCAGTCATTTTAACAACTGTTGTGAAGCCACCCATGTACTTCGCTGCACCTTCTGATACACCGAGGATAACTGGTGATTTCTCGTCTTCCGCAGCGCGAAGAATCGCTTGCGTCCACTCGAGGTTGTTGATGTTGAATTGGCCTACTGCATACTTGCCTTCGAATGCTTTGTTAAGCATTTCTGTCATTGATACTAATGGCATAATGACATCCTCCTGTCTGTTCGCTATTGTGCACTTTGGGAAAAATGCCCCCGTGCAATTCGTTCCCATTATAACACACGTCGAAACTTGTGCCTATGCTATTCGGGCATAGAAATGGCTCTGCGCAAGCGTTTACATATGTCATCTTCGTGACGAATTACGTGATTTTGAGGACTTCCTTCACTTTTTCAATCATCCGATAAATATCGAACGGCTTTTCAAATTGCGCGGTAATGCCAAGTCGTTGCACTTCTTCGAGCGTCGATTTTTCCCCGAACGCGGTCATAATCATGACCGGGGTGTCGATGTTCCGTTGGCGCATGTTGCGTAGTACTTCATGACCGAACATGCGCGGCATGTTCATATCGAGCAATACTAAATCGTATCCGTTCTGTTCGAGCTTTTCCCAAGCGTTCTGTCCGTCGTTCGCCGTGTCGACCTCGATGCCGAGGCTTTGGAACACTTGCGCTAACATCAACCGAATCCCGTCTTGGTCGTCTGCGATCAACATCCGTGACATCCATCTACCTTCTCTCCATAGTTTGCACTAGTCTAACCATACCAAATCCGATTTCGTTTGGCGACGGACCTATTTTGAAATCAAGGCAACGGTATCGATACCGGTTCTTCGGTCTGTTCGTCCTTTAACTGGGCCGGTACTTCCGACTCAGGTACCGGCTCGTAGGCCGTCACCGTCTGCTCGTCTTTCACATACAGTTTCAAAAAATCGCCTTCGGCCAGCCGAATCGGTGCCTCGAACGTGATTGGTCGTTTCTTGCCGTCTTCATCATAGCCAATCGTTTCATACGTATGTCTCTTTCCTTGGTCGGTGACGTTTGTGCTCGGCACTTTCGTATAGTAGACGTCGGCAAACAGCCGATTCGTATCGACGAACTGCCAACCGAGAAATAAGATGAGGACGACGCCACCGATTGCCCATGCTCGTTTCATCGTAACTCCCCCGCCTTTCTCTTTTCCATCTTTTTCAATACCATTGTCTCCCTATTTCTAAACACCCGGTGCGCTGATATACTGAAAACATGAAACGAACAGGAGCGAAAGCATGAAACCATATTTGTTATACATATTGTTCATCTTGACGATTGGAAGCGTGGTCGGACTCGTGGTGAACGTCTTCAGCGAAGACCAAGAAGAGATACCGCTCGCCGCTGCCGTCGAGACCGATCTCGAGGAATTGCCGGAGACGTTCGCCGTCTTATCCGAGACGTTCGATGAGCCAATCGCAGACAGTGACATCGCCCGCATCAAAAAGCTGGCTTCTGATCCGGAACTCGACGAAGCGAACGTGCACGCCCTCGGCACAATCGATGTCATCTTTAAAGGACGACCGACCACACTGACACTCGAAACAGAAGTGGATCGTGAGGACGGCACGTATCTTTATCTGTATTTGTTCGGCGAACCGGACATCGTCGAGGCGCTCGACGAACGCATCATGGCGTATTATGAAGAATTAGGCATATGAAAAGGAACCTCGCCGCGGCGAGGTTCCTTTTATTTCGTTAGTCGACCGTGACAGGGACGACCGCGAGATCAATCTCTTTCTCGATCTCGGCCCGCTCTTCAGCGAGACGAGCATCCGACCATTTGAAGACATCGGCCATGCAACGGAGCACGCCGTCTTTATAGTTGCGGACGAAGTCGATGTCGAAGAACATCGCTCCGGTGCGGCGGACGAGGAAGTCGATGGCCCGAACGACCGACTCTTCTTCGATGCCGTACATGAGTTGTGCATAGACGTACTCTGGAAGGTCGTACGCGTTCGAGTCCATCCGTTCGATGACACGATCGATGTTCGATCCGTAGAGACGGACGAGTTGCTCGGCTTTGACGTCATCGAGACCAAGGTTTTTCAGTTCAGCCTTCTTCTTCGTCAAGAAGTCATCGAACCCTTTCGAACCGCCGACATGGCCTCCCGACATCGGCATATGTTTCGTGCGCGAAGCGAGGAAGACGATGCCTTCTTCTTGCTTGAGCAGTTTCGCCACCAAATCGACGACCGTCTCTGACATCTTGCGATAACCGGTCAACTTCCCACCGGCGATCGTGATTAAGCCGCTTTCAGACTGCCAAACCTCATCTTTCCGTGAGATTTCAGACGGGTCTTTGCCTTCTTCATAGATGAGCGGACGAATCCCGGCCCAGCTCGACTCGACGTCATCTGCCGTCACGTTCACGTCTGGGAACATATAGTGGATTGCCTCTAAAATATAGTCGCGGTCCTCGGTCGTCATGCGTGGGTGAGCTTTATCCTTATCGAAGAACGTGTCTGTCGTCCCGACGTACGCTTTGCCGTCACGCGGAATCGCGAACACCATCCGGCCGTCTGGTGTATCGAAATAGATGGCTTGTTTGAGCGGGAATTTCGACTGGTCAATGACGAGGTGAATCCCTTTCGTCAAACGGAGCATCTTCCCTTTGTTCGAGCCGTCTTGTTCGCGGAGCACGTCGACCCAAGGTCCGGTCGCGTTGATGACTTTCTTCGCATAGACATCGTACGTCTTGCCGTCGATTTGGTCTTCAACGTGGACGCCGACGACTTTGCCTTGCTCATAGATTAGACCAGTCACTTTCGAATAGTTCAAGAGGAGAGCGCCGTGGTTGGCCGCCTCTTTCGCGACTTCAATCGTCATACGGGCATCATCTGTCCGATATTCGACGTAATAACCGCCACCGACAAGACCGTCTTTTTTGACGAGCGGCGCTTTTTGAATGACTTCATCCGGCTTCAACATCAAACGTCGCTCGGCGCGTTTGACGCCCGCTAAGAAATCATACACCATCAAGCCGACCGCGGTCGAAAGCGGTCCGAACGTGCCGCCTTTATGCATCGGCAACAGCATGCGTTCTGGCGTCGTGACGTGTGGCCCGTTCTCATAGACGATGGCGCGTTCTTTTCCGACTTCGGCGACAAGCGCGACTTCGAACTGTTTCAAGTAGCGCAACCCTCCGTGGACGAGTTTCGTCGAACGGCTCGATGTTCCGGCTGCGAAGTCTTGCATTTCGAGCACGGCCGTCTTCATTCCGCGAGACGCGGCATCGAGCGCGATTCCGGCACCGGTGATTCCTCCGCCGACGACGAGCACGTCGTGACGTTCACCCGTTAACTGTTCATATCGTTTGGCACGTTCTTTTGCTGAGAAATTTCTGATTTCCATCTTGTCCCCTCCTATAATGAATCCGGTTCGATGTATGCGAAAAGAGACCACAACAAAACAAGGCTTCGCCCCCCATGTCGTGGTCTCTCTGTAGTCTCCAACCGGTTATCAACTTTTCTCCTGTATTATACCCCATTTTCTAGCATTCAACCATCGACCCGCTCACGGAGTGTGCAACCTGCTCCTCAGAAAGCGTCCCGCTCGCAATTTCAAAATGAGAAGACTAGACTTCAAGGTATCACCAACAAGGAGGAGTTTTTTTATGAAACGCATGTTACAACCTTTCCAATTCAAAAACGGCGTCGAGCTCCACAATCGGCTCGTACTTGCGCCGATGACCCATTATTCGTCAGCACCGACGGGTGAAGTGTCGGAACACGAACTTGCCTATTACCGCAAGCGAGCGAAGAACGTCGGCCTCGCCATCACGGCGTGTGCTTACGTGACCGAAGACGGCAAAGGGTTCCCGAACGCCTTCGGTGTGAATGACGACAAGTTCATCCCTGGGCTTCGTCAGCTCGCTGAAAGTTTGAGAGCGGAAGGCGCGAAAGCGATTCTTCAAATCTTCCATGCAGGACGCATGTCTCCTCCGGAACTCGTTCCGAACGAACAACCAGTAAGCGCCAGCGCCATCGCACCGGTCCGTGAAGGTGCCGCCACACCACGCGCCCTTGAGACTGAAGAAGTCGAAGCCATCATCGAGGCGTTCGGCGAAGCGACACGTCGTGCCATTGAGGCCGGTTTTGACGGCGTCGAGATTCACGGGGCGAACACGTATTTGATTCAACAGTTCTTCTCACCTCACTCGAATCGACGCGACGATCGCTTCGGTGGCGACGTAAACGCACGCCTCACATTCCCGCGTGAAGTCATTCGCTCGGTCAAACGTGCAGCTGAAGGCGCGGACAATTTCTTAATCGGCTACCGCTTCTCGCCTGAAGAAGTCGAAGAGCCAGGCATCACGCTCGACGATACGGACGTATTGATCGATATGTTGCTCGAAGAAAATCTCGACTACCTCCACGCCTCGCTCTGGAACTTCAATATCGGTTCAATGCGGAACGAGAACGTGACGGAGCGGTCGATTGATCGCATCGCTAAACGCATCAACGGTGCCGTCCCGCTCATCGGAGTCGGACAGCTCCAGCGCCCAGGTCAAGTCGAAGACGCACTGAACGTCATCGACCTCGCCGCGCTCGGCCGCGAACTCATCATCGACCCGGATTGGCTCGAGAAAGTGAAAGACGGTCGTGAAGACGAAATCGAGACCGAACTCGACTTGAACAAACAAGCCGAACTCGCCGTCCCGGCTCCGCTCTGGAACGCCATCACAACACGTGCCGGCTGGTTCCCAATCAAAGACCAAGCCGTCAAATAAGCCTTCAACCGCAGACTTCATGTCTGCGGTTTTTTTGTGGTTTGTGCAATTCATCGAGTAGTGTGAGAAATGGGATATGCTACGGACACAATTTCGTCACATTTTTCATCTTTTTCACCACTTCTTTCGTGTTGACCTAACTTTCCAACCTTTCACCCCCTTCGTAAGCTAAGGACAGGAATCGTTTCCTCGATGAAACTGCGGGCCAAGCCTCGCTTGCACCGCGCCTGTCTGTTTGACCGTCTTTTGAAAGGGGCATATGATGTATGACGAAAAAGCCAATTGATCTCGATGCGTACAACAAACAACTCAATCAGCATCAACAGCGTACGAAAGAAGTCGCTGAAACGTATCGACAAAAAAGTAAGGAACTCGAACACCACCTCGAATCATCCGCACGTTCCCGTGAAGAAGCACTCGCTCGCGAAATCGCCGAATTAAAGCAAGTGACTAAACGGAACGTTCCACGAAATAAATAAACGGTTCCCGATCGTACGACGAAAGAAGTGACTCATCCGGTGGAAAACAAAATCAAACGCCAATTTCTGAATCATCTGCATCGTGACAAAAATTTGTTCGATGATTTTCAGCATGTGGATAACTTTTATACGCTTGATCAACAGATCGTGAGTGCGCTCCGCAGCGCCCATCCGATTCGGGCCGAGCAGCTGCTCGAGACGCTGACGCTCGACCTATTGAAACTTCCGGTCTCCGATGAGTACATGAGTGTCCGTTTTTACTACCGTGGCCTCGTTTACCACGTCATCCGTCTGATTCCAGTCGATAACCCAAACGTTCAGACCGCGCTCAATTATACGAGCGCTCTTCTCATCTTAATCGATGAACTGACGACGACACTCGACTTTATCTATGCCATTCCCGTCATTGTCGACCATTTGACGAAGATGATGGCGTTTCTATCCCCTCCCGTGTCGACGAACCCGAACGTCACGACGACCATCCATTTGATTGAAGAGCATTTGAAAGAGCCAGAACTATCGCTCCCGTGGATCGCCCGACAAATCGGGTTATCGAACAATTATTTGTCGGCCCTGTTTAAACAGGAAGTCGGCGAGAGTGTACCCGAACGAATCCGGCGCCGACGCATCGATGCGTCCATCGCCGATTTACTCGGAACGAATTTTCCAATTTGTACCATCGGTGAGAAATATCGCTTCGCCTCATGCACGGCCTATATCAACACGTTCAAGACGTACAAACAAATGACCCCGCTCCAATACCGCCAATTGTTCCACACGTGAAAAGCGCTAAGCCTCTACCGAGACTTAGCGCTTTCTGTCATCCATTCTTCTCGCAACATGCCCATGCGAATCGAGTCGTAACGCACGTCGTCGACGACGCGCACCTGACGAATCCGACCTTCGAGTCGCATGCCGACCTTCTCGGCCACTTTCATCATCCGCTCATTGCCCGACCACGTCGTCAATCCGACCCGGACCGTTGGCAACGTCTGAAACAGATGGCCGACCCATAGCTTGAGCGCCCACGTGCCGATGCCACGATTCCAGCGGTCGGCTTGATGGAGGATGATCCCGACCTCGAGCCAATTCTGTCCGGCGTCTTCATAATAGAAGGAAACCGTTCCATAGACGGTCCCATCGACCTCGATGACCCACATGTCGTCACGGCCGACGTGTTCGCCCGCATTCTGACAGTACACCTCGTACGTCTGCGCCCGATGTTCAAAATACGGCGCGTCCCATTTCTTAAATTCTGGTGCCTCATCCTTATACATCAATTCCCATAACCGATCCAAGTCGCGAACTTCAATTGGTCGAATCAGTAACTCTTCATCACAAATCATACCCTCGTCCTCTCTATCTGTGCTGTCTACTCTTTCAAGGGATCAGTTCGAATTCCCTTTTTTCCGCTTCCGCCAGACGAGCGCCAAAATGACGAGCAAGAGACTCGCCGTCACCGAGACGACGGCGAACGGACTCGCACCGGTGATGAACAGTTCGCCGAGCGAGACCGAATAGGCGAGACCGAACGACGTGACGAGCTTCGCGCCGATGGCGATCAAAACGAATCGAGGAAATGGCACCCGGCTGAACCCAGCCGCGAGACAAATGATCTCGTCAGGCAAGATCGGAATGATGAACAAAACGAGCAACACACCAAGTCCGTACTTGTCCACGTATCGGTCATACGTCGCGAGCTTGTCGGCGTCGATAAGCCGCATCACCCGTTCCCGCCCGAACCGAGCGAGCCCGTACATGACGAGGATGCCGAGCGTCGTCGCGACGCTCCCGATTAAGGCCGCCCGAAGCGGCCCAAGGGCGACACTGCCGATCGGGACACTGACCGCCTCCGGGACCGGAAGCGCGATCGGCTGCAAGAAGCTGAAGGCGGCGAACACCCACATCGCCTGGTCGCCATACTGTTCGAGCAACCGCTCGAGCCCGTACGAGTCGTACAAGACGAGACCAAACGAGACGTAGTATACGAAGACGAACAACAAAAATAACGTGAACGTGACTTTGAGCATCTGTTTCAAGTACGTATTCGAGCCCTCGCGAATCGACCGCAATAGACCAATCGACAGTGCGAGCAATACAATCCCGGTCCACCCGAGTTGATACGGCAATAATAGCGTCGGCAAGACGACGAACGGCAACAGGCTGAGCGTGACGAGCGCTCCCCCGTATCCTGCATAAATCATAGTTCGTTCTCGCATGTCGCATCGCCCTCTCCCTGTTCTACTATTAGTGTACCCGGATTTCGGGCAACATGTATCCGCCTGAAGCTGTTGCGCACATCAGCCTTTTGCCCGAGAAAAAAGGCCACAGTCATAGACTGTGACCTGCCACTCACTCGCCGAGTGAGGCTTGGATGAAATCGTGGAACAAGCGTTGCGGACGCTCTGGACGCGAAATGAGTTCTGGGTGGAACTGTGACGCGACGAACCACTTGTGCTCTGGAATCTCGATGATTTCGACGAGACGGCCGTCCGGGCTCGTTCCTGAGAACTTGAACCCTTCTGCCTCGAACGCTTCACGGTACTCGTTGTTGAACTCGTAACGGTGACGATGGCGCTCGTAGACGAGCTCTTGGTTGTAAGCGGCGTGCGCTTTCGTACCTGGCTCGAGCTTGCATGGATAGAGGCCGAGACGGAGCGTGCCGCCGAGGTCCTCGATATCTTTTTGTTCTGGAAGCAAATCAATAATCGGATAGTTCGTCGTCGGATCGATTTCGGCCGAGTGGGCACCGTCGAGCTTCAAGACGTTACGGGCGAACTCGACCGTCGCGAGCTGCATGCCGAGGCAAATCCCGAAGAATGGGACGTTGTTCTCACGCGCATAACGCGTCGCTTCGATTTTCCCTTCGATGCCGCGTTCTCCAAATCCGCCTGGGACGAGAATCCCGTCTGCGTCTCCGAGAAGCGTCTCGACATTCTCTGCCGTCACCTCTTCAGCGTTGACCCAATCGATATCGATGTCGGCGTTGAAGGCGTAACCGGCGTGCTTGAGCGATTCTGCTACCGAGATGTACGCGTCACGAAGTTCGACGTATTTTCCGACGAGAGCGATTTTGACTTTCTTCTCGAGGTGCGTGACCGTGTGCACGAGCTCTTTCCAAGCCGTCATGTCAGCGGCCGGCGTGTTGAAGCCGAAGTAATCGTTGACGAGTTGGTCCATTCCTTGCTTTTGAAGGTTGAGCGGCACTTCGTAAAGCGTCGACGCATCTTGTGC
Organism: Exiguobacterium sp. s56; assembly: GCF_018618255.1. Lineage (NCBI taxonomy): Bacteria > Bacillati > Bacillota > Bacilli > Caryophanales > Exiguobacterium > Exiguobacterium sp. s56. The sequence goes on along the minus strand of NZ_JACSLR010000004.1, from coordinate 52,749 downwards.
CTCGATGACCGCTTCTTTACGTGTATCACAGAACAAGGCAATCTTTTCCCGCATCTCTTCTGGGATATCGTGCTCGGTACGGAGGACAATGATATCCGGCTGAATCCCGTAACTGCGGAGCTCTTTGACGCTATGTTGGGTCGGTTTTGTCTTCATCTCACCGGCAGCGCGGAGATAAGGGACGAGCGTACAGTGAACGTACATGACGTTCTCTTTGCCGATATCGTTTTTCACTTGACGAATGGCCTCGATGAACGGAAGCGACTCGATGTCCCCGACTGTTCCACCAATCTCTGTGATGACGACATCTGCGTTCGTCTCGCGACCGGCGCGGAAGACGCGGTCTTTAATCTCATTCGTGATGTGTGGAATGACTTGGACCGTTCCCCCGTTATAATCGCCACGACGCTCTTTTTTCAAGACCGTCGAGTAGATGCGACCTGACGTCACGTTGGCGTTTTGCGACAAGTTGATGTCGATGAAGCGCTCGTAGTGACCGAGGTCAAGGTCCGTCTCAGCGCCGTCATCTGTGACGAACACCTCTCCGTGCTGGTACGGGCTCATCGTTCCTGGGTCGATATTGATATACGGGTCAAACTTCTGAATCGTCACGTTCAAACCTCGGTTTTTGAGTAGACGTGCGAGTGAAGCGGCTGTGATCCCTTTACCGAGTGAAGATACTACCCCACCTGTTACGAAAATATACTTTGTCATCATCATTCTCCTCTCTTAAATGCCACAACGGGAAACGAAAAAACAAAAAAAGCAAAAGTGCCCCCACTGAAATGGAGGACACTTTTGCTGCATCGTTACGTGCTAAACTAGCCCATGACTAATTTACGTCAGAGACGATGCAGTCGTCAAGTCATTATTTTTTCTTTTTTTCAACTGTCAAAAAAGAAAAAGAGACACGCCTAGCCGGGACAAATGCCCGGCTTTTTGCGGTCTCTTATAAATCATCCTCGTCTTTAAGGTCGAGGTCGTCGTCCAAGTCTTCGTCCTCGAACTCGTCAAGGCCTTCCACTTTTTCGGCTTCATCCTCAGCATCGAACTCAGATGCGTCAAAATCTTCACCTTTTGCAAAGACGTCAAGGTCGTCTTCAATGTCGACGATGCCTTCATCCGTCTCATCGATCTCTTCTTCGAACTCATCGAGCTCACCGCGCTGGCGTGCTTCGATGACGAGATCTTCGTCTGACTTATCGAACGGATACCAAACACGAAGCGCCCAACGGTTAGCTCCCAAGTTGACGAATAGTCCGTCGATGTTCATGTCCGTGTAGAGTTGCGCGATTTTCTCGAGCTCCTCCTCTTCACTTGCGAACGTATAGTTTTGTCTGATCAGCTCACGAATCTCATCAAATGACACTGGTTGCTCGCCAGTCTTTTGAAGAATTTCGTAAACGAAATCGATCAACGATTTATTCATTAAAGGACACTCCTTTTCCGTCACTAGTTAAACATCACTCCTCATTATAAACAAAACCGATATGAAAAAGCTAGAGGAAATTATTTTGAAGTTTCAACGGTTTTTTGGATGCGTAACCAATAGAGCGTAATCAATCCGACGTTGAAGATCCACGTCAAACCGAGCACCCCGAGCATCCAACCGCGCGGGACTTTGAAGGACAACTCTGCATTGACGGACTGGCCAGTATATAGGCCGTAGCCGAGCAATCCAACCATGAGCGCGGAATACGCGACGACCATCCCGAACCGTTTCCATAGTTGCAAGAGCAGCGAGGCGAACTCTTTATTGTCCCCATACGATGCATATAGATAGACATGACCCGCACTCGCATACATCGTCTGGACGTACCCACTCACAAACAGGACCGGGATGAACACGAGCGGCTCCAAGAATCCGAGGAAGAATAGCAGCGACGTGACGAGCAGGACGTAGTAAGGATGACGCGCCACGTCGAACACACGGTTCAATAATATCCAGCCGATGACGCCCGCCAAGAACGGCATGAACACGTAGAATAAGAGCACTTGAAACGAATATAGGGCCAGACTGATGAATACGGCGCCAATCAACGTCCAGCCGCCGAACAACCCGACGACGAACGCGAGCAGTTGAACTTGGCGCGTCCGGGTGGCACTGACGTACGTTCTCGTCCGCTCCTGGAACAATACCCACCCGACGTAGCCGAGCAAAATAATCATCAATAAAAAGATTTCCACATACCCGCTCGCCCCTTCCAACAGGCTGAGGAGACGGCTCACCAACGTGAACACGGTGACGGTGATGAAGGCAAGCACGAACTTCCCTGTCGCCCATGCCCACGTCGCCGTTTTCTCGAGCGGCAACTTTCTCACGAACAGCCAAGGCAGGATCAGACTGACGAGGAAGAGGATGACAGCCTCGTCATATGATCGAGTCAGCACATAAGAGAAAATGACGATCCAGGCAACGAGTGCGAGTACGAGCGGGAGCGAACTCCCTTTCTGATCCGTCGACTCGTCTGTGGTGGACAGTTCCTTCAGCTGTGACAAAATCGTCGTCATAATCGACCCGACACCGATCGATCCGACACCGACAAGAAAAGCGCTCAATTCGATCGCCCAGCCAAACGGCAGCAAAAAGCAGATGAGTCCGGTCACCAAGACGGTCAGCGCCAGTAAGAATGTCTGTTTCGAGCCAAGGCGACCAATGATGTACACCCATAGAAGCAGTCCCGACATACTCGCCACGTAAAAAATCATGAACGGGATTAATCGTCCGACGCCGTCTTCGACCGCCATGATGGACAAAAATAAAATTTGAGGCAAGATTTGACTGCTGAGGGCACTGACAATCGTCAATAACACGACCGTGTTTTTCATTAAAGATACCTCATTTCTAGAAAATGATTGAATCGCTCTCCTTTCCTTCTTTCCCGCCCCCTTCCATTCGAGAACCTCTCGAATCACACATCAGCTCCTCAGTTTTTTCACATATTTGCCGATATAGAATAGAACGCTATTTTAGCTGTACGAGAAAAAGGAGAATGAAACATGGCACTGTTCCGTAAATCAAAACCTACCGCCTACACCGCGTCGATCGGCTTCCCTGATGTGGCTAAGACCGCACGACCGACCGATCCAAATTTGAACGGGCGCACCCATTATATGGGTTATACGGCGTCGCAAGTGAAGCGACTTCAAGACATGGCCCCGCTCGTCGAGTCCGTGTTAGACGATGTCCTCGAAAACGTCCTCGACCACTTGATGTTGCAGCCTGAGATGGTCCAAATCGCCAACGCCTCGTCGACACGTGAGCGGCTTAAAAAAGTGTTCGCTGACTACTTCCGGAGCCTATTGACCGGGAACATCGATGACAAGTTTCTCGCGATGCGCAAACGGATGGGACAGACGCATCACCACTACGCGGTGCCAGTCGTCTGGTTCCTCGCGACGTATTCCGCCTTCAACACGTTGCTCGTCCCAAAAATCGTCGAGACGTATCAACACGACCCGGCCACATTGACCGAATCGCTCCTCGCATTGTCCCATGCGATGAACTTGGACGCCCAAATCGTCACTGAGCAGTACGTCGATGCGCGTCTCGATGAGATTGAATCGGCAAACGTCGCCCGAGCGACGCTATTGAACGATGTCAGTCGCGTCAGCACGGAAGTCGCGACGACGATGGAGCAGACCGGTCACGCCATGTCCGAGACGAGCAAGCGAGCCCATCAAGTGTTGTCCGAGACCGAGCAGACGGAGAAGATGAGCCGTCACTTGATGAGCTTGACGCATACGAACGGCGAGCAAATCGAACAGATGGAATCCGAGTTCAAACAGTCAGCGACGTACGTCGACGCCTCGCTCGATCGCATCACCGCGCTCAAGGACGGCTCGCAAGAAATCGTCAGCATGACTCGGAGCATCGAACAGATTGCCAACCAGACGAACTTGTTGGCGTTGAACGCATCAATCGAAGCGGCCCGAGCCGGTGAACACGGTAAAGGCTTCGCCGTCGTCGCGACCGAAGTGCGGACGCTTGCCGAGAATGCAAAACAGCTGAGCAGTCAAATCAACGTCCTCATCCATGAGAATGAAGCGAACATCGCCGCCCTGCTCGATCAAATGGGACAGATGCATCGAACGAACGACGAGGCAATGCGTCAACTCGGTGCCGTCAAAGCTGGCTTCTCGACCGTCAAAGACGAGATGGGCAATTACGTCATGTCGTTCGAACGAAACAAGCAAGACCTCGGCCAAATGGTCGAGACGATTTCGGCCATCAATGAGACGACGCAAGGACTATCACACCTGACGTCTTCCTTATTGGCCACTTCCGAGATGCACTAACGACAAACAAGGCACGGTCCGCGGACCGTGCCTTGTTTTTATTGGACAATCGGTTCTGGTACTTCGATTGGAGCGAGGGAGCGATCAAGCAATTCGACGACGTCGAACGTACCGACCGTCTCATCGACTTCTTTCGCTTTCGTCCCGTCCGAGAGCATCGTCAAACAGTACGGACATGCCGACCCGATGACCGTCGGTTTCGTCTCGAGCAACTGCTCGGTCCGGGCCACGTTAACGCGCGTCCCGACTTTCTCTTCTTGCCACATGAGACCGCCACCGGCGCCGCAGCACATGCCGTTCTCACGGTTCCGCTCCGCCTCGACGAGTTCGACACCTGGGATGCGTTCCAAGACGAAACGTGGGGCGTCGTAAATACCGTTATAGCGTCCGAGATAACATGAGTCGTGATAGACGACACGCTCGTTCACGGAGAAGTCCGGTTTGACACGGCCCGTATCGAGCAGCTCGGCGAGGAGCTCGGTATGGTGATACACTTTCACACCCGTGAGTCCAAAGTCCGGATACTCGTTTTTGAACGTGTTATACGCGTGCGGGTCGACCGTGACGATTTTCGTGACCCCATACTTCTCGAACAGTTTGATGTTCGCTTCGGCGAGCTCTTGGAACAACAGCTCGTTCCCGATGCGGCGTGGCGTATCCCCTGAGTTCTTCTCTTCGTTACCAAGGATGGCGAATGAGACGCCGGCCTTGTTCAAGACGCTCGCAAAGCTTTGCGCGACTTTTTGGCTACGGCTGTCGTATGAGCCCATCGCCCCGACCCAGAAGAGGAATTCGAACTCTTCGCCGGCCTTTTTCTTCTCTTTTGCCGTCGGGATGACAAGTTCTTCCCGGTCTTTGCGCCAATTCTCGCGCTCTTTCCGGTTCATCCCCCACGGGTTGCCTTGACGTTCGATATTGGCGACTGTACGCTGCGCTTCTGGATCCATCTTGCCTTCCATCATGACGAGGTAACGGCGCAAATCGATAATCTTGTCGACGTGCTCGTTCATGACCGGACATTGGTCCTCACAGTTGCGGCACGTCGTACATGCCCAAATCTCTTCTTCGGTGATGACGTTGCCAATCAACTCATCGGCGACGAGCATATGCCCGTCTTGGGCCGCGGCGGCAATCTCGGCCCCTTGTGTGTTTTGGAACAAGAGCGCCGGTGCCCACGGTGACTTCCGGGTGACGGCGGCCCCTTTCATGTTCATATGGTCGCGCAGCTTGACGATGAGGTCCATCGGCGACAGCATCTTACCGGTCCCGGTCGCCGGGCAGACGTTCGTACAGCGTCCGCACTCGACACAGGCATACAAATCGACGAGTTGTTTTTGGTTGAAGTCTTCGATTTTATTGACCCCGAAGACGACTTCTTCGTCCGACTCCTCGGCTTCTTCCATCGCCGAGAAATCGACCGGAGCGAGACGACCGACCTGGTGCGTCCGTCCGAGCCAGACGTTGAGCGTCCCGGCGATCAAGTGGGCGTGCTTGCCTTGCGGGATATAAATCATGAAGCTGAGCAAGAACAAGAGATGAAGCCACCAGAAGACGACGAACAAGGCGAAGGCGACCCCTCCCGGTACCCAAGCAAACGCCGAACCGATGAGCGTCGCGACCGGTTCACCCCACATCGGAAGTTCTTCCTTATAGACGAGGTAGAACCCGTTCCCGAACAAGACCGATACCATCAGCCCACCGATGAAGATGAGGGCGAGGCCGGCCAAGAAGTTTCGTTTCAAGCGCACGAGCTTCTCGATGTAACGGCGGTAGAATCCCCAAACGACCGCGACAAGAATCATGAGCATGACGATTTCTTGCATGAACGTGAAAATTGGATAGAGCGGACCGAGCGGGATGTGCGGGAAACGTGTCCCGACAGCAAGCCCTTTCCAGATGAAGTCGATGGCCCCGAACTGGACGAGGATGAACCCATAGAACATCATGACGTGAATGATGCCGCTCTTCTTGTCTTTTAACAATTTCTTTTGGCCGAACACGTTGATCATGACCTGTTCGAGCCGTTCCTTATTCGTTTGGCTCCACTCTGCCTGCTTCCCGAGCTTGATGAACGTATAGCGCTGATAGACCAGCGAGGCGAACAAATACAGTCCATAGCCGAGGACGAGCAAGAATAGAATCCAGTTGACGATTAAAAATGTAGACATCCCCAAAACTCCCCCTTATGAAAACGGATTCAATCTTGAATTCAGTATATCAAACAATGAATGAACAGTCATTCATTTTTATCGAAGGGGTCAAAAATTGAGCACATGCTTCAAGAATAAGAGGATGCCGCCATACCCGACGACCGCGAGGACGAACGTCCGGAAGTGGAGGTTGCGGTCGGCTGGAAGTTCGAACTTGACGATATTCAGAATCATCGCCCCGGCGACAAACGCGAACAAGATGGCCTCGACGTGCGAGGCGAGATCGATGAAACGGGAGAAGAAACCGCCGATGAGGATGCCGCCGCTCAACAAATAACGTCCTTGCCGAAGGTAGCGTTCCCCGTAATGGCGATACAAGTCGTGACCGACAGCGAGGAAGTGGACGCCGAGCGCCGTTGCGTAGAAGCTGCGGGCGACGAACGTGACGGATGATGCCGTAACGACGTAAGCCGAGAACGACATATATGCCGTCAACAGCGTCACTTGGAGCCAATACGACACGTTCTGATCAATCGTCTCGTCTTTGAAGTGTGGCGTTCGAACGACACGCATCGTCCCATAAAAGACGGTGAAGCCGAGCAAGCTGATGACATAAATCTCCGACGGCAAGGCCAGGTCGAGCCATTCGACCCGGAGCGTGTCTTGCCGCTTGTTCAAGGACGGCAAGAGATACATGAAAAAGTACGTGATGGCGATTCCGCTCGAAAATGAGAACCATTTTTGAGACGGTACCCGGTCTCGTGGAAACAGATAGATTCCGAAAAAATTGATCAGTGCTAAATAGACCACGATCCAGTTCGCCATCTCACGTCACCCTTTCAGTTCAATCCAAAACCGCTCGACGATTTTCCCACCTTCCGCTTTGAACGGTGTGTCCGGTATTCCTCCGGTATTCAAGATGACTTGGCGTGACGCCACGTTCGTCCGGTCACACGTAATCAACGCCCGCTCAATCCCGAGTTCTTTCGCTTTCTCGAGCGCGAGCTCGAGCTGTTTCGTTGCCAGACCGCGTCCACGTGCGCTCGGCTTGATGCCGTAACCGATGTGGCCCCCAAAGTTGAGGAGGTTGTCGTTCAATTCGTGGCGGATATTCGCTGCCCCAAGCAACTCGTCCCCGTCCGTCAGCCAATACGTCGTGCTCGGCACCCAACTGACGTTGTTCACCCGTATCTCTTTATCACGAATCTGTTTGACGTACGACGCAAAGTCAGACGCGTCGCGGTCGACCGCGTTCGGGACGATCGTCTCTTCCCGCTCCCGCCACTCCTTTAAAAATTCGAGTACTTGCGCTTGTTGCGCCATCGTTGTTTTGACGAGCTGTAGCATCTGACGTCCCCCTAATTGATTGGTCTCTCTTCATCATAACGAAGCCGATTCACGTTGAAAACAGACGTTCCTGTGACGAGATGTCGCCTTTTTCATAGAATCATCTAGCAAAAAACCCGCAATCGATTGCGGGTCAGTCTTCTAATCCTAGTCGTTTTGGCATCTGTGGGGCGAGCGTACGGGCCTCGTCTAAACGGCCAGCCTCGACGAGCGTGTGGAACCGTAAAAATTCCTCATGTGTCGCGTCACCGATGGCCGCCAAATAATCGATATAGCGTTCGTACACCGACTTGTCTTCCGGCCGCGCCTCGATCAACGCGACGTAAAGCCGGACCGTATCTTCTCCATAAAGAAGCGGGAACTCATCGTTCAACTGGAGCAACTTGTCGACCGAGTCCATATCGACACCGGTCTCGTTGTCATAGTGCCCGACGACCTGCTCAGCATGGTCCTCGAGGCGGCCACGCCACTCTTCATACTCGTCCTCGTTCGTCTCGAGCATCTCGAACCAATCCTCGTTCAACATCTCTTCAATCTTTTTCACGCGTTCTGCAAAATTCATGCGAACTCTCCTCCTTCAAACGTCCATGTGACGTCGACGTCATAATTTCCCGCCACGTCTTCGTTCATCGATAACTCGTAGACGAAGCGGCAACGGCCGTCCGCGACATCGAGTCGCTCTGTCGTCGTCGCCATCGTCATCGACATATATGGGTTTTTATATAGGCTTTGCGTCAAACGTCCTTCGATAAAGGAATGATTCATCTCGATCGGTCCTTTACAGATGAGCGCGAGCCGGCCTGTCGTATATTTGATTGTCGTCGGAACGACACCGTCTTCCCGTTCTTGATCGAACGTCAAGATGAAGCCGGTCTTCAATTCATAATAGAGCCCCTCGGCTTGCAGCTCGATCGGTTCCGCGATCTCACTGATCGTCGTCTTTTGGCGCACACGTACGCGTTTCGGTTCAATTGCCATGATGATTCCCCTTTCCGCTGTCCAATCGTACCATATCTCGCGAACGGTCCGGAATCGGTAACTTTTTCTTTCCCGGTTCGCACGCGCTTCACACGTCGGGCCCGATCAATTTTATATTATGCGCGTGCAAGAAGTCCGCTTCAAGCAAAAGACCGCGGATGTGATCATCCGCGGCCGTTCGTTTCGTTAAAACTTCAGCCAATTCCCTTCCGAAATCACGTCTACACGACCGTCGACGACTCGAATCGCCGTCTCGTCATCGATGGCGTAGCTCGGCCCAGCCAACATGCCTGCCCATTCGGTCGCATGCTCGGACGTGTTCTCCGGCAACATCTCATGATCGAGGTGAGGGAAAATCGAAAAATCGACGTAGCCTAGCGTCTCATCGCTTTGCACGCCTGGCGCCTGCCAACCGACAAACGCCTCCCCGATTCTCGGGGTCATAACCATGCTGCCGGCACTCAAACCGACATAGACGCCATTCCAATCCGGTAACAGCTGCGCGACACCGGACTGCTGCATCCAATAATGCAAGAACAGGGGGTCGCCTCCGTTGACCAACAACACATCCGCCTCGTCGAACGCCGGTCTCCACACCGTTTCATCAAGGCTTGGGAGGGCACTCAATTCGAGGACCCCGACCGACTTCCACCCTAACTCACACATCGGCGTCGAGAAATCACCGTTGAAAAAGTCCCACGCGTGATTCGTCCCACCCGGCAACGCGTAAATCGCGGTCGGGATGCACAGGGCGGTACACTCCTCAATCGGTTTCCCTAACAACTCGAGTAACGCTTGTTTAATCCGGTCATTTTTAATCCCGGCCGACGTCAGTAACAGTCTCATTCCAACCCCTCCTCGTCTTGTCTATATATGAATTCGTGCTCTCTCGTCATTTCCCTGTACGCAAAAAAAAAGACAGGGAATGTCCCTGTCTTCGATTAACTCATTTTATAGACGCGCCCCTCGAACGGCTTCAAGTGGACGAGTGTCGTCTCATCATGCGGCTCGAGCGGCATGTTTTGCAAGACGACGTCTTCCGAGCGAAGCGTGAGCTCCGTCGCAAAGATGGCTTCTTTGCCCGTCAAGTTCGTCATGACGAGGTATTGCGAGTCACCGAGCGTGCGCGTGTACGCGTAAATCTCCGGGTGCTCCGGCAAGACGATGTCATACGTCCCGTAAACGAACGTCTCGTCTTGCTTGCGAAGACGAATCATCTCTTTATAGAAGTTGAGAATCGAGTCGTCGTCTTCGAGCTGGGCGTCGACGTTGATGTCCGTGTAGTTCGGGTTGATGCCGAACCAAGGCGTCTCGGCGAACGTGAAGCCCGCGTTCGGGGCATCGCTCCACTGCATCGGTGTGCGCGTGTTATCACGTGACGAGTTCCACGTGATGTCCATCATCTCCTCATGGCTCTTGCCATGTTCGAGACCGATGTAATAGCGGTTGCGTGTCGCGATATCGTCGTACTGGTCGATCGAGTCGAACTTCACGTTCGTCATGCCGATCTCTTGGCCTTGATAGATGAACGGCGTCCCTTGCATGAGGAAATACATCATCGCAATCGATTTCGCGCTCTCTTTCCAATAGCGCTCGTCATCACCCCATGACGACACGGTCCGTGTCTGATCGTGGTTCTCGACATAGAGGGCGTTCCAGCCGTCTTCTTCGAGACCTTTTTGCCATTTCGTCAGGACGTTCTTCAAGTGGACGACGTCGAGCTTCGACTCGGCGTCTTCACGCCAGAGACCCATGTGTTCGAATTGGAACACCATGTTCATCTTGCCTTCCTTCTCGCCGACCCAAAGGTGGGCGTCGTCAGGCGACACGCCGTTCGCTTCCCCGACCGTCATGATGTCGTGCTTGTTGAACGTCTCGTCGCGAAGCTCTTCCAAATAACCGTGAATCCCATCGACGTTCATGTGCATCTCGAACGATGGCACGAAGTCGAGGCCTTCTGGGTTCGGCAAATCGCCGAACGATGGATGTTTGCGGATGTGGCTGATTGCATCGACACGGAAGCCGTCGATGCCTTTGTCGAGCCACCAGTTGATCATGTTATAGATCGTCTGGCGCATCTCGGCGTTCTCCCAGTTCAGGTCCGGTTGTTTCTTCGAGAAGACGTGCAAGAAGTATTGCTCCGTCGTCTCATCGAACTCCCAGGCCGACCCGCCAAAGATTGACTCCCAGTTGTTCGGTTTCGAGCCGTCGGGTTTGCCGTCACGCCAAATGTACCAGTCACGCTTCGGATTGTCTTTCGAGCTCTTCGATTCGATGAACCATGGGTGCTCGTCCGACGTATGGTTGACGACGAGGTCGAGCAACAACTTCATGCCGCGTGCATGGACTTCCGTCAACAGTCGATCGAAATCTTCCATCGATCCGAACTCGTCCATGATGTCCTGATAGTCGCTAATGTCATAGCCGTTGTCATCATTCGGCGACTTATACATCGGACAAATCCAGATGACGTCGACGCCGAGGTCTTTCAAATAGTCGAGCTTATCGATGATGCCTTGGATGTCGCCGATTCCATCGCCGTTCGCATCGTAGAAGCTGCGCGGGTAGATTTGATAAGCGACGGCTTCTTTCCACCAGTTTCGTTTCAGTGTTTTCGTTTGTGTGTGTTGGTCACGTTGTAAAAGTTGCATGTCTCAATGATACTCCCTTATCCCTAAACTCACTGCGCATCCTATATACTAATATCAGTGCTGTTCTCTCTATATCGCATTAGCGCAATCGTTTGCACGATGCACTACGTTTATCTTAACAAAAATTCGAAATCAATACAAAGAGTGTTTCAACAGCTTACTCACCGTGTACCCTACACGAATTTGAAATGAAATGAAAGTGAGGCGACTTATATGATTCGTTTGGCCACACAGGCCGATCTTTCGGCAATCGATCAACTAATTTTACAGAAAGCCCAAGCTTTTCAGGCAGCCGGAAAAACGCAATGGGTGAAATATTTGGAACCGAGCCGGACCGATTTTGTGACTCATGACGTCACGAACGGGACCGTGTATGTATATGAAACAAATGGAACCATCACCGGGTCGGTCAGTTTGATTCCGCCGACGGCTTGGGATGAGAATTTATGGGACGATTCCCGGGGGGCCGTCTATTTACATCGGCTCGTCGTCGACGACCGAATGAAAGGCCAACAAATCGGCGAACAGCTGATGCGTCATGCACTCGCAGCAACGTCGGACCGGATTCGCCTCGACTGCGTCGCCACGAACTCTTTTTTGAACGCCTATTATCCCCGCTTCGGCTTCCGGTACATCGGCGAACGGGATGGTTTTTCTTTGTTTGAAAAAGAGGCTTGACCTTGACGCGACGTCAACGTGTACGCTGAATCCAAGGAGGTGAGGACATGTATACGATTCAACAGCTCGCCACGCTCGCCGGCACGACCACACGGACGCTACGGCACTATGATGCGGTCGGTCTGCTTGTTGCCGAGCGTGACGCCAACGGGTATCGCCGTTACTCGTCACATGACGCCGAGCGTTTACAGTCGATTCTGCTATATCGCTCGCTCGACTTTCCACTCGAGACGATTCAGGCGTTGCTCGAAGCCGAACCGTTCGATCGGACCCGTGCCCTCGAGGAGCAGGTGACCGCCCTGCGCGCGAAGGCCGCCTATTTCGCGACACTCGCCGAGACGGCGGAATCGACGCTCACCTCACTGAGAGGAGGAATTTCAATGGAAGACAAATCGTTGTTCAACGGCCTGTCGTTTGACGAACTGAAAGCCCATGAAGCGAAACACGAACCCGAGGTCGTGGAGCGTTGGGGCGAGAGCGAGGCGTACAAGACGTCACGTACGCGCGCCGACAAGCGCTCGAAAGAAGACTGGGAAGCTCTCAGTCAACAGCAAGTCGATCTCGTCAAACCGCTCGTCGACTTGTTCACGGCCGGTGTCCCGGTCGAAGACCCACGTGTCCAAGCGGCCGTCCAGGCGAACCACATGTTCATCAACGACCAGTTCTATGACTGCTCGCTCGACATGTTCAGCGGACTCGGACAGATGTACGTCATGGACGAGCGTTTCACCGCGTTTTATGACAGGTACGCCCCAGGACTTGCCGTCTACTATAATGACGCCATCCAACACTATTGCATCACCCAAAGCTAAACGGCCAAAGCATCGCGCTTTGGCCGTTATTTCGCCGTTCGGCGGTCATAGACATCTTCCTTTAACAGCAACTCGATTTGCCGTCTCAGGAGCGGGAGCGCTGTCGTGAGCTGTAAATACGGGTACGTGGCAAAGTTATCCGTCCCACCGATATAGAGCACGGCCCGGTCGACCACAGACCAGCCCCGCTCGGTCCACTGTTCGATTCGTGCCTCACAGACGTCCGGTTTGGCCCGAAACGCCCAGTATGCCTCAATCTGCCCTTCGGCGATCGTCGGTTTGACCGTCAGCACCGGACAATCGAATCGAGCGAGGACACTCGGGTCAATCGGTCCCGTCTCATGGGTGACGATCAGTTGTGGGTCGAGACGATCGAGCCACATCGTCGTCTTCGCATCGTTTAACGAAGTGACTCGCAGGATGTGATGGAACGGAATCGGCTCGTCGTTCAACGGATAGCGACCTTTCAATTCTCGAATCCGGGCCCGGCTGGATACGCGCATGAGAGGCGCCATCGACCGGACATAAGCGTGTGTCAGCCAATGGTTGAGCGATTCGGGTCGATGCTCGCTCGGACCATCTTCTCGAATCACATGGGTCACCCCTAGATTGCGAATCGCCTGATAGACGTAGGCGGATGTGCGATGTTCCCCGACAAGTAACACGATGGGTCGGCCCATGGCGTTTCCCTCCTTCCATTTTCCTAAAACAACGCTCATCCGTGACGCTCCTGCGTCGAGACGACGACCGGGCGGCACCGGTCAGCCACTTCTTCCATCGATAAACTTTCGAATTGGTATGTCTGGTGGAGCTTCTCATAATGAGCGACGATTTCGCTCAACATCGCCATATTTTCCGATAAGTGCTTCCCGAAGTTATGCGGGTGCCACCAGAGATGGAACACTTGTCCGGTCTTGGCCGCATGCGTCATGCTGCGCTTGATACGACGCAATTTGAGACGGTCGAGGAAGCGGAGCGCCGACACGTACGGACGGAGGAAGCGGCTCGAAGGCACGTTATACGGAGACGACTGTCGAATGGATTCCCATGAGACGGTGTGATGCCCGGTCAAGTTCACGTAGGCGTCCAACAGTCGAAGGGCCCGTCGGCCTAACCCCTCATCCCCTCTCGCATCGGCCCGATAAATGTAATGGGTCTCATTGCCCCGATAGACATCGATTCCGACTTCTTGAGCTGCCTTGAAATGCGCCGGACTCGATTGATTACGTGGATAGACGATACTTTGAATCGGGACATCCCGCCGCGCCGCCACACGCTTCGCCGCCTCAAGGTCGGCCTTGAACGCCTCGATGGTCACACCTTCCTCGAGACAAGAGAGATGACAATACGTATGAGTTCCAATCGTTTGGCCAGGGGTAGCGATGATTTGATCGACGAGTGACTTACCGAAGTGATACGGATCGGTCGCCTCGTCCGCCCCGACGTGCTGCATCCAGTTGTACGAAGAATATTCGGGATGACGGTACGCCGGCTGAATCGTCGGCAAGTCTTTCAACAGTTCCGCTTTCGTCTCATAGAACAGGAAGCCGACGGTCGCCCACGTCACATGAATCTGATGCGCGGCGAACAAGTCGAGCAGGCTTGGAACGACTTGCCGTACCCCGAGTAGATTCTCGCCATACGCCTCGATCGTCGTGCCGTCAAACGTGCCCCAGTTCAATTCGAAATCTAACGAGATGACAAATGCTCCGTTCATCGCGATTCCTCCTCCATGTTCACTTCTTTCCATCACACGACTCACGAAGCTCCAACTCGGCGAGTGCCCGTTTCCAAGAGCCATACCGCCGCGATATTTTGGCAACACTCGGTCGTTTATGTTGTTTGGCCCATTTCTGATACGTGACGGCGTTGAATGGGACCACGACCCGGCTTGCTTCGAGTAACGATTGGACGATTTCTGCTTTTTCACGTTCTGGTTGGACGGTAAAATGGAGTTCTTCTAAACGCTCAACCGTTTTCACGGCCAGACTCCAAGACCCGAAGTGGGAAATAATATCACCTAGGGAAGGGGCAACTTGACCTTTGGCCCACTGTTGATAGTGGGTGCTCGTCAATCTCCCTTCCTGTTCAAGTGCGAGCCGAAGCGCAGCGATGAGTTCTTGTTGGGTATACTGTTTGCGGGATTCGACGAGCCCGGCCGCTTTTAACGCGCCGGTCCATGACCCATAAAAATTGAGAACGTCGAGGAACGTCGGGACGTCTCGGTCTCGGCTCCAGAGCTGATATTGTTTGACAGTGAGGGTCGGAGTCAGAGATGCAGCGGCTCGAAGCGACTGGATAATCTCTGCTTCCCGGTTCATCGTTCGTCCTCCTCAGACACTTTGTTCGGTCACGATTGTACGTGTATCGAGTACCGTCTGGATGACTTGCTGTTGTTCTCCGAGCGTCAAATCAGATCCCGACGGAAGACAGATGCCGTTTTCGAAGAGTCGGCGACTGACGTCTTCTCCGTCGACCGACACGTATTCCGCATCGCGGTAAACGGGCTGTAAGTGCATCGGCTTCCAGACGGGACGCGATTCAATCCCGGCCGTGGCGAGCCGCTGCATCAATGTGTCACGATGCAAGTCGGTTTGGTCCAATTGCATGGCCGTGAGCCAACGGTTGGCCCGTGAATATGGGACCTCTTGTTGATATGTCATCCCAAGTTGCCGGAACATGCGCTCGTAGCGGGCGAAGACGCGACGTCTCGCTTGGACGCGCTGTTCAATCACTTCGAGCTGTCCCCGACCAATGCCGGCCGAGACATTGCTCAATCGATAGTTGTAACCGACTTGTTCATGCTCATAATGCGGCGCGTCTTCCCGGGCTTGCGTGGCCAACTTGAGCGCTAACTGTTTCGTTTCCGCATTCGGCACCATGAGCATGCCGCCGCCTGAGGTCGTGATGATTTTGTTGCCGTTGAACGAATAGAAGCCGATGTCGCCGATCGTGCCCGTCATCTGCCCGTGCCATGTCGAACCTAGTGATTCGGCCGCATCTTCAATCAACGGGACACCATACTCGCGGCAAATGTGGCGAATCTCACCTATTTTCGCGACGACGCCATAGAGATGCACGACGATGACTGCTTTCGGAAGTTTCCCTTTCGTCGCCGCTTGGACGAACGCTTTCCGGAGCGCGTCCGGCGACATGTTCCACGTCGTCGTTTCCGAATCGATAAAGACCGGGATCGCCCCGACATAACGGATCGGGTTGACCGATGCCACGAACGTGAGCGATTGACAGAAGACTGTGTCATTTGTCCCGACGCCGAGAGTAAGTAGCGCTAAATGGAGGGCGGCCGTGCCCGAACTTGTCGCCAAGGCGTGAGGATGGTCCGCATATGCAGCCACTTCCGCTTCAAACGCATTGACGTTCGGGCCGAGCGGCGCAATCCAATTGCTTGCGAACGCCTCTTCGATATAAGCCATCTCACGTCCGGACATATGCGGCTTTGATAATAAGATGTTCATTTGATGCCCTCCTTCATCATGTTTTTATACGAGATATACCAGTCGACGACTTGCTCGAGCCCTTCAAATAGCGATGTACTCGGGCTGAAACCGACTAAGGTATCGAGCGTCGGAATGTTCGACTGCCGGAGCACGGATGTGCGCATCGGCAACGACGTCTTGGCTGATTTGTTGAGGATGTGCCCGATATCGGACAGTAACGTTTGAACGGTCACGTAGTCCGAGGCTGGAATTTGAAAGTAGCCGACGGGCGACAGTCCCGTTTGAACCAAACGCAATAGCCGAACGACCGACTCGACGACGTCATCGATATAGGAGACGTTGATGATGTCCGTCGCATAATAACCGGAAAGACGGACGCCGCGGTCGACCGCGACAATCGCTTTGGACACGAGTGTCGAGGCGTCATCCCAAGGTCCGAAGACGTCTTCCGTGAATAAGTGGATGGCAGGATCTTCTTCGCTCACTTCCTTTACCGGGAGGTCGAACGTGATGAACGACTCGAGCGGGACTCGTGTCGTATGCAGCCCGATATACCGCTTCATCAACTCATATCGTTCGAGCGGGTCGTCGACGGTACGGGTCGAACATAAGATGATGTGGCGTGGTTCATGTCGCTTCAAGATGCTGCGCATGACCGTCTTGTTCGCGAGTGTCGTACGAATCAACTGAAACTGCGGGTGCGTCAGGACGTAGAGACGTTGTTTGGCAATTCTCGTCTTGTGCCGCCCTTCATCGTCGATTCCGACGACGTCAAACCCTTCCTGTAACAGTCGACGTGCCAGATGGAATCCTTGAAAGCTGGCGACGCCGACGATGAGCACTGTTTGATCGACCATCGTTCTCCCCTCCTCGCTCGTAGTGGCGTTCAGTTCCCATCGGCGAGACGTGATGCGGCGATATGAGGACGCATCCGTTTCACCCCGTGTGTGAACAGCCGTTCGACGTCTCGATCGAGGTCGTCGCTGTTGGCGATGAACAGCAACAGATACATCAACGCGTCACGGTCATCACGGAACGTTTCAATCAAATGCAAGACGGAGGAGACGGTCTTGAACGGCCGGGTCCGACCGACAAAGATTTTTGGGAAGACGTTCGCTTCCGGACCGAGCTCACTTTCGTCCAGCAGTTCTTCGTATAACTTCTCACCAGGACGAATCCCGGTGACCTCGATTCCAATCTGGTCGGTCGTGAAACCGCTCAACTCGATCATTTTCTTCGCCAAATCGATGATTTTGACCGGAGCACCCATATCGAGCACGAACACTTCACCACCTCGCGATAAGACGCTCGCTTGAATGACGAGACGACTCGCTTCCGGGATGGTCATGAAGTAACGGGTCATCTCGGGATCGGTGACGGTGATCGGACCTCCGCGTAGAATTTGTTCTTTAAACAGCGGGACGACCGAGCCACGGCTGCCGAGGACGTTACCGAAGCGGACGACCGCAAAAATCGTATCACTGGAACGAGCTTTCTCTTGGACGACCATTTCGGCGATTCGTTTCGTCGAACCCATCACGTTCGTCGGATTGACCGCCTTGTCCGTCGAGATCATGATGAAGCGATTCACTTTGTGACGGGCCGCGACGTCGACCATATGTTTCGTCCCGTAAATGTTGTTTTTAACGGCTTCGAGCGGATTGTCTTCCATGAGTGGAACGTGTTTGTGGGCAGCGGCGTGATAGACGATGTCCGGTTTATACATCCGGAACACTTCTTCAAGCCGGGCCTCATCCTGCACATCACCGATGACGGGATAAAGCACCGTGTCCGTCCCGAGTTCGCGCAGCTCTCGTTCAATCAAGTAAATACTGTTCTCGCCGTGACCGAGGAGAATCATTTCAGCCGGGGCGAATTTGATGAGCTGACGGCACAGTTCCGAACCGATGGATCCGCCGGCACCTGTGACGAGTACCGTCGCTCCTTCCACATGACTAGAAATTCCAGATATGTCCAACTGGACCGGTTCTCGGCCTAGCAAGTCTTCGATTTTCACTTCGCGGATTTCACTGATGGACACCTTCCCGGTCGCGAGCTCCGAGATCATCGGTAACGCATGGGACTCAGCACCCGTCTTCTCAATCCGTTTGAGCAAGGCAAGGCGTCGCGCATAGGACAGGCTTGGGATGGCCAAAATCACGACTTCAATCCCGTGCTCTTGGATGATGCGCTCTAAATCGTCCGTCACCCCGAGCACTGGAACACCGTGCACGTAAAGCGACTGTAGGTGTGGGTTGTCATCGAGTAGACCGACTACGCAGAGGACGGTCGTCCGATGTTCTTTCAACTCACGGACAATCAACTGGCCCGAATCACCAGCCCCGATGATGAGCGCTTTTCGTCCGGGATGATTGGAGTGCGGTTTGAACACATCGAATACGTGGTTGCGGGCCAAGAATCGCGTGAACAAAATCAAGTTGAAGGCGAGCAACCCTTGGACAGCGATGATCATGCCGAGCCCTGCCCCGAAGTGGAACTGGTTGTAGGCGTACAACACCAAGTCACTGCTCAGTAAGGCGATAGCGACTTGTTTCATCTCATGGACCGAAGCGTAACGCCAGTCGATACGATGGATTTTTAACACCGTCCCGACGAGACTGAAACTGATGATTTTGATACCGACCATCATCAACATTTCGCTCGATTCGAGCGCCGCGTACGACGTAATCGTCGAGAACAGCAATTCAAACGTCGCATAGAGCACAAATGAGACGATCAAGATGTCGAGACATAAGAACAGCAAATTCCGTTGATTCTTCCGATACACGTTCACAAGTGTTGCCATGGTAGTTCGCACCTCCAAGAGTCTGAGTTGTTCGTTCGTGGTGTGGGTTGGAATGCGCAAAAGATGCGTCGATGCTAGTAAACTACCCGACTCTTCTCGACAAATTTAAAGATAAAACAAGCTTTTTCTCATGAACGACACGGATGGCAACAAAGGAGTTCACGAAATTATTATCATGATTTCTTTCACATAATGAATAATTGTCGGACAAACGGGAAATGGGAATATACATAACCCGAATTGGGTATCGTTTACATTATTTTGCATCTCATCAAAACAGAGCATAAGGAGGTAAAAATCGATTTCAAGCATTCTTTTTGACTAGCTCGTTGACTCTTCCAACCAATACAAGCTGTTCATTCACACCAAGAGACCTTCCGAGACGCTCGCTGCGTCTCCCTTCAAAGGAGAGACACCAAGATGAAAAAATGGACACGCCCTCAAATCGTACAAGCATTGCAGTTAGCTGCTCAAGAACATGCCGAGCTCGATTCGAAACGGTACAGTGTTTGGTCGCAAACCAAAAACGTGCCGTCCCTTTCCACCGTCATCCACCAGTTCGGGTCTTGGCGCGAGGCACTCGTCGCCGCCCAAATTCAAATGTCGTTCCATTACTATTCCGATGAAGATATCCTTCGGGCATTGAATCAAGCCGCCGAAGAACTTTCGCTCTTCACGAGCCAAACGTATCGGGAGTGGTCGAAAGTGACCCGTTCCCCGTCGCTCACGTTAATCAGCAGCCGGTTCGGCTCTTGGTCGAACGCGCTCCGGGAAGCGAAACTTCAGACGACCGCGGCGAAAAATAATGAAGAACGGATTATTCAAGCGTTGATTGAAGCGTCAGAGGAACTCGAGCGTCTCACATCCCAGCATTACGCCATCTGGGCCCAAGAGCGCGGCTATCCAACGGTCGCGACGATTGCGCGGAAGTACGGATCGTGGAGCTACGCCTTGTTCGTCCTCGATATCGCCCCACCGAAGCGGAAATGGGATGAAGAAGATGTTATCGAGGCGCTTCGGGTCGCCAGACAAGAGTTGTCTCACTTCAGCATCCTCCATTATCGGAAATGGGCCGAAGGACGAAATGTGCCGAGCACATCGACCATCAACGCCTTATTCGGCAGTTGGACGGCGGCGTTAAAATGTATGGAAGAACAAAAAGTGAATCAATAAAAACAGGCCCGGTCTCCTCGTGAGAACGGGCCTGTTTTCAGGTGACGATTGAAATGAATAGCGGGATGCCGACGAGCAGATTGAACGGGAACGTGACGGCGAGGGCGAGCGTCAAATAAAACGACGGCTCCGCTTCTGGTACCGACGCCTGGAGCATGGCCGGGGCGGCGATATACGACCCACTCGCGGCGAGCGTCATGAAGAGAATCGTCCCCCCGTCCGACAGTCCGGCCATCCCGGCCGCGATGTAACCGATGACGGCCCCGACGAGAGGAAACGTCATGCCAATGACTAAAAACTTGAGGCCATAGGACGGCACCGCCTTCAACTGATGACCGACCTTGACGCCCAGGCTGAGCAGGAACAAGAGCAAGACGCCCGGGAACAAGTCGATGAAAAACGGTTCGAGCGCCGATGTATCCGGTGTGACGATTCCGACGACGAGACCGGCCAACAACAGCAGAATGCTCTTCGAAAGCAGACTGTCGCGGATGACCGTGAGCGATTGAGTCGGGGCCGCCGTAATCCCGAGGACACGGCTCTGATTGTAGAGCAACAGCGCGACGACGAGACCCGGAATCTCGAGCACGACGACGAGCGTCGTCATGAACGGTTCATAGACGATACCAAGACGTTCGAGCTGGGCCGTCGCGGCGACATATGTCACGAGCGAGACCGAGCCGAACGTGGCCGCCATGGCGATCCGTTCCGGGAACGTGAATTTGAGTAGCGAGCCGATTCCAAAGGCGACGAGCGGCAAGATGATGCCGACGACGAGCGTCACTGCCAGTGGGAGTGCCAACTCGTCCATCGACACCGAGGCGAGACCGATTCCCCCTTTCAACCCGATGGCGAGCAGTAAGTACAAGTTGAGCGTGATGCTGAGCGACTCCGGGATTCGTAAATTCGATTTTCCGAGAGCGGCAATCACACCGGTCACGAATAGGAGCACCGGGGCGCTCGTCAATAAAAACGTCAATAGTTCCATACATTTCCTCCTAGACGACAAAAGCGCACACCAAAGAAAGGTGTGCGCTGCATGCCGACGGCTCGAACACGTTCGCTCCGTCTAGCCGACAACTGTCGGATGTGTAGTTAGTCAGCTCCGGGTCAGGACGACGGGGATGTCTCGCGGACACCACCAATCCTGAACCGTCTCTGCTTCTAGTGTAAAAACGTCGTCACGGCTTGTCAATCCCATTCTCCCACGGCGCATCGAGGCGAAAGACGATAAGGCGTTCCCCTGTCTTCGTGCTGATGTCCGTATGGAGCGAGACGAGTCGCCGCCCGAGTACGTCGTGCACGATGGCCTCGAGCTGAGGCCGACCGGATTCGACGAGGTTGTTGCGGTACTTCTTCAATTGCTCGCGTCCGGCCGATTTGGCGGCCAGTTCGTACTCGGCCGGGGTCAAGACGCCTTGGAGCGTCACGATCGCCAGGTCGCGGAGCAAATCTGCTTTACACGTCAAGGAACCGCGTCCGAGATACTCTTTCTCCCATTGGGTGATGCGAGCACTCAGCTCCATCTCGAGCTGACCTTTTTTCGGCATCGTTACTTCACGAACCCGATCATCATCTCGCGAAGAATCTTCGCGGCGGCGATGGCCGTCATGTCCGACTGATCGTACGCCGGTGACACTTCGACGAGGTCGGCCCCGATGACGTCGACGTCAGCGTTCGCGATAGCGTGGACCGCTTCAAGCAATTCTTTCGTCGTGATGCCACCGATCTCTTGCGTTCCCGTTCCCGGTGCAGCCGATGGGTCGAGGACGTCGATGTCGATCGTGACGTACACTTTCTTCCCGGCGAGCGTCGGCAACACGCGTTTGAGCGGTTCGATCACTTCATATTTATACATGTTATAGCCGACTTCTTTGACCCAGTCGAACTCTTCTTTCATCCCAGAACGAATTCCGAACGAGTAACAGTTCGATGGCCCAATTAAGTTGGCCGCTTTTTTGAGCGGTGTCGAGTGCGACAACGGCTCGCCTTCGTATTCGTCACGGAGGTCCGTGTGCGCATCGAAGTGAAGAATGACGAAATCGTCGCCGTATGCATCGTGCATCGCCTTGATGACCGGCCAAGTGACGAGGTGTTCCCCACCCATACCGAGCGGGAACTTGCCTGCTTGGATGACGTCCTTGACGAATGACTCGATCATGTCGAGCGACTTTTGTGCGTTCCCGAACGGAAGCGGGATGTCACCGGCGTCATAGACGGCGGCTTCACTCAAGTCCCCATCCAAGTACGGGCTGTACTCTTCAAGCCCGATTGAGACTTCACGGATCCGGTTCGGGCCGAAACGTGAACCCGGACGGAAACTGACCGTCCAGTCCATCGGCATCCCGTAAAGGACCGTCTTCGCGTCTGCGACTTCTGGCAGGCTCGCGATGAACACTTTGCCTGAATAGGCTTCATCGAAACGTTTAATCATTTCGTCAAGTCCTCCACGAATTTAGGCAGGACGAAGGCCGCATTGTGAAGCTTCGGCGTGTAGTACTTCGTCTCGATGTCATGGAAACGCTCCGGAGCCACTGCTTCCGGATCATACTGCTTCGAACCGATTGTGAACGTCCACATGCCGCTCGGGTACGTCGGTACGTTCGCAGTGTAGAGCTTCGTGATCGGGAAGATTTCTTTCACGTCACGTTGGACTGTCTGGATGAGCTCTGGCGTGAACCATGGGTTGTCCGTCTGCGCGACGAAGATTCCATCGGCTTTGAGCGCTCTCGAGATTCCGGCGTAGAATCCTTTCGTGAACAAGTTGGCCGCTGGGCCGACTGGTTCTGTCGAGTCGACCATGATGACGTCGTACTCGTTCTCAGACTCAGCGATATGCATGAAGCCGTCGCCGACGATGACTTCAACGCGTGGGTTGTCGAGTTCGCCTGCGATGTTTGGTAAGTATTTCTTCGAATATTCAATGACTTTCCCGTCGATGTCGACGAGAACTGCTTTTTCGACTGATGGGTGTTTCATAATCTCACGGATGACGCCGCCGTCTCCGCCGCCGACTACGAGCACATGCTTCGGATTCGGGTGCGTAAAGAGTGGGACGTGAGCCACCATCTCGTGATAGACGAATTCGTCCTTATCCGTCGTCATGACCATTCCGTCAAGTAACAACATTGTTCCGAACTCGTCCGTTTCGACCATTTCTAGTCGTTGAAACTCCGTTTGTTCGCTCTCATAAACGTGGTTTACACGGAACGTGATTCCGTAATCTTCTGTCTGGTGCTCCGTAAACCATAATTTTAATTTTTGGTCCATCGATAGAACCCCTTTCTAATTAAAAAGTTGTTCGTATGCGAGTGGCGTTTTGAGGCGCTTCTTATTCATACGATAGGAAGTATACAAAAACTACCCGCAATTTGCACGATTTTTTTATTTATTTGTCCTACCATGTGAGTTTTATGTGAGTTTTATCCGATAAACTAAATAGAACCAACTTTATCTCTTGGAAAGGAGGAATGTACATGTGGTCTCCCTGTACCGCCTGCTCCACGAACATCCCGTTCTTTGAGCGCGGCCTTGTCGTCGTCAACGACACGTTCCATCCGTATGAATCGTTAGATGAATTAAGCGCACACCTCTCTACCGTCGAGGAGGACGTCTATTGCGTCGATCAAGTGACGAAACGTCAAACCGCAATCATCTCGGCGAGTAACCTACTCGAACAAATCGCCAACCGTGATACGATCGAACTCATTCAACACGGTGAATTCGAGAGCCATCTGCAACCAATCGTCCATCTCGATACCGGTGAACGATTCGGTTACGAAGCGTTACTCCGCAGTCGCAATAACGTCTCTCCCGGAGAACTGTTCCGCGCGGCCAACCGTTTCGGCCTGCATTCCAAGCTTGACCAGCGCGCTCGCGCCGAGGCGATTAAAGCGACCTATCATGCCGTCGCCCCGCACGAAAAGACGTTCATCAACTTCTTGCCGTCGACGATTTATAACCCGGACTATTGTCTTCAACACACGTTCGAGATTATCGATCAATACGGGCTTAGTCCCGACCGTTTCATCTTTGAAGTCGTCGAGACGGAGAAAGTGCAAGACGTGGCCCACTTGCAGCACGTGTTCTCTACATATAAGAAGCGCGGCATGAAAGTCGCCCTCGACGATGTCGGGGCCGGCTTCTCGACGCTCAATATGTTGAAACGCCTCGAACCAGACTATGTCAAAATCGACCGGTCGTACATCTCGTTTTGCGATCAAGACGCCGAAAAACGGACATTCTTGAAAAATGTACGTCAATTGACCAAATCGATGGACATCACGATTCTGGCCGAAGGCATCGAACGCGCCGAAGAAGTCGACGTCTGTCGTGAACTCGGATTCGACCTCGCCCAAGGCTATTACTTTGGCAAACCGTCCCCGTATTCGCTTTGACGCAACGAAGGCCTAGAGCATCCGCTCTAGGCCGTTTTTTTAATCGTCTTCTTCTTCATCCATATCTTCTTGCATTTCTGTATCTTCATTGTTCATCGGTTCTTCGTCTGCTCCCCCGCAAGCCCCGAGAATGATGCCTGTCGCCAAGAGCGACGCGGCCAATGCACCTTTCTTCTTCATCGCTAACACCCCTTTTAAGTTGTGTCGTACAGTTACGATAATTCCCTTCGCCCATATCGTGAAACGTAATTTTAGATTAACAATGTGTAAACGGTGGAATGAATTCAGTGATGACAACTGAACAGAAAGAAGGTGTACGTGTTGAAACGACGCGTCTGGCAACTCCTCACCATGATTGTACTCGGCCTCCTCCTTCTCCTCGTCCTCTACTCCGTGGACGGATTGATCCCATTCCTGATTGGTCTCGCGATCGTGGCGCCGCTCCTCGTCGGCTGGCATATTTTATTCGACCAGGTTCAACCGCAGGCCAAGCTCGCTTGGCTACTCGCCGTCCTGTTCATCCCGTTCCTCGGCGCCCTCGCCTGGGTACTATTCGGACGGACACCGCGACGCCACCGTCGGATTAAACGGACTTCGACCGAGATTCGTATGTTCCGCCAAGCGATTGAAGAGGAACGCGTCGAGACGTCCAATGACGTATCCGATTGTTATCCGCTCACGCGCACGCTCGAAAAACTCGGGGCGACCGGCGCAGACGGCCACACGTCGACGAAACTACTCGTCAATGGCGAGGAAAAATTCGATGCAGTGATTAAAGATATCGAGCAAGCGACCCATCATATCCACGTCCAGTATTATCTGTTCCGGACCGATGAAATCTCGCTCAAGATTCGTGACGCTCTCATCAAGCGATCCAACGAGAACGTCACCGTCCGCTTCTTGTATGACGGCCTCGGCAGTCAAGAGATTAGCGAAGTGTTTCTCGAACCACTCCGCGAGTCCCGTGTCCACGTCGAGGCGTTCGACCCGGTCGTCCACCCGCTCCTCGTCTTTAATGCCAACTTCCGCAATCATCAGAAGTTGATCGTCATCGATGGACGAATCGCTTACACGGGTGGCCTGAACGTCGGAGATGAATATTTGGGCAAACATAAAAAGCTCGGATTTTGGCGCGATACCCATCTGCGTCTCGAAGGGCCGCTCGTCCGGGAATTGCAGCGCCTGTTCGTCGAGAATTGGCTGTATGCCGGTCATGAGGAAGACAAAGAGACGTGGGACTTGTTTGCCGACAGCAAACACTTACCGGAATACTTTATCGATGAGCCGCAACAAGAAAACGGGGCGACGCAACTGCTCGTCACATCACCAGGGAAAGATGTGACGATTCGAGACGGGCTCATGGCTCTGTTGATGCAGGCGAAAGAATCGATTTGGATGACGACCCCTTACTTGATTCCGCCTCCCGAAATGCTCGCGCTGTTAGAAGTCGCCGGCAAGCGAGGCATCGACGTCCGAATCGTCGTCCCCGGAAAAGGAGACGAATGGTTCAGTTTCCATGCGACCGAGTATTATTTTGAGCAATTGCTCAAACGGAACATCCGGATTTATAAATACAATCGTCATTTTATCCACGCAAAAACCGTCCTCATCGATGGCAAGATTGCGCTCGTCGGGACGGCTAACTTTGATTTTCGGAGCATGTATTTGAACCATGAGATGACGATCGCCCAGTTCGAGACGTCATCCATTCAAGAGTTGCACGAAGCGTTCTTGAACGACTTCGATGAATCGATTCTCGTCGACTGGTCGATGATGCGTAAGAAATCGAACGGCAAACGCTTCGTCGAAGCGTTCTGTCATATCTTCTCGCCGCTTCTCTGAGACAAACGCCACACGACGTATAAAACGGCGAGAACGGCGACGAGAACGAGTTGCCACCCGCTCGCTACGGTCAGGATGGCCGTGACGGCGAGTGCCTCAATCAAGAGCGCCGGGACTTTTCCAATCGTGCTCGCTACAGCGAACGAGGGGAGCGACATCCTGCTGAAGGCGGCCGACAGCGTGACGAGACCAGACGGCACGAACGGTAACAACCGGAGCCCGAGGACAAGGAACCAAGCCTCGACCCCTTCGGCCTCACGAAGACGCCGCAGCCGATTTCCGTCCGGTGACGTGTAGCGATGGAGTGCCTGCCGATACAGGATAAAGCTGAGCACGGCGCCGACGGCCTCACCGACGATGGAGACGGCGACCCCTGGTCCGAACCCTAACAGTTGAACGTTCAGCGCCGTCAAAAAGGCGCTCGGCAACACGCCCGCGATGGCGATGATGCTGTTTAAGATGATGCTGACCACGACAAACAGCGGAATCGGCAGAACTTCCCATTCCATGTATGAAAACCTCACTTCATTTGAAAAGGCTGGCCCGGTATGAACCGGGTCAGCCTTTAGGTTATTTTGCGTCCACTTCATCCCACGAGTCTTCGTCGACTGCAGGAAGATGTTTCTCTTCGAGTTTCGAGACGACGACCGCACACGCGGCGTCACCTGTAATGTTGACCGACGTCCGGAGCATATCGAGGATCCGGTCGACACCGATGATCAGGGCAATCCCTTCGACCGGTAAGTTGACTGATTGTAAGACGAGCGCGAGCATGACAAGTCCGACACCTGGTACGCCCGCCGTCCCGATTGAGGCGAGTACCGCTGTGATGACGACCGTCAAGAGCTCTGTCATCGTCAAATCAGCATTGAACACTTGCGCGATGAAAATCGTTGCGACCCCTTGCATGATGGCCGTTCCGTCCATGTTGACCGTCGCACCGAGCGGTTGGACGAACGACGAAATCGAGCGCGGGACACCGAGTTTCGTTTGAGCCACTTCCATCGACACCGGGAGTGTCGCATTCGATGAAGACGTCGAGAATGCGAACGTCATCGCCTCATAGAAGTTTTTAAAGAAGAAGACGGGATTCATTTTCCCGAGGATGGCAACTGCCCCCCCATAGATTAAAATTGAATGTAGTGCCAGTGTAAATACGACCGCAAACATGTACCATGCCATCGCTTGGACAGCCTCTAATCCAATGCCACCGATGGCTGAGGCGATCAAAGCGAACGCACCGTACGGCGCAAGTTTCATGACCAAATGAATCAAGTACATCATGATGCGGTCACCTTGTTTGACGAATCGGCGCCATGTGCGCGCTTTTTCACCGAGTGCGATCATCGCGAATCCGATGAGTGCCGCAAACACGATAATTTGAAGCATATTGCCTTCGGCAAGTGCTTGGACCGGGTTCGTTGGAATCATGTTGACGAACGTCTGCACGATATTCGACGATTCTTCCGAACCTGACGCATCAAACTCTAATCCCGTCGTCGGGAAATCTCCACGTTCTCCTGGTTGGATGACATAAGCGACACCCATCGCCAAGACGATGGCGAGCGCCGTCGTCGTCAAGAAGAAGAGCAATGATTTCGTTCCGACACGACCGAGTTCTTTCGGGTCACCGAGACCCATGACACCAAGAATGATCGAGAAGAAGACGATCGGGACGACTAACATTTTAATTAAGTTCAAAAATACGGTTCCGACTGGCGAGAGGACATACGTATTGGCCATATCATAAATATTGCCCGGTAATCCTGCTAATGCTAAACCGACGGCTACCCCCAACAGTAGCCCAATCATAATTTTCTTAGTTTCACTCATCGTGTCACCCTTTCTCTTTTACACAAGTGCGTTTAGTATAGCATAATGCTGAATATTCATACAATTACGGTGAAATCACAACATCATAACAAATTCATGTTCCCAAATCGGGGCACATGAAAACAAAAAAGATTGGAGACCGAAACGGTCCAATCTTTTCACTCGGCGCTCAAACGCTCAAGCTCGGTTTGAAGTTCGGTCGATTGTTCCCAGATTTCAGGACGATGTTCTTTCAAAAAGGCAGCGAGCACGTCGCGTGACGGTGCATCCATCATGTCAATCAAGATGCGGCCTTTGAGCGACTTGTCCATCTGGTTGACGTGATACGGCAACAGTTTATAGCCGCGCCGTGCCTCGAGGTCGATCGACATGTCACAAGCTGCGACACCGCCGTAATAGAATCCTTCTGGCTTTCGTCCGACCGTGACCCAGACGATCCAATACGGTTTTCCGTTCGGCACCGCTTCTGGATCCGTCAAAAATTTGATGCGTTTCTCGATCGCCGATTTGGCATGCATGGCCCCCATATCGATGACCGCGGTCCCCGCCTCGACATCGATGATGACGGGAGACATATTGTTCAAACTGAGCGAACCGACCCCAAAACCGCCGTGGCCATCGGTCGAATCGTCAGCGACGATGTTAAAATTAATCTCTTTCATGGCATTCCCTCCCTCTCTACTGTACACAAAGACGAGGGAATGTGGCAATCCGGAACGTCAGCACCACTCGATTCGAAACTTCGTGCCCGGTCCGATCGATTGGATGAGCGGCCGGTCTGCCTCGATGACGCGCCCAAGGACGTTGACCCGTTCGTCCGCCAATAAATCGCGTTTCGTCACTTGCAGCTCACCGGCATAGCGCCCGTATTTCGCATTATCGACCGTGATCGTTCCGAGCGGACGCGGTCTCGCTTCCATCGGTTCGAGCAAGCGGTCCCCCGGACGGCCATAGCCCCTCGATTCGACCGAGCGGATGACGTCACGTGCGGGGTCCATCCGGTTCGTCTGGACGCGATAGAAGGCGACCTCGATCGTCGTCTCCGCTTCGGCCCGAAGGACGAGTGTCTCGTCGGCGTGTGAGGCGAACTGTTCAATCGTTTCATCGGTGAGTCCGGGATCCCCGATTAAGATGCGGTCGATCGACTCAACGAGGTCCATATAGCAGGCAAACGTCGATAACGAACGATGGTCCTCGAGCGTCGGCAGCCGTTCGAACAACGGTCCGCGGAGCGTCCCGTCTCCAGGGATGAACGCCTGGATTTTCAATCCCTGCCGCTTCAGCCAATCGTTCTTGGCATCGAACCAGTCCCGATCGAGCCCCGTCTCCGGACGCGGATAGAAATTGTGCCACGCCTCGACGTTGTCCGTCACGAGGCCGCATCGCTTCATCTCCGCGAGTTCGCTTTCTGTGAGCGTACTCGCATTAAGCGCGACCGTCATCCGCGTCGACAAGTCGGCGACTTGTTTCGGCGTCACGCCGTAATCGACGCGCAGCCCGGTCACGCCCCAATCCACGAGCGTATGGGCATCGTCCCACGTCTTGCCGAGTGCGGCGAGCGACGTCGGTGCGATATCGGCGAACAGTTCCATGTGGAGTTCGCGCGCGAGCGTCCCGAGGTCACGGAGCCGTTCCGTATACACCGACGGATCGTCCTCGGGGATATGTAGCGAGGTGAACATTGAAGTGAAACCAATCTCGCGCATGCGCCCGACCCATGTCTTGAACTGCGGTGTGAGCGGTTCGCTCAAATAAACCGATAATCCCTTCATCAGAAATTCCTCCTCATCAAATGAAAAGGCGACTCCAAAGAGCCGCCTCAGTTGTTAAATCCCGTCTGCCATTTCTTCTTTGAAGCCGAAGAAATACGTGAAGATGAAGCCAGCCGTATACGAAATGACAAGACCTGCGATGTACGTCAAGTACATGCCGTTATCGATGAGCGGCGTAAGCGAGAGACCCGAGACCCCAATCCCGAGTGCTGCCGTCTTCATCGTCGCTTGGAAGGCACCGCCGACCGCGGCCCCCATACAAGCCGTCAGGAACGGACGGCCAAGCGGGAGTGTGACCCCGTAAAGGAGCGGCTCGCCGATTCCAAGGAATCCGACCGGGATGGCCCCTTTAATGATGTTACGGAGACGTTGGTTGCGCGTCTTCACGAAAATCGCGAGCGCCGCCCCGACTTGTCCAGCCCCTGCCATCGCCAGGATTGGCAAGAGTGCCGTGTTACCGACCGTGTTCAAGAGTTCCAAGTGAATCGGTGTGAGTCCGTGGTGCAACCCGACCATGACGAGCGGAAGGAAGAATCCAGCAAGGACAGCCCCTGCTACCGGTCCACCGACTTCAAGCACGGCGTTCAATCCTTGCATGATCCCGTCTGACAAGATGCCTGCGACCGGCATGATCGCATAGAGCGCCGTGAAACCGACGACGAGGACCGTGAGAAGCGGTGTAAAGATGATATCGACCGCCGTCGGCATGAAGCGACGAACGTGTTTCTCGATGTACGTCATGAGCCAAGCGGCAAAGATGACCCCGAACAGTCCACCCCGCCCGACAACGAGCGGTTCCCCATAAATGGTGATATCCGCGAGCACCGGGTTGAAGAGAATCCCCCCGGCGATGGCACCGAGTACCGGCGTCCCGCCGAACTCTTTGGCCGTGTTCCAACCGACGAGGATGGCGAGATACGCGAACACTGTGCTACCGAGCAATAAGAGGATTTGCATCCACGTTTCGGTCGGGTCAACGCCGGCGTTCTTCGCGAAGTTGGCTCCCCCGTTAATGATACCTGAAGCGACAAGCCCTGGAATGAGCGGAATAAAGATGTTCCCTAAGCGACGCAAGAAGCGCTTGAACGGCGACTTCTGTTTGTCTTTCACTTTTTGACGTTCGATGGCCGCCCGTTCGTCCGGCGTCAAATTCGCATCGACCGACTCTTCCCCGATGGCGAGCCCCGTCTCACGACTGAGATGGTCCGCCACGCGGTTGACCGTCCCCGGGCCAACGACGATTTGCAACGTCTCGTCATCGATGACACCCATGACACCATCGATTTGTTTCAATGCGGCGAGATCCGCTTTCGTCGGATCTTTGAGCGCTAAACGCACACGTGTCATACAGTGCGCGAGTTGACGAATGTTATCTTTCCCCCCGACATGCTCTAATATCGCATGTGCAAGAACCTCTTCTTTCTTCATCTCGAATCCCCCTTATAATGCGTCACGGACGAATCCGTTCGCACGCTCTAATCGCTCGACTGCCTCCGCATGCGGGACGTCGGCTAAAATCATGACAATCGCCGTCTTGACGTGACCACCGGATGAATCGAAATAACGCGCGGCCGTCTGTTCGTCGACCCCTGTCGCTTCCGCAATCATCCGTTTGGCCCGCACTTCCAACTTCTCGTTCGTCGGCTGCACGTCGACCATCAAGTTTTGATACACTTTCCCTACCCCAATCATCGACGCCGTCGAGATCATGTTGAGGACGAGTTTTTGCGCCGTCCCTGCTTTCAATCGGGTCGATCCGGTCAATACTTCTGGTCCCGTCTCGACTTCGATTTTGAACTCGGCGTGTTCGCTGATTTTTGAACCTTTGTTACACGATAGCGCGGCTGTCGTCGCGCCGACCTCGCGGGCGTAATCGAGTCCGCCGATGACGTACGGTGTCCGTCCGCTCGCGGCGATCCCGATGACGGTGTCGAACGCATTCAAGTGAAGCGCTTTCAAATCATTGACTGCCAAATCCTTGCTATCCTCTGCTCCCTCGACCGCTTTAATCAACGCCCGTTCGCCACCTGCGATGAGTCCGACGACCATATCCGGTGACACGCCAAACGTCGGCACACATTCTGCCGCGTCTAAGATGCCGAGCCGTCCGCTCGTCCCTGCGCCGATGTAAATCAAACGTCCGCCTTGTTTGAAGGATGCGATGGCACGCTTCGTCACTTCGGCAATGACCGACAGTTCTTCTTTAATGACGTGTGGGACCGATTGATCTTCCTCGTTCATCACTGCGAGGAACTCCTCGACCGCCATCTCGTCCAGGTGCATCGTTCGTTCATTTCGTCTTTCAGTAGCCAGTTTGTCTAACATCGCCACCATCCTTTCTTCTCTCTAATTTTATTGTACTAACTTGAAATTAAAAGTCAAACTTATTTAAAAAAATAAGGAAATAAAATTTCATTATAGATTTGACGTATACATGTATACATGTAGATTTGTATACATCTATGAAAAACGCCCGGCCCTAATGGACCGAGCGCTTTAACCGATGACTTTTTTCAGCACATTGACGTAATCGCCCCGTGCCGTGACGGAATCTTTTTCATAGACATAGCCTTGTCGCTCCCAAAATCGACGCGCCCGCTCATTGTGCGGTAAGACACCGAGCCGGAACACCGTCTGGAACGGACGCATATATTCGTCTTCGAGCTGCTCATACAACCGCGTCGCGATTCCGGAGCCGTGCAGTCGTTCATCGACGACGAACAGACCGAGCCAAAGCGAGCCGTCGACCGGGTGCTGCTTCAACAAGTCGGCGACCGCGATGACGTCCCCGTCCTCAAAGACGAGGCTGACGGTCTCCTCCGTCTCAAAATCGGCCACGTTTTCATCACGGAACGCTTCCAGCGTCTGTCCGTTCAACGCCGCGAACGACCGTTGTCGCAACAGAAACGCCGCCACCTGTTCGCGCCACGTCGCATCATAGACGTGAATCATCGGCGCAATTTCACCATCTCATCACGTGCCTCGGTGTAGCGGTCGATCAATCCCTCGCCTTTTCGGTGCAACAGTCCCATATAGAGCGTGTCGATAATCGTCAATTGCGTCATCCTCGACGCGATGCTCGCAATCCGGAAGTCCCGTTCGACGCTCGGCGTGCAGAGTCGGACGTCCGCTTCCCGATAGAGCGGCGATTTATCGAGATCCGTGATGGCGACGACCAGCACCCCTTTCTTCTTGGCAAAACGGACGAGTTCGAGCACGTCTTTCGTCCGGCCCGACGTGCTGATGGCGACGAAGACGTCGTTTGGTCCAAGGTGCGGGATGAGCGACAACATGTAATGGAAATCTTGGGATGTCTGGGCCGCATAGCCGAGCTTTGTAAATTTATATTGCGCATCGTACGCAGCCGTCGACGAACCGCCGACCCCGTAAAACACGACCCGATTCGCCCGGGCGAACGTATCAATCGCATGCTCGAGCTCACGCTTGTCCATCGCCTCGGCACACGCCTCGATAGCCATTTTGTTCACATGGATGACTTTTTGGAACGAATCGTACGGTGTGTCTTTCTGTTGCAACACGTTAAAATCGGTGAGCGTCGTCTCGGTGAGCGCCAAGTCTTTGACGAGGGCGAGCTTGAACGCCTTGAAGCTATCGATTCCGACGACGCGCGCAAAGCGGACGATACTCGCCTCGGACACGTCCGTCTTTTGAGCAAGCTCTTTCGTCGTCATATTCGGAACGAGCGTCGAGTGGGATAAAATATAGTCGGCAATTTTTTTCTCCACGGACGTCATTTCGCTTTTGGCGAATTCGATTTTTTTGAGTAAGGATTCCATCGGGTCATCCCCTTCCTACTTCTAGTTTCTGTTTCCATGATAGCGGATTCTTTCTTCACAAGCCAACTTGGACACGAGAAAAGGTCAAGCCATCGCTTGACCTCGTCGTTATAAGTTTTTGGCGTTGAACGTATCGCCGCCTTGAATCGTCCCGTTTTGTAACCCTTTATCGAACCAACGTTTCCGTTGT
The DNA here is from genome assembly GCF_018618255.1 of Exiguobacterium sp. s56. Lineage (NCBI taxonomy): Bacteria > Bacillati > Bacillota > Bacilli > Caryophanales > Exiguobacterium > Exiguobacterium sp. s56. The sequence goes on along the minus strand of NZ_JACSLR010000004.1, from coordinate 18,566 downwards.
TCGGACGTCCCATGCGTGAACGAATCCGGTGTCACATAGCCGCGTGCCTGTTTCTGAAGGGTGTCATCCCCGATTTGGTGCGCCGCATTCATCGCTTCTTCGACGTCGCCGGACTCAAGATAACCCATCCCTTGGGCGTGGTGGGCCCAAACGCCCGCATAATAATCGGCCTGGAGTTCAAAGCGGACCAAATATTTGTTGAACTGTGTCTCACTCATCTCGTTGCGGAGCGGCATAATCTCGTCCGTCGTGCCGAGCAACGTCTGGACGTGGTGACCGACCTCGTGGGCGACGACGTACGCCATCGCGAAGTCACCCGGTGCATTGAACTGTTGACTCAAGTCATCATAGAAACTCAAATCGATATACAACTTCTGATCACCCGGACAGTAGAACGGTCCGACAGCCGATCCGGCAATCCCGCACGCCGATTCGACTTGATCTTTATAGATGACGAGCGTCGGCTCCCGATACGTCAATCCGTTCTCCGCAAAAATATCGGTCCACACTTCTTCGGTATCCCTTAGCACGACCGACACGAAGTCGGCCATCTCTTCTTCCCGCGCCGAGCCTTCATACGTTCCAGAGGACTGTTCCGGTTCTCCGAGTCCGATGTTGTTGACGATATCGCCCGGATTGCCCCCGTTGAGCAGTGTGAAGACGATGACCAAGATGAGACCAAAGCCCCCACCGATTCCTGCGATGCCTTTCCCTCCGACACGTTGCCCCCGTCGATCCTCGACGTTTCGACTTGCTTGTCTACCCTTCCATTTCATCCGCCTGTTCCTCCTACGACTAGTCTGTCTTGTTCCTTACCCCGTTTTCACATATTTCGCACCTGCATTTTTTATTTGTACCGTCCGCCCAATCGATTTTCTGCTTTCCACTTGCCTCACCTTTCACTAGAATGAAAGGGAACGAACTAAAAGGAGGAAATGTGATGCCATACGTAACGGTTAAAATGCTCCCAGGTCGCACGGTCGAACAAAAACGTGCGTTGATTGAAAAGGTGACAGACGCCGTCTCCGAGACGACGAACGCCCCGAAAGAAAACATCACCGTCTTCATCGAAGAGATGGACGCGACGCACTACGGCCAAGCCGGCGTCATGCACGCAGATAAGAAGTAAACACAGCGACCGCCCTTCCATCTCGGAGGGCGGTCGTTTTTCAATCTTCCAGATTCACTTCAAACCGCTCGCTCGGGACGGTCGGTTTAATGAGGTGACGCGTCGCTCGCCAAATATGATAGCCGATCCGGTCGAGCCAGAGGAGCGCCTGGACTTTTTGAATCGTCTGGTCCATCTCGAGCTGATTCGCCGCCGTCTCCTCGAGCAGTTCGGCCCGATGCGCTTTTCGATATTCAGCGAGCTGTTTCGAGGCCGTCTTCCACTGCCGCGACTCTTCCGGGGGCGTGTGATGGTTAAGCGTCTCGACCATGTCGAGTTCATGCAAGACGAGCTGACGCGCGACCAGGAAGTCCGTATCGCGGAGCGCGTCGACCGGGTCGACTTCACGCATGACGAACAGCCACCGCTCCAAGTGGTCGATTGTATGGAGCAGCGACAGATGTTGGCCGTAGTCGTTGCGTCCTCGCCCTTCTTCCAATTGAATCGTGCTCAAAAAGACACGGACGTCGCCGAGCGTCTTCTCGACGAGTTGAAGCTCGTCGTCGCGTTTACGTGCCTCGTTCAGCAACAGTTGCGTCTCTTTGGCCAAATAGCGCTCAATCTCAATCAACGAGCGCCGGGCCGCCTCGAGCGCGACCGTCGGGATGCGGGCCATATTCGGGTCGAGGAACCGGGTCAGCTTTTCCGCCCGGCTCGGGATCCACTTGAGCAACTGACGACTGAACGCCTGATGGAACGGCAGGAACGTGAACACCCCGAGCAAATGGAACGAGGTGTGGAACAAGGCGAGCCGCAACAGTTCGTTCCAATTGAGGCGATTGGCCACACCGTTCACGACACCGAACAAGAGCGGGAACGTCAGCCAGCCGATAAGTAAAATCGAGCCGTGGACGAGCACGTGCGCCAAGACGATGCGGCGGGCCGACTTCCAGCCTCCAATCGACCCGATGGCGACGACGAGACTCGTCCCGGCGCTTTGTCCAAGCACGAGCAGACAGGCTTGGGCGAGCGTCACCGTATCGGTCGCGAGCGCCGTCATCGTCAAGACGAGACCAATGCTCGAGGACTGTAATAGGACGGTCATCAGTAATCCTGTCCCAAGCAGTGCGAGTTGATGCAACGGTGTGTCCGCTTCCCAACCGGCGAATGAGAACGTGACGACGTCGCGCATCGCCTCTTGAAGTGTCCCGATGCCAACGAAAATCAGACCGAGTCCGACCATGAGCATACCGATGCGCTTGACGCGCCGTCCGATCAAACGTAGCGCCATACCGACCCCGATGAGCGGGAGCAACAGTTCGCGAATATCCACGTTATAACCTAAGAGCGCTACAATCCATCCGGTCGTCGCGCTACCCGCGTTCGCTCCGATGACGAGTGTGAGCGCTTGGGTGAACGTCAGCAGGCCGGCACTGACAAAACTGATTGTCATGAGCGTCGTCACGGTCGAGGACTGAAACAACGTCGTCATCGTCGCTCCGAGAAAGGCACCCGAAACAGGTCCTTCAGCCAAGCGATTCAATCGTTGCCGGAGGCGTTCCCCGGCCATGCTTTTTAACGTATCCGTCAACAGCATCATCCCGAGTAGGAAGATGCCGACTCCCCCGACCAATGTGCCGATTCCCATGGTGTCACTTCCTTTTCAACGATTCAATCGCCTCGTAACGTTGACAACATCCATGTTTTTTCTGATGCGTGATCTTTCAAGTTGAGCAGTACGTCCTCCGGATAATAGATTTTCTCGTCGGACTGTCGTGAGTTTAAAATCGATTGGACGAGCATCGACACTTCCGAAATTTCCCGGCGGTCGCCATCATTCATCTTGAGATAGATGCCTTCGTATGTCCCGTGCCCTTTATACAAATCGTATGGCAATTGGCTGAGCTGATCCTCGAGCAAGTAGTAGCGCGTCGGTAAACCGATTGCCTCCATCGTTGAACGCAAGCGGTCCATATAGCGGACGCGGTTCGCTTCCGGGAAGTTCTTATATTTCAACAAACGACGGTTGACGAAGCGGCTCGCAAGGTCGGCCAAAATCGGGTCCGCCTCATCCATCCATTCCTGAAAATAGAAATAGACGATCGTCTCATCGAGCTTCAAATAATGCTCGAGCGTCATGTCTTCATGGTTAAAAATCGGCAAGAAATGCTTTGGAGTCATCTCGAAAGAATAACCCGATTCGTATAGTTCTTGCGCCCGTTCGAGCACGGCTTTGAGTAATAAATCGCTCGATCGCGTCGCCGGATGCAAGTAAACTTGCCAATACATTTGATAGCGCCGCATGATATAGTCCTCAATCGTATGCATGCCCGACTGTTTGACGACGACTTGGTCCTCATCGGGACGCAACACCCGAAGCATGCGCTCAAGGTCGAACTTACCGTAACTGACACCGGCGAAATGGGCGTCACGGAGCAGATAGTCCATCCGATCGACGTCGAGTTGCGAACTGAGGATATTGACGAGCAAGCGGTTCGGGTGCGTCTTATTGATGATGGCCGCTACTTCTTCCGGGAAGCCGACCCCCATCTCCGACAGCACTTTGTTCACTTCCGTGTCCCCGAGGATGATTCGTTCGGTCCATACTTCGTGACGAACGGCGAAGACGTGCTCGAACGCGTGTGAGAACGGACCGTGTCCGACATCGTGCAGCAGCGCCGCCGCGAGCAACAGCTCCCGGTTGCGGTCATCCCACTCCGGATACTCATGGAACTGATCGATTAGCTGTCGGGCGATTTCGTAGACGCCGAGCGAATGATGGAAACGCGTATGCTCGGCCCCGTGGAACGTCAAAAACGACGTCCCGAGCTGTTTGATGCGCCGCAAGCGCTGAAACTCTTTCGTGTTGATCAATTCCCAGACGAGATGATCGTAGACATATATATAGCGGTGAACCGGATCTTTGAACACTTTCGATCCTGACAATTGACCTCGTGACGTATACATGACGTTGCCCCCTACGTTTCATTAATGATTGGATTCGACTTCTAGCACGTTGTTCCTCCCATGTTATAATGGGAAGGAAATTATTTATTGAAAAGGAATTATGTATATGACCCATCCATTATTACGACAACCGACCTACCGTGTCATTGACCAGTCTTCGCTCGGTCCGGCGTTCCAAGCCGAGCAATCGTTCGCGACGGACGACACGCTCTGTGCGTCGACCGCAACGTCTGGTGCCGTCCTCAGGGCCTGGGTTCATCTAAACACGGTCGTGCTCGGCATTCAAGACGCCCGCCTGCCTCACTTGTCAGACGGTATCCGTTTTCTACATGAACATGGATTCCGTCCCGTCGTGCGAAATTCAGGAGGACTTGCCGTCGTCTTAGACGCGGACGTGTTGAACTTATCTTTGATTTTACCCGAGAAAGACGGGATTCAAATCGATAGCGGCTACGAGGCGATGACGTCACTCATCCAACTCATGTTCCAAGATGTGACGAACGAGATCGTGCCTGGCGAAATCGTCGGCTCATACTGCCCGGGCAGCTTCGATTTGTCGATTGACGGCAAGAAGTTCGCCGGCATTTCCCAGCGCCGCGTCCGTGGCGGCGTCGCCGTCCAGATTTACTTGAGCGTCCGCAAGAGCGGAAGTGAACGGGCCGCGCTCATCCGTGACTTTTATGCGCAAGCCATCCAAGGTGAAGCGACGCGCTTTACCTATCCGGCCATTGTCCCTGAGACGATGGCGTCACTCGAGGATTTGCTAGGAATCCCGCTCACTGTCGATGACGTGTTGCGTCGCGCCTACACCGTCCTCGGTGGCATGAGCCGGCTCATACCTGGCACGCTCGATGAGAACGAACAAGCGACGCTCGCGACCCAACTCGACCGGATGTGGAAACGCAACGAACCGATTCGCGACATTGAACAACAATTAGCAGAGGAGTGACCGCATGTTTAAAATCATAACCGATACCGGCGCCGATTTGACCCAAGACCAGATCGTCGAGTACGGTCTCGAAATGCTACCGCTCGGTGTCGTCATCGACAACGACGAATTTTTAGACGGTGAGACGATTCAACCAAAAGACGTGTACGACGCGATGCGTGCCGGGAAGACGCCGAAGACGTTCCAAATCGAGGCGGCCCGCCTCGAACAATGTTTCCGTCAACATCTCGAATCGGAAATCCCGTTCCTGTACCTCGCCTTCTCCGGTGAGCTTTCAGGCACCTATCAGACGGCCGTCATGGTCGGCAACCTACTTAAAGAAGAATACCCGAACAGCACGTTCCATATTCTTGATACGCGTGCCGCGTCCGTCGGCCAAGGACTGTTCGTCAAGACGGTCGCCGAGTATGGTCAAGACCATACGTATGAAGAGACGGTCGCCTACGCTAGGTCGCTCGTCGGCAAAATCCGGCATTTGTTCACGGTCGAATCGCTTGAATATTTGATGCGCGGCGGTCGTGTCTCAAAAGCGAGCGCGTTCATCGGGGATTTGTTGACGATTCTACCGCTTTTGACAGTCGAAGACGGCAAGCTCGTCCCAATCGAGAAGGTGCGCGGTCACAAGAAAGTGTTACGCCGCATCGTCGAATGGATGACCGAGTCGAAACCGCTCGTCGAGGGTGGGCACGTCTTCATCGGCCACGGCGATGATCCAGTCAAAGCCGACCAATTCGAGGCGTTGTTACGGGAACATGCGAACCCGGCGAGCGTCACGAAGACGATCGTCGGTTCGGCCATCGGTGCACACACAGGCCCGGGCCTTCTCGTCGTCGGTTATTTTGAGGCGTGAAGAAACGACGCGTTTGGCTCACAATCGGATTACTCCTGATTATTGGGGCATATGCATTGTTTCAAATCGATGAAGCCAATAAACCAAGGTTTCTTCAGAATTATTTGCAGGAACATCATGCACTTTCTGATTCGTCTTATTCATCGCATGCCAGTATTACTCAATTCGGTACCATGTTCCATGTCACGTTAGTTGATGAACCGGACATCATGTACGACTTTTTTGTCAAACAACGCGATGGTGTCATGCATGTCGTTTACAGTTTTAATTTGGAACAAGGACACGGTCTCCGTGACCGCGAGTTCGAAACCGTCAACTACGCCATCCTTGATACGTTATTCAAATGACAAACCGCGAGCACCCTCATGGGCGCTCGCGGTTTTTTGTTCATTTATTCCAGTTGCGGAATCCGTCACCGAATTCAAGGTGGAGATCGTCGCCGAACACCCCGTTCTCGAACGTGGGTACGTCGACCGGGAGTTTGCCCGTCGGTTTGACTTCGCCGAAGATGGCGCGAATGCCGGCCGGGAGGTTCGGTCCTGCCGATTTGGCATTGCCCGCCTCTGAGTCCGGTCCGTTCGGGTCACCTTTGAAGCCGTAGATGATGAGCTGGGCCGGTGCGTCCGGCTGAACCGCCACATCGTACGGGTTACGCAGGCTGAGCAAGACTGACTTCTTGCCCGTCTCGTTCGCGTAACGGAACACTTCGGCCGGCACGTAGTTGTCAGCCGACGTCGATTTCAGCTTGGCGCTGTTGTTCACGTTCGAACCGACAATGATATAGTCGGCCGCATCGAGTTTCGCTTTCAAGTCTGGGTTTTGATCTAAGTGTTTCGTCGATGCCGTATAGTTCGCGGCGATGACGTTCACGTCTTTCATGTTGCCGGCGTTCTTCTCGAGTGACTTAATCGTCTTGATCATGCTGTCCGTCTGGTCTTTCGCCGGTGACAAGACGAGGACCGTCTCACCTTTTTTCGGTTTGAACGGAAGCGTCTTGTCGTCGTTCTTCACGAGCGTGACGGCCGCTTCGGCGATCTCACGTTCTTTCGCTTTATGCTCGGCACTGCCGACGACCGCGTTCGCCTCGGCAATCTTCGCCTCGAGCGTCGTCGTGTCGACCGACTCGTCCCAAATACCACGTTTCGCTTTGAGCGTCAAAATGCGCTCGACCGCTGCATCAATCTTCTCTTCTGACAGGCGTCCGTCTTCGACGGCCGCGATGACGTCGTCAAAGATCGTCTCGAGCTTCACGACGTCCGCGTTCGACCGTAAAATCGTCGGCATGAGCGCGATATCCACGCCCGCCTCGAACGTCTTGATGACCGCTTCGGCTTCCGTGAAGTTATCGGCAATCGCTTGCATGTTCAAGGCGTCCGTGACGACGATGCCTTCATAGCCCATCTCTTCACGCAAGACGCCGGTGATGACATCGTCCGACAACGTCGCTGGTAGCGGGAACGTTCCGCGTGGCGAGTTCACGACCTCATCCTCGATTTGTGGCATGCCGATGTGCGCCGTCATAATCATGTCGATGCCTTCGGTGATGGCCCGTTTGAACGGTAACAGTTCGAGCCCACGCAAGTCTTCGAGCGACTTATCGACGATTGGAAGCCCGTAATGGGAATCGACCGCCGTGTCACCATGACCCGGGAAATGCTTCGCCGTCGCAGCGACACCCTGGTCTTGAATTCCTTGTGTCATCGCCGAGCCGAGCTCGCCGACGAGTTCCGGGTCGCTCGAGAACGAGCGGACGCCGATGACCGGGTTGGCCGGATTGTTGTTGACGTCTAGCACCGGACCGAAGTTGACGTTCACCCCGAGAGCGTTCAACTCCGAACCGATGATATTCCCCGCATCGTATGCGTACTGGCTGCTCCGTGTCGCCCCGAGTGCCATGTTACCCGGCAAGTTCGTGCCCGTTCCGAGCCGTGTCACGATCCCACCCTCTTGGTCGATCGTGATGAAGAGCGGTACATCGTTGCTTTCGTCTTGTTTGACGACTTCTTGGAGGTCGTGGACGAGTTTCGTCGTCTGTTCGGTCTCAGTCACGTTTTCCGCGAACAAGATGACACCCCCGAGATCAAACCGATCGACGACACGCGCCACGTCTGTTGCGAGTGCCGTATGGTTTGCCCCGTTCCATAATCGGAAGTCTGGCATGATCATTTGGCCGAGCTTTTGTTCAAGCGTCATCGAATCGAGCTTGGCGTCGACACGCTGCTCAATCGACGGGGCCGGCGTCTCCTCTGCCACGACCGCGTTCGCCATCGGGACCGATGAGACGAGTAGTGCTGTCGTTAGCCCCAGTGTCGCCGTCCAGTTCAGTGCTTTGTTCATGTTTTCCCCACTCCTTTTTGAAAGTTTCCCCGACCCCCAAACAAAAAGGCATGGAGGAAGAAGCGTTGCCTCACCAACGCTCGTTCACCCCATGCCTGATCGTATCAGTTACATATGGTCCTTATTCAGGTGGTCAACGTCAGTATAGCAATTCAAAAAATGGGAAACAACACTTCACATGAAAGCGTAACCATTTTGAAATATATGTTCTGTTTTGACACACAGCTGACCTGTATTGGCAAAGCCAATAATTTCGCTGGTTCGAATTCGGCCCCATCTTTGGTAAACTCTTTTTGTTAGGGGTTAACTTTCAAAAAGGGGGAAATCATCTTGGCACGAGGGGAAATCAAACGAAAGCCGGAATGGTTAAAGATTAAACTGAACACGAACGAGACATACACCGGTCTCAAAAAGATGATGCGCGAGAAAAATCTACATACCGTCTGTGAAGAGGCGAAATGTCCGAACATCCACGAATGTTGGGCCGTCCGCCGCACCGCGACGTTCATGATTCTCGGAAGTATCTGTACGCGGGCTTGCCGCTTCTGCGCCGTCACGACAGGCAAACCGAACGAGCTCGACTGGGAAGAACCGAAACGCGTCGCCGAATCGGTCCGTCTCATGAATTTGAAGCACGTCGTCATCACGGCCGTCGCCCGCGACGACTTAAACGATTACGGGGCGACCGTCTTCGCCGAGACAGTCCGCGCTGTCCGTAGCATGAACCCGGAGACGTCAATCGAAGTGCTCCCGTCCGATATGATGGGTGACTTCTCGGCACTCCAGACGCTCATCGATGCCGGACCGGACATCATGAACCATAACTTGGAGACGGTCCGCCGCTTGACGCCGAGAGTCCGCGCCAAAGCGACGTACGACCGGACGCTCGAATTTTTGAAACGGTCGAAAGAGCTGAACCCGGACATCCCGACGAAGTCGTCGATCATGGTCGGACTCGGCGAGACACGTGAAGAGTTGATTGAGGCGATGGATGACCTGCGGGCCCACCACGTCGATATCCTCACGCTTGGCCAATACTTGCAGCCGACGAAGAAGCACCTCGACGTCGAGCGCTACTACCATCCAGATGAGTTCGCCGAGTTAAAAGAGATTGCATTGGCGAAAGGCTTCTCCCATTGTGAGGCCGGACCGCTCGTCCGTTCCTCGTATCACGCGGACGAACAAGTCCACAAGGCACGTCGTCACACGATGTTGCCAATCGACTGATAGAAAGAAGAGACGTTTATGACTGGAACGACATGGCATTTGCTTCACACCGCCCCGCTGTCCCCGGCCGAGAACATGGCCATCGATGAGGCCATCGCCGGCTGGGTCGCGCGCGGCGACATGAAACCGACACTCCGTTTTTACGCCTGGGCCCCGCACGCCATCAGCGTCGGGCGCTTCCAACGGGCGACGCGTGACCTCGACCGCGACGCGCTCGCGTTGAATGGCATCCCGGTCGTCCGTCGTTTGACCGGTGGGCGGGCCGTCTTGCACGCGGACGAGCTGACGTATAGCGTCATTCTCCCTGAGACGATGCCGTCCTTGCCGACGAACGTCATCGAGAGCTATCGCCTCCTGACCGAAGGGGTGCGTCGCGGCTACCACGCGCTCGGCGTCCCGGCCGAATTCTCGGTACCATTGACCGAGGCAGACCGCGAGGCGCTCCGAAAACCGAAGTCGGCCGTCTGTTTTGACGCCGCTTCGTACTACGAGCTCGCCGTCGGCGGGAAAAAGATTGCCGGGAGCGCCCAAGTGCGCCACCAAGGCGCCGTCTTGCAACACGGGTCAATCCCATTGTCGATTGACGATGACGTCTTGTTCGACTGCTTCAATCTCGAGGCCGATGCGAAGGCGGAGGCGAAAGCCCGCTTTGGTGACAAGGCCGTCTCCTTGAACGAGACACTCGGACGACCGGTCGCCTTCGACGAGGTCGCGGCAGCGTTCACGGACGGGTTCCGTGACGCGTTCGATTTGACGTTCGAACCGCTGACGTTCAACGAGGCGCAGCAACAAGAGATTCAAGAGCTCGTCGCCAAATACGAGAGTGACGAATGGGTATGGAAACGCTAAATCCAAACAACACCCGATTGAAGTGAGGTGATCCTCACTTCAATCGGGTGTTTTCGTTATTGTTGCGTATAAATCGAGACCGAGCCTCCGTTGACGAAGAACTGACCCCAGCCGTCAGCATTGATCGTGACGAGACGAGCGTTGTTGTTCGTCATGTCCTTCCATACCTCGCCGGCGTTCTGTTTGCCGACGTACATCCACTTCGAGCCGCCCGGACCGTCCGATAGGATTGTCGCGAGACCCGATTTGGCGCGGTCGGTCACCCCTTCACGTGTCCAGCCGATGACGTCCTGATGATCGAGATAGTCATGCTGCGTCCCGTAGGCGAAGTCTTTTCGTGCCTTCAGAATCGGTTGGAGCGTGCCCGACATGTTCGGGATCTCACGGTTCGTCGTCCCTTTCGTTCCATAATAGTCCCCGTAGAAGAGGGCCGGATAGCCTTGACCGCGCGTCATGATCGTCGCGTAGGCGAGCGGTTTGAACCAGTTGGCGACCGTCGACTCGAGCGACTGGCCCGGTTGTGAATCGTGGTTATCGACAATCGTCACGGACAGTGACGGATGCTGCTCGGTGACGGTGCCTTTCAAGATGTTGCGCATATCGTAATCCCCGCCGCCGTTACCGGCCGCTTGGAAGTTGTAATGGAGTGGCACATCGAAGACGGAGTGCGTGTAGCCCGTCTTGTACAGATAGTCGTTGATGGCACCGAGATCATTCTTCCAATACTCGGCGACCGTGAACATCTCTTTCCCGGTCGTCTGGCGCACGCTCGTCACCCACTCCTTCAAGTACGAGTGGCTGATATGTTTGACCGCATCCAACCGGAAACCGTCGAGCCCGAGCGAGTCGGCGTACCATTTGCCCCAGTTCTTCATCTCTTGGCGGACCTCGGGATGTTCGAAGTCAACGTCCGCGTACATGAGGTAGTCATAGTTTCCGTTCTCGTTCGACACGTCCGTGTCCCACTCCTTGCCCGTGCTCTTGAACTTATAGATGCGGCTCAAGCTGCGTGACTGATCCCAATCGGTCCCGTCAAAATGGTACCAGCGCCATTTGAACGGGGAGTATGTATTGTTGCGCCCCGCGAAATTGAAGCCGGTCCAGGCTGAGATGCCGTACTCCCCGGACGTCTCTTGGTTCCGGTTCGACGGATTGACCTCGATTGCCTGGACGGACTCGGTATAGTCGGCACCGCCCTTATGATTCATGACGACGTCGCCGTAGACGCCGATGCCTTTGCCGCGCAAGTTCGAGATGGCGGTCTGGAGCTGGGCTTTCGTGCCGTACTTCGTCCGGGTCGTCCCTTTTTGATTGAACTCGCCGAGGTCGTATAAATCGTACGCCCCATACCCGACATCGTTCTGTGACGTGCCTTTATACGCCGGCGGGATCCACACTGTCGTCACCCCGATGTCTTTCAAGTGCTGCGAGTCGTTCGATAACCGATTCCAATGCAGGCCGTCGTTCGGGACGTACCACTCAAAGTACTGCATCATCGTGCCGTTTTGCGGCGTCGCCGCCTGTGCGACCGGTTGCCCAGCTAGTAGTGCAATCGCAGTGACACCAGCCGTCACCGCCAAGCCTTTCCGTCTTTTACCCATGCCCTTTCCTCCTCTTCAAAATGAATGCAAGCGCTTTCATTAATTATCATGCCCGATTCTATTTTGGTTGAATAGAGGATTTCCATAAAACAGTTCTCTGCGCCTAACTATTTTTTTCTTGAATAGTTCAGTCGACCAAAACAAAACGGATGGCTTGTGCCATCCGCCTAGTCATTCATTCCGTTCCAAACGTTTTCGCTTCACGAGGAAACCGAGATACGGGAGTCCTGTGAAGACGAGCCCGATGACGACAAGCGTCTGTAACACCAAAATGATGGCTTCCGCCGTCTGCGGCCAATCCAATTGGAGCATGAACACAAATCCAAGTGATAACAGCAAGCAGATGAGCGCACACCGCCCCATCGCACGCTCGACTTGCCCATATTTCTCTTGGGTCGTCTGGCGATCCGTATACAGAGGCGTCGCGTCCGGACTGCCTTTGAACACATGAATCTCATCGCCGGTCGACGTGACATGTTCCCATCCGCTCGCGGCGAACAGCTCAAAGTAATCCTCGTCCGGTTGTTTGCGATAATCGAGACTGTAGCGTACGTCCATCGGTTCCCCTTCGACGAGCGTATAGCCGAGTGGAGCGAACTTCTCTAAATGCCAGCCACGAGCTGCCATCTCCCCTAGCTTTTTCATTTCCCGCTCTTCGGCGAACGCCAATCCCCAACTCGACATATATTTCCGTTTCATCGGTGTCCCTCCCCGTCTAAAATGAAGCGTGCATCGTCAACGATCGCTTGCCGTCGTTTCAAGTCTTCCGCCACGAGGGCACGGCCTTGCGCCTTGATCACATAGCGTTTCTGCTTGCCGTCCCCGTCAATCGGCTCAATCAGTTGCGCGTTCACGAGCTTCTTGATGATGGTGTACATCGACGCCGGTCCGATTTTGATTCGTCCGTTCGTCAACTCCTCGACGAACTGCATAATCAAATAGCCGTGACGCGCCTCGGTCAAGGCGAGCAGGATATAGAGCATGCTGTCGGTCAATTCTCCGAGCTCGATTGTGTCGTTACGTGGCATCCCGCCACCTCCTATATCATTCATTGATATATCTTACTCTCAATATATATCTTTTAATGATATATGTCAATAAATGATATAAAAAAGCCGCAGACAGTTCGTCTGCGACCTTGTTAACTAGTGACGTAATCTAAATCGTGCAAGATGTAAGCTAAAAAGAACAACATGCTCGGGTTCTCGTAGCGCATCTGCACTTTACGAAGTTGCTCCCGATACGTGACCTCGTACTCAGCCCCGTTCATCTTCCGCTCCATGTTCATCTTGATGAGCGCGTCGAGTTTGTCCATCATATCGACGAGCATGCCTTCATACGTATCATCTTTCGAATCGGCCATATAGCGGCGGAACGCCGGCTGCATATAGTCCGGGAGGAGCGACAAGAGCGCCTCGCTCTCGGCTCGTTCATACGCCTCGAACGCCGCACCGGTCTCCGCGGTCGAATGTTTCACCGGGCCGAGCACGTCCCCGGTCACCCCTTCGACGAGGTCGTGACAGAGAAGACGGGCCGTCAATTCGGCGACATCGACGTCGACGTCATATTTCTCGCGCTCCAACAAGCCGCTGAACAGCCCGAGCGCGGCCGCCCGGAATCCATGGATGGCGTCGTTATCGTCGATCGTATTGAAACGGCCTTTCCACCGTCTGACGCTGTCCATCCGCATGACGTTCTCGATGAACGTCGCCACGTCGGTCTCGGCCTCGACTTGTTCATAGAGCCAGCGGACCGATTCGAGCGGATGATTGCGCAGGGCTGCTTTCATCTCTTCAAGCTTCGCGACGAAATGGGGCGAGCCGTGTCCGACTTCCCGGCGGACGAACAGCATCGCGTCGAACGAATCGATTCCATCGACGAGCCGTCCTTCGAATGAGTCGTCCTCCGCCTCGACGAGGAAACGATAAAAATGCGGCCGGAGCGACTGCGACAACAACTCGACGAGTCCGAGACTCGCCGTCCGCTCCATCCGTTCGATATGTTCTTTGAGCGTCGGTTCTTTTTTCGTCCGGTGCATGATTGGACCGGTCTGCACTTCGTTCATATCATGGAACAGCGCCTTGCCGAGCACGTCGAGCAAGTTGACGTCCCGTCCTTTGTTCTCTTCGTAATATGCCGCGATTAAGCTGAAGACAGCGACGCGGAAACTGTGGCTTGCCGCATTGTCATGATAATGCGGTGCATACTCGTCCCATCGTTGCACGTTCTGCATGCGTGTCATCTTGCGGATAAACGTTCCGTTATACATCAAATTCCTCCTTGGTTCAGTCGCTCCCACGAGTCATCGTGACAGACGATGTAAAGCATATCGCTCGCCTGAAGCGGTGTATCGAGCACCGTCGCGTAATCGAGACGGTCGTTGACGGCGATTAACGTGACGCCTTGATGCAACAAGCTTTCCGCAGCGTCCCGGATGGTCGTCCATTCCGGTTTCGGCGCGAGCGCCTGGATGTTGCCGCCTGACTGTTTACTAAGCAGCTGACGGAAAATCGATGTCGTCCCCGGCTGCAGCGTCGCTTTCGCCATGAGGAGTGACACCGAGTCGTTCGCGAGAATAAAGTCGTCGATTCGGACGTGTTTGAATTTCGAGATGTTCCGTTCTTCGCACACCTCGACGACCGTATGCAAATCGACGCCGCGTTCAGACGAGAGCGCTTCGACCGCTGACGCGATGAGCAATGATTTCCCGTCGGCGAGGAGTGTCTCCGTGATGCGGGCATCCGCGAAGATGGCGACCCGGCGCGCCTTTAAAATATTGGCCTGCAAGAGCACGGACTCGTCCGACGCGTCACCGTGGACGAAGTGGACGTGATCGTGGTCGTACGGTTCTTGCTTCAACTGATCGATTAAGACGATCTCGGCCTTTGGCTCATAGACGAGCACTTCATCGATGGCCTTCTTTGTCTTCGGCGACCAGCCGATATAGACGTAATGTCCTTCTCCTCGATACATGAGCTTTCCCTCCCGTTTTAACCGTTGAAACGTCGCACCGACTTCAACGAGTTTTCCAATCAACGCCCCGATAATCCCAATCCCGAACAGGAACAAGAATATCCCGAGCCAGCGTCCCGCGACCGATGTCGGAAAAAAGTCACCGTATCCGACGGTCGTGAGCGTCGTCATCGTCCACCAAAACGAGTCGAACATCGACGGGAACGTCTCGGGCTCGAGCACAAACCCGAGGACGGTACCGGTCAAGATGATGCCTAGCGATGCCAAGACGACGTTCAAAAACGATAATTTCGATAATCCGCGCCAGACACGAAAAAAGATATGCACAGAAAATTCCCTCCTTTTCCTATATACTAGAGACAACTTACTTGATTTACGAAACCACGTTACGTTCGGTTCCGTATAGAAAGAAAAAAGAAAGGACGACGTCATGAACTCAATCGTTTTAGAATATCGACTTTATAAAAATGAACTTTCATTCGAGCCACTCTACCATTATACATCGCTCGGCCTCGATGAAGTACTCGCCCGCCGCGAATGCGAATTTTTCGTCAAGGACGGCATGACCTACAAACAGCGCTCGTCGGCGCTCGAAGGCGAGCAATACTTCTTGATTTACGTCGACCGCTACACGGAAGGCCCCGTCGACAAGCACGAGACGACCGACATCAAAGTTGAGATTCGCACGCTCGACGACCGCTTTGACAATCCGATGCTCGAGGCGTATTACGTCGACCGCCATCTCGACGCGCTCGCCATGCTCGGCAGTCAATACTTGTACGTCGCCGGCAAAGAATACGAACGCGACTCGGCCGAGACGGACGAAGATCGTGGCGTCTATGTCATTTACGTCACCCCTACAGGTTATACATTGGAGGAATCAACATGAAGACAAGCAAAAAAATCTTGAGCGGTCTGTCAGCCGCGGTATTAACCGCTTCACTCGCGGCGTGTGGCACCGACGAAACAGAACAAGCGACGTTACCGGAAGAACCGACCGGCTACGAGTGCGACGATTGGGATTGGGATGATGAGACAGAGTCATATTACTGTGACGATGATCGCTCGCCTCACTTCGGTAGCTTTTTCTTGCTCGGCAGCCTCTTTAACTCAAAGAGCGCATTGAAGAACTCATCAGCGTATAAAAATTACCGCTCGAACGGTGGCGCCAGCAGCATCACCCCGAACAAATCAAACTCAGGCTCCAACTCGGGACTCGGTAGCGGTTCAAAAGGCGGCTTTGGGGGATGAAGCGAGACGCACTGTTTGGCCAAATCCCTTTCTTTTGGTCTGACTTGAACGACGAGGAGTACGCTCTTTACGACTGTCTTACCATGTCTACGGACGCGGTGGGGCAGATTCGGAAAGCGACGCGTGACGTCGATGCGATTTTCCGTAAGACGAACCGCCTATTGCGCACCCTCCCGGACGATACACTCCGCTTGCTCGGTTATCCTGAGGCGAGCCTACCGTTCCTGCGCGACAAGGCGCTGCCGCAAGAGACGATTATCGGTCGCTATGACTGGATCGTCAAAGACGGCACCCTCAAGTTGATGGAATTCAATGCCGATACACCGACGTTCATCAAAGAACTGTTCGACGTGAACGGCTATGTGACGACAGAATTCGGGCTCGACGACCCGAACGCGGCGTCGACCGAAGAGCTCAAGGCCGAACTTCGAAAAGCCGTCATCGCAGCGTGGCAACGACTCGACCGGGATGGGACACCGAAAATCGTCTTCACGGCCCATGACGACAACATCGAGGACAAATGGACGACGCGCTTCCTTCAAGAGACGCTCGATTTACCGTCCGAATTCGTCCCGCTCGACCGATTGCTCGTCAATGCGGACGGCGTCTTCACACCGTCCGGGGAAAAAGTCGACGTGTTATATCGTCAGACGTACCCGATCGAGCATCTGGTCGACGACCGGGCACCCAATGGTGATTTGATTGGCATCCGCCTGCTCGAACTGAACGCAGCCAAACACGTCTCGGTACTCAATCCGCTCTCGGCGTTTCTCATGCAGTCCAAAGGCGTCCAAGCGCTCATTTGGGAACTGTATGAGGCCGATACATATTTCGACGAAGCGGAACGTTCCATCATCGAGACATATTTTTTACCGACGTATCTCGAGCCTGATCCGTTTATCGGCCAGAGCGCGTACGTGCAAAAGCCCGCCTTCGGCCGGGAAGGCGACTCGGTCATCCTCTACGACCAAGCCGGCGTCCCGTTTCATAAAGAGACACTCCAGACGTACGCGGACGAGACGGCGGTGTATCAACAGTTCATCGAGCTGCCGACCCGTCTGACGAACACGGTCAACGGTCCGTTCGAGACGCACTACATGGTCGGCTGTTTTTGCTTGAACGGCCATCCGTCCGCACTCGGTGTCCGCGCCGGGAGCATGATCACGAACAACCAATCGTATTATTTAGCGATCGGCACACCCACTCACGAAGGAGACTAACACATGACATTCATCACGCTCGATTCAATCCTGAGCTTCCTGGCTCACCTCGGTACGGGATTTGGACTTATTCTAGCCGGACTCGTCGTCTTTGCCCTTACGACGAAGTACTCAGAACGTAAACTGATCAAAGAAGGCAACGTCGCCGTCGCACTTAAACTTTGGGGGAAAGCAATCGGTCTCGCCATCGTCATCTACACGGTGTGGGCGAACAGCGTCAACTTGCTCGACGCCTTCATCTGGGGACTCGTCGGGATTCTCGCTCAAGTGCTCGCCTTCTGGACGTTTGAATACGTCCTGACGCCAGGCGTGAACTTAGAGAAAGAAGTCGAGAACGGCAACCTCGCCATCGGGATCAGCCTTTTCTCCGCCTCACTCGTCGTCGGCATCATCGTCGCCGCGAGCTTGACGTACTAATTGCGCTCAGAATTGAGGCATGGGCTGTATTTATAAAGGAGGAGCCGAATGTCTACACACAGACTGACTTGGGCTTTGCTCATTTGTATTGCGGTCGTTGTCGTCTTTTCAGGAATCGGAAGTTATTTTTATGAGAGACAACAATTGAAACGTTACCTGGCGGACAATAATTTTCACGCATACGAATATCTCAAAACTGATGATGCGACACTCGCCCTCTTCACAAACGAAGACGAAACGTTGCTCGGGCTCGCTGACATGAGTGTCGACGGCTATGGCTATGGAACCGTCGAGATCCTGGATATGTCTCCGTTTGACTACATCTATTCGAGTGACGACTCCAATCACTATATAGGGATTCGCTTGAACAAGCAGCCTCAGAATGTGGCCTACCTTCGTATCATCGGAGAACGCATACAAGAACAACACGTCCTCAACCGTCCCGAAGAAGATGATTATGCTGCCACACACATTATCGAGTTGCGCAATAGACCAACATCCGACTGGACGCTTCAAACGTTAGACCAAAATGAGCAAGTCATTGACTCGATTGACCTAATCGAGTAGGAGGGAGTGATTAACTCCCGACCTCTCACACCACCGTACGTACCGTTCGGTATACGGCGGTTCAATTAAGATGTATGACGCAAAGTTTCATAACGTGATACCAGACTTTTGAGAGGCTGGGACATAACTAGCCAGTTCTAAAGTATTTCAATCAAAAAGAGGAGGCTGGGACATAACTAGCCAGTTCTAAAGTATTTCAATCAAAAAGAGGGGTCCGGTCACCGATTTTCGGTGACCGGACCCTTTCTTT
>NZ_JACSLR010000030.1:0-6042 GCF_018618255.1 Exiguobacterium sp. s56 | reverse complement strand
CGAAAACTCCAATCGTGGTTTGTCTAGGCAACAATTACGATACCGGGGTTTTCGCTTTTTTTCTATGTTCAATTCAAAATCTGATGGATGTTATGCGTCAACCACGCCTTATGGTGATGAGCCTCTTCTATACCATTTTTAGCTCTTCTAAAGATAGAATGCTTAACAAGACATGCAGGCATTGGCCATACTAAATTTCAATTTGCCTTGCCACTTGTCGCTCCCTGTTCATTCTAACAAGCATGCCCAAACATTAAAACAATCATTTGAATATATAATTGACAATCTAGCGAAATCTTTGTACACTTGCATTAATCAAACGTTTGTTTGAATGTATAACTATCAGAGGGTATCACTTCACACTAGGATATCCGTAAAGGAGATGAGGGTGCTGTTAACCACGATTTTTACCGCGGTTGCCGCTTATGTGGCGACCAGCATTGATTACGTCATTATTTTGCTGATCCTGTTTTCACAAACGATGAAAAAAGGCCAGTTAAAATCCATTGTCATCGGACAATACCTAGGAACAGCCATCTTGGTGGGCGTCAGCCTGTTGGCTGCGTACAGCCTGACGCTTGTGCCGTCCCACTGGGTGGGCTTGCTAGGGCTCATTCCGATTTACCTGGGCATCCGGGTCTGGAAGCGAGAAGAAGACGAGGACGACGAAGAGAATCTCCTGTCCCGTTTGTCTTCCGGAAACCCCAATCGCTTGTTTGTCACCATTACAGTCATTACCCTGGCGGCTGGCGGCGACAACATTGGCGTCTACATACCCTACTTTTCAACCTTGAATCCAAGTGAAACTGTGGTGATGCTGGTTGTCTTTGCCATCCTGGTCGCCGTCTTGTGTTACCTCAGTTACCGGTTGGCAGCCGTTAAAACGATTTCTGAAACGATAGAAAATTGGGAACGGTGGATTGTGCCGATTGTCTTCATCGGGCTCGGCATCTTGATTATGGCGGAGAATGGGACTTTCCGATTCCTTTGGGGATTGGTGAGTTGAAGTGATTCTTTGCACTCTTTGTTTTATATAGAAGAAAATCACTTACTTGAAAAAACGAATGAGTAAACAGAAGTGAGAAAAAGGAGTGAATGAAAATGGCAAAAGAGATTTGTGATGTGGTCTGTGTAGATGAAGAAAAGGTGGAACGAGTCCAGCAGCAACTGTCTGAACAAAATCCATTGGAAGTGGCGAAGATCTTCAAGGCGTTGTCGGACGATACGCGTATCAAGATCGCCTACGCCTTATCGCTGGAGGACAAACTGTGTGTGTGTGACGTTGCGAATATCATCGGTTCATCTACCGCAACCGCCTCCTACCACCTGCGACTACTGAATAATATGGGGTTGGCGAAATACAGCAAGGAAGGCAAGTTGGTCTACTACTCACTGGATGACGCGCATGTGAAACACTTGGTGCAAGTGGCCTTCATCCATCAGAAGGAGGTTGTTTCCGTTGGTTGAAAAAACGAAGGAAACAGAAGACAAAACGGTCTACCGGGTTGAGGGCTTTTCGTGTGCGAATTGCGCCGGGAAATTCGAGAAGAACGTCAAACAGATTCCCGGTGTCCAGGATGCCAAAGTGAACTTTGGGGCTTCGAAAATTGCGGTCTACGGCGAGGCGACGGTCGAGGAACTGGAAAAAGCCGGCGCTTTCGAGAATTTGAAGGTCGCACCGGAAAAACCGAAACGCCAGGCGGCTCCTGAAGTGACCGTCGAAGACAAAAATGTCTTCCGGGTCGAAGGCTTTACATGCGCGAACTGCGCCGGGAAGTTTGAGAACAACGTCAAGCAGATCCCCGGTGTCCAAGATGCCAAAGTGAACTTCGGGGCTTCAAAAATTTCCGTTTACGGGGCAGCGACCATCGACGAATTGGAGAAAGCCGGTGCGTTTGAAAACTTGAAGGTGGCGCCTGAAATTACAGGACGTCCAGCTATCACGAATACCGGAACCGAAAAAGCGCCAGCTCGAACAGAGAAGAAAGTGCCGTTCTACCAAAAGCACAGCACCTTGCTCTACTCCACCCTCTTGATCGTGTTCGGCTACATTTCCCAGTTCGTCAATGGCGAAGACAACCTGATGACGTCGCTCCTGTTTGTGGCGGCGATTGTCATTGGTGGGTACTCGCTCTTCAAAGTCGGTTTCCAGAATTTAATACGCCTGGATTTCGACATGAAAACCCTCATGACCGTTGCCGTCATCGGGGCGGCTTTTATCGGCGAATGGGCGGAAGCGTCTATCGTGGTCATCCTCTTTGCGATCAGTGAAGCACTGGAACGCTATTCCATGGACCGGGCGAGACAATCCATCCGTTCGTTGATGGACATCGCTCCGAAAGAGGCACTGGTCCGGCGGAATGGCCAAGAACAGTTAATTTCGGTAGACGACATTGTGGTGGGCGACACCATGATTGTCAGACCGGGACAGAAGATTGCGATGGACGGCACGGTGACCAACGGGTATTCGGCGGTCAATCAGGCGGCCATCACCGGGGAATCCGTGCCGGTCGCCAAAACGGTGAACGATGACGTCTTCGCGGGCACGCTGAATGAAGAAGGCTTGCTCGAAGTCAAAGTCACGAAGTTGGTTGAAGACACAACCATTGCGAAAATCATCCACCTGGTTGAGGAAGCACAAGGCGAACGGGCTCCTTCGCAGGCGTTTGTCGATAAATTTGCCAAATATTATACACCGATTATCATGGTCGTTGCTGCGCTTGTAGCCATCGTTCCTCCCATTCTGTTTGATGCCAGCTGGGAAACCTGGGTCTACCAAGGATTGGCTGTGCTAGTCGTAGGATGCCCGTGTGCTTTGGTCATTTCGACTCCGATTTCGATTGTATCTGCTATCGGGAACGCAGCGAAAAAAGGCGTTTTGGTAAAAGGCGGCGTGTATTTGGAAGAAATGGGCGCGCTGAAAGCCATCGCGTTTGACAAGACCGGCACCTTGACCAAAGGGGTTCCGGTTGTCACGGACTTTGAAGTGCTGAACAAGGGAATCAGTGAAAAAGAGCTGCTTTCTATCGTCACAGCACTGGAGTACCGCTCACAGCATCCCCTTGCTTCGGCCATCATGAAAAAAGCGGATGCAGAAAATATTTCTTATTCTTCGGTCTTGGTCGAGGACTTCTCATCCATTACCGGCAAAGGGATTAAAGGGACTGTCGAAGGAATCACATACTACATCGGCAGCCCGATCCTTTTCAACGAGTTGGGCACCGCAAGTGCCGATAAGGACTTGGAACAAAACGTCACAGCTCTTCAAAATCAGGGCAAGACGGCAATGATCATCGGAACGGAACAAAGTATCCTGGCAGTCATTGCCGTGGCAGATGAAGTCCGTGAATCCAGCAAGGACGTCATTCAGAAGCTGCACCAAATGGGCATCAAGAAGACGATCATGCTGACGGGCGACAACAAAGGAACCGGTCAGGCCATCGGCCAGCAGATCGGTGTCACCGAAATCCAGGCCGAACTGATGCCGGAGGATAAATTGAATTTCATCAAACGTTTACGAGCTGAATACGGCAATGTCGCGATGATTGGAGACGGTGTGAACGATGCCCCGGCACTCGCTGCCTCTACTGTCGGAATTGCCATGGGCGGTGCCGGAACCGATACCGCTATGGAGACCGCTGATGTGGTCTTGATGGGCGATGATTTGAGCAAACTGCCGTTCACCGTGAAGTTGAGTCGGAAATCATTGAACATCATCAAAGCGAACATTGCATTTGCGATTGGCATCAAAGTGATCGCGTTGCTGCTGGTCATCCCGGGTTGGCTGACGC
Organism: Exiguobacterium sp. s56; assembly: GCF_018618255.1. Lineage (NCBI taxonomy): Bacteria > Bacillati > Bacillota > Bacilli > Caryophanales > Exiguobacterium > Exiguobacterium sp. s56. Next base: position 2,251 of record NZ_JACSLR010000030.1, on the reverse strand, counting down.
TATGGATCGCCATTATGTCCGATATGGGCGCTACCCTTCTAGTCGCGTTAAACAGTTTACGGCTGATGCGAGTGAAAGAATAAAAAGCAAAAGGGGTTTCCGATTATCTGGAAACCCCTTTTTTATGATGAATTATAAAATTAAGTGCAACATCTGAACGTGAACGCATAAAAAAGCCCACAGCGATGGCCTCGTTTAGAATGAAGTTACGACACAAACATTCAGACGGAGGAATCGCTATGAGCTACACCCATCTTACCACAACGGAGCGCGTGAAAATAGAGACCTATCTGGAGCTCGGGATGTCCATCCGGTCCATCGCGAGACGGACCGGGCGACAGCCCTCGACCGTCTCGCGGGAGATCAGACGGAACCCCGGCTACGAGTCAGGACGTGCGCAGGAACGCTACGAGAAGGCGAAAACCCGTTGCGGCGTCAAGACGAAGCTCGACGACACGATGCGCCGGACGATCGTCGAGAAGCTGCGTGCGACCTGGTCACCAGAACAGATCGTCGGCCGCCTCTACGCAGGAAAAATTGCCTTCTCCACCATCTACCGCTGGATCTATGCGGGACGGATCGACGTGCCCGTGACCGTGCTCCGCCAGAAGGGGAAACGTCAAAAGCCGACCGAGACGCGCGGTCGCATCAACGTCGGTCTCCCCATCTCGAAACGACCTCCAGAGGTCAGGGGTCGCCGGACATTCGGGCATTGGGAGCTCGACACCGTCGTCTCCGGACGTGGGAAATCGAAGGCGTGCGTCGCGACGTTCATCGAGCGGAAGAGCCGGTTCTATCTCGCCCTGCCAATCGCGGACCGCACCGCGGCCTCGATGGAGGGGGCGATCCATGCGGTGCACGGTGCCTTCCCGGAAGGCACGTTCGTGACGGCGACGACGGACCGGGGCAAGGAGTTCAGCGGTCACGAGCGCATCCAGGCGTCGCTCGGCGTGCCGATGTATTTCGCCGACCCGTACTCATCGTGGCAACGGGGAAGCAACGAGAACGCCAACGGGCTCCTCCGCGAGTTCTTCCCGAAAGGAACGGACTTCGCGCAGGTCGGTGACGGTGAACTCGCGGATGCGCTGGCCAAGATCAACGGGCGACCGAGAAAGTGCCTGGACTGGAAAACCGCACACGAGGCCTTCACCGAGGAAGTGTTGCGCTTAATTTGACAAACCGTCTTATAAAAAAGAAATGTGTTTAATTTTTATCATAAAATCCGTTTGTGAAAAAACTATGCATTTTTTGATTAAATCTCTTGTCAATTTTTGAAATGAATTTGATATACTTTTTTGTAATATAGTGATGCTATACTCCTTTTAACAAATCGTTCGTCACTGTATCTTTATCTTTAAAGGAGTACAACTAATGAAAAACAAGGTAATACTTATCGCTTCTAGTGTCTTACTCACAACAACTTTTTCGATGCATAGTCCAAAAGTCGAAGCAAGTAGTGCATATAACGTAAAAGTGAAGACAGACGATCTTCGTGTTCGGACTGGTCCTTCTCTCAATCACAAAATTGTCGGCATCACTAACACTGGGCAGACCTTTTCTTATTTAGGAAAAAAAGGAGCTTGGACAAAAGTCCTTTACAAAGGAAACACACGGTATATCTATAGTTCTTACCTAAAAAAATATAAGAGCCACGTTGCCAAAAAAACATCATATAATAACTCTCTTTTTGCTTCTCCTACAGAAGGTCGGCTGACCCAAGGATACGGAAACTCTAATGGTGCTTACGGTTATACATTCCATAATGGCGTTGATCTAGCTGCAGCAAAAGGCACACCCGTCTACGCTTCTGCCAGTGGAAAAGTCATTACATCTAAAAACAGCGGTGCATACGGTAAACACGTTATGATTTCACATAGTCTACAGAATCAAAAATACGTAACCGTTTATGCTCATATGAACAGCCTTTCGGTAAAAAATGGTCAGACAGTCTCTAAAGGTATGAAGATTGGAACAGTTGGGAATACAGGAAACTCGTTCGGAAATCATTTGCACTTTGAGATTCATAAAAACAGTTATAAATACAGCAGTTATTCTGCAGCGAATAGTGTCAACCCAATGAACTATTTGTAACCTAAAAAAAAAGAAAAGATTAGACTGACCTAGCTATATGAGACACTAATAAAAATACCTTGATTAGGCTACCGCCACACCATATTTTATCGGTGTGAGGTAGCCTAATTTTTCTTGGATACGTTCTTCGTTGTAGTAAGTTAAGTAATTATTCACCCGC
>NZ_JACSLR010000029.1:0-7436 GCF_018618255.1 Exiguobacterium sp. s56 | reverse complement strand
ACGCAAAAACACCTCCGATGCTAGCACTTTTTTAAAGTGTACCACTGCGAAGGTGTTTTTATATTGTCTCAAAAATTTAGGTTAGCCCAGGACGCTCTCGGTGACGAGGGCGTTTTTTCATTGACCAAAACTTCAACTGAAAACGCTATACAAAAGCTGGGATTCGGACGATATAGTAGGTGATGAATTACACAGAGGAGGAACTCATAGTGAAGCTATTCAAAAACTTTACGACCCAACTGCTCGCTTGGATTTTGGTCACATCCTTTATCACGGGCGGAGCGGTCGGCTGGATCACGCTCTTGCTGCTCACGGAGCTTGAGATGCCGAAAGGTCAGGTCATGCTCGTCGGGACGGCCGTGGCGTTGCTCATTTCAGGGATTGGCGGCGCCGTCATCTACTTGATCGCTCGTCGTCCGCTCAAGGCGATCGAATTGGCGTCGGACAAGGCGGTCGAGGTCGGCAATGGCGACTTGACGGTCGTGTTCGCAGACGAGACGACGACAGACCGTTCAGAGATGGGCCGTCTGCTTCTCTCAATGGACAACATGGTCGGGCACTTACGGGAGCAAGGGACGAATATGCGTTACACGGCGGACCAGCTCACCGGTTCGGCGCAAGAGATCGCGGCAGCGGTCCAAGAAGGCAATATCGCCGGCGAGAATATCCGTCAAGCGATGGACGCCTTGAACAAGATGCTCGAAGACAACGTCAACGCGACGTACAGCTCGATGGATCTTCTCGGTGCCGTCGCTCGTACGATGGAAAACATCCGCAACGAGATGGGCTCGGCTTTAAATTCAGCAAGTGAAATGCAACAAGAGGCCGAGAGCGGCAAAGGCCTCGCCTCGTCGTCGGTCGATGCGATGCATGCGATTGCCGGCAAGGTCGAGCAATCATCGACACTCAACAGCAAGTTGACAGAGATGACAGGCGAAATTTCGCGCATCACGGACGTCATCAGCGATATCTCGGCGCAGACGAACTTGCTCGCCTTGAACGCCTCGATTGAAGCGGCCCGGGCCGGGGAACATGGACGCGGTTTCGCGGTCGTAGCGGCCGAGGTCAAGAAGCTCGCTGAACAGACGGCGAACTCGACGCAAGAGATCACCGATTTGATTGTCGACGTCAAACGTTTAGTTGGGGACACGTCGTCATCGATGGCGAACGTGAAAGCGGAAGTGGAGACGGGCGTCGGTCTCGTCGAGAAGGCGGGCGGTGCGTTTGCGTCGATCCATAACTCGGCGAACGAAGTGTACAGCCACGTCCATTCGGTCGATGCGCTCTTGGATGAGTCGCGCGGACAGATCGACTCGGTCGTCACGAACTCGGCCGGCATCGTCGGTATGGTCGAAGAGGCGTCACGCTACGCGACAGAAGTCACGTCAGCGGCAAGCCAACAGGCGGCCAGTCTCGGTGAAGTGAACGGCGCGATGACGGAGCTCGTCCGTGTCGCGGAGAGTTTGCAGAATGAGACGGAGCAAGTGAAAGTGGAAGTTTAAGAGCTATTTGAAGGTATAAAATCCTTTTAAGGACTTTATACCTTTTTTTGTTTTTAATGTATTTTTTTGTAATAGAATTAGTGATATGGTGAATAAAGTGTTAATTAAATTGAGGGGTCAGCGATATGAAATTGTTTATTGAAGAAAAATTTTATAAAACCGTTCCGATTGAAAAAAGAGAAGAAGTAAACAAACGAATCAACTATTTGCTCGAATCGCTACATAAAAAAGATTTTAACTTTAACAAATTACCTGCAGGTCTTGATTTTAAAAAAATCCAAGCACTAGACAAAGTTATTTACAAATTTAGAGTTAATGGTGGAGATCGCATCCTATGCGCTCGTTCTGAAGATTTATATTCACAATCTCATGAAGAAAATCAAAATGCTTTAGTTTTGTTGGAATATTGTACGCATGATACTCAAATTCGCGTGGCTAAAGCGAAAGATTTTTCTAATGAAGCACACCTAAATGTAACAGTTTTACCCGTTGAAATTTTAAAACCAAATCTTCCGAGTTACTTAGTAAATTATTCTTTGTCTTCATCACACTCATTTATTAAGGATTTTGAAATAGATTCAAAAGAATTGTTGGATATTTTTGGGGACGAAGCTGTATTTTACTGTTTAGATGAAAAACAGAAAGAGATTGTACAAAGTGAGCAAAAAACACAATTCATTTTCGGATCTGCCGGGAGCGGAAAAACAACGCTAAGTATTTATCGAATCCTTCAACTATTAAATAGTAGGGATGGAGAATCTACTAAAATTGCGCATTTTACTTATTCATCTAAACTAAAACAACAAACTGAAGCTTTATTTATGAAAATAGCAACCAAGATGTCGTTACACAGCGAAAAAGAATTAAAAAAACGAGTCAATTTTTATACAGTTGAAGAATACATTGAAAAAACACATAGTGACAAAACTAGAATTGTCACATTCGAAATTTTTAAAGAATGGTACATCAAACAGAAGAACTTACCAAAACTAGACTTACCTGCCCTCTGGAAAGAGCGAAGAGGGATTCTACAAGGATCACTTGGGACAAGGTGGCAATATGAATTAGAAATTCCAATCATTCAAGAGGGGTATGATTTATTAAAACAACTAGAGAATGAGTCGTTAATAAGCTTTTCAGAGAAAGAAAAAACTTTTATGCTCTGTTCGGAATTTGTGAATATCCAAAAGAGGTTGCAACATGAACCAATTTTTTTGAATAAATTTAAAGAACAAATGATTATTTCTCTGAATGCCAATCTAGTTGACACACCATCACTAAATCCCGAGAAATATTTTCAATTAAAAAATCGTGATAGTATATTCACACTCGAGGAAAGAAAAAAAGCTATTAACATATTTGAAAAATTTGATATCTATATAACCCATCTAAATAAATCAGATTATTTTGAGGAAGGTGCCTTAATTAGAGCGGTATTAGAAAGTAACGTGGCACCATTTAATTATATTTTAATTGATGAAGTTCAAGACTTAACGGAACTTCAATTTTATTTTCTATTGCAACAAATAGACTCTACTGAAAATCTGTTTGTTTGTGGAGATTTGCATCAAACAATTAATCCAACTTACTTTAACGTAGGCCGAATACAAAGTCTTTATCGATTTGTCAGTGGAAACGATGTGATTGAAAATAAAATCCTGGATTGTAATTATCGATCGAGTGAAGATATTGTTAACTTTGCAAACGAACTTTCTCAATTTCGTAGAGAGGTATTTTCTACTAATCACGAGTGGGATTATATTGAAGTGCCGCAGCGTGGGTCCACTAAACCTCCATATCTTTTTAAAGGTGAAGTGGATAATCTCTTTAAGCATATAAAGGATAAAGACTATGTATATGTCATTGTGGTTAATGAACAAAACAAAGAAAAATTATTGACTCAATTTCCCGACTTGGAATCTCGTGTACTGACGGTATCCGAAGCAAAAGGTATTGAAAATAAACATGTAATCACTTATAACGTATTTTCAAGTTATATAGAAGAATGGAGAAATATATTCTTAAAAAAAGATTATAAGCTCAAATTAAATACAGAACTTTATCGTTACTATTTTAATATGGTATATGTAGCAATTACGAGAGCGCGAGATGTTTTAGGAATGGTAGAAGAAAATCTGTCTCATGATTTAGAAAGATGGCTATCTGAACATATGGAGATTATGACAGAATTTGATGAAGATGCACTTGATCTTGCTAAACAATCATCTTCAAGTGATTTATTAAAGAGTGCAATCCAGTTGGAAACTAACGAAAACTTTGCTCAAGCCATAGCTACGTATCGTTTAATTCAAAATACAGTACTATCGGTGGAAGCGAGTAGAGGAATAGCGCGTTGTAACATTAAGGAAGAATGTCAAAGAACAAAGGATTATCTAGTATGTGGAAGAACGCTAGTTACGCACGAAGAACATGAACACGCTATACCTTATTTAAAGCGTGCAAATGATGAATTATTTTTACTGAAAGCAATACTAAGTATAGACCAAGAAAAGAATTTATCGCTAATCAATGAGGAGTTGCGTAGCCTTGTTGGAAACCCTCTAGTCCTTTTGAATGAGTTGGGCGAAACCGAATTGATTTCAAGGTATGCTAATTTAATGCTATTACCAACAGAAATGCGCTTCAACAAGTTGTTAGACACATCAAAAAAAATAGTCAGATTAAGTCAAAAAACCAGTAAAATAGTGAGGTTAAAAGTATGAGTATCACAACGGATAACAAAGCGATGGATCTATTATTAGAAAGATTCTTAGAGACTTCTGAACAATCTAAAGTACTTGAAAATACAATTGATAATTTTGCACAAGTTATGGAGAATTTCCAAGAAATAGTTGTTTCAATTGATGAAACGATTGATATAAGGAGTCTTTCTGATTTGTCTAAAGATGCACAGGATAAATTTCAAGAAATAAAGAACTTTAATTCTGCTGAAGCTGTTCTACGTCTTGAAAATACGATTGAGCAACAGCTATCAAATCATATAAAACAGATTCAAAAGACGATGCAAGCGAATAAAAAAACAGATATGACTGCTTTGGAAAATAGAATCGAAAAAATACTAAGTGAAGGTAATCAAGCAAATTCTGAAAAGCTTCGAGTACAGCAAGACAATCACTATGAAAATCTACTACAACTGTTCAATAACCTCAACACGTCATCTTATAGCAGTCCATCGACTTCGAATTCTGAAGAAGTAACCAAGCTAAGACAATTGGTAAGTAGCCTCCATACGAAAGTTAGACGTCTAGAGGAGGATATGAATGAAAGAATGGATATATTAGAACAATCTTATCAAGTAAAGATAGATTTATTGGAAAATGAAATTCGATTATTACAAAAATAAAAACTTGAGGATTGAGTTGGTATGAATAAAGTTACTGTCAAAGTTATCGAAGATCCAAATCCTCGGAATCCCAAAACAGATGGAGAACGTTATTTTTTAGAATGTATAAAGCATTCTCCGATGTTAGAGGGTTGGACAGTTTATGTACAACCAATACTAAATGGAATTCATCCAGACTTTATATTATCTCATCCAAGAAAAGGAGTAGTGATAGTTGAAGTAAAGGACTGGGACTTGACGTTGGAATGTTATAGAGAACCTGGATTTTTAATTACCGACACAAATAAAAAAATTTCAAAAAACCCTGTCTTGCAAGTGGAAGGATATAAGAGAGCACTGATTGAAAATGAACTCCTTTCAGTTAATAAAATTCAAAATGACGAAGGGTATGGATTGATTGAGACACTTCTATATTTTCATAAATCAAATGAACAGCCTTCATTATTATTTTTAAAAGATAGAGGACGGACTAAGGTGTGGGGACGAGATTCTATGGAGCTTTTTAAAAACGGGAGTATTAAAAAAACTTCAGTCCCTTACGCTTTTATCGTAAAACGTACAAAATTCGAAGTTCAATTGCCAAACATAGTGGAGGAATTGAGTCAATTATTGAGCATCAGTGATTATAATTTCGAGCGTCAAGAACGCATTCAATTAAATTCTGAGCAAACGAAATTAATAACAATTAAAGAAGGTAGCATTCGCAGGTGGAGTGGTGTGGCTGGTTCTGGAAAAACACTTGTGCTGGCTGAAAAAGCAGCGATGGCAGTAAGGGACGGGAAAAAAGTATTATTTCTGTGTTTCAATATAACCCTTGTAAACTACATTAGAGATCTTTGCCGAGCGCAATATGTGGGGGATAATGCTTATCTAATAAAAAGAAATATGAATAACAACTATTTCCATGGATTTCTAGCGAATTTGGCCAGCGAGTATGAAGTTCCAACAAGAGAATATTATAAGGATAGAGAAGTTACTGAAGCGACGAGATGTATTATTGAAGAAATATCAAAAAAGATAGAAATTATAGGCGGCATAGAAAATGAGTATCTATTTGATGTTATTTTAATCGATGAAGGGCAGGATTTCAGGGCAGAGTGGGTGCATTTTCTTAAGAAATTCAGAACGTCTAATAGTGAGTTGTTAGTCATGTATGACAAAGACCAGAGAATCTACGAAGATGCCGGATTATGGATTGAAGATAGTGAAGAAATCAAAAATATTGGCTTCTCTGGAAAGCCTGGAAATTTGAAATATACTCATCGGTTAAGTTCTCCGGTTATTCAAGTAGTTGAATCATTACGTAGACAAATGACTATTACAAATTACGAGATTATAGAACGAAACCCTACATATCAATTGAGTTTTTCAGATTTAAAAACCGAGTGGTACAATATTCCGAATGAACTGATGATTGATAAAGTAATAAAGGTTATTAATGATATGAAGCAAGATGGCATATCATTAGAGGATATTACGATTTTGACGATAGAAGATAAAGTTGGAATCAGTATGGTCAAACACTTTGACAAGTTAAATGTAAGAACTTCTCATACATTTGACCTCACTAACCATAAGAACCATGGGAGAAAACGCTATGCGAAAAGATCTTTTCAACCAGGAAAAAACCACTTGAAAATATCTAGTTATTCTAGTTTTAAAGGGTGGGAAGCTTCTCATATTGTTCTTGTCCTAAGTCCAATCGAGAAAATGGATTGGAGAAACGGACTACATAATAAAGATTCTGAAGAATTTAGAATCCTATACAACTCACTGTTCATTTCACTTACTCGTGTGAGAGAGGGAGCTAGTCTTCGGCAAAGTTTCATATGCATAAACGGAATTAGATATGCTGAAAAACTTAAATTTAGTTTTAATATTGAATAGATGAAAATTGATTGGATTGAAATTGGTAATAATATTATGGAAAGACTATTATGATTGATGTCTGCAAGTTGTCCTAGCTAGTTCAAGATTTCTTTTGTTAAGAATAATATACAATGGTTAGAAACAACTAAAAATAATGTTTGAGACTTGGGCTAACCTAAATTTTTGAGACAATATAAAAACACCTTCGCAGTGGTACACTTTAAAAAGTGCTAGCATCGGAGGTGTTTTTGCGTGGGCAAAAACGTATATTCAAGTGAAGTGAAATGGGCAGTGGTGAGAGACAAACTAAGTGGTGAGTTGACGACTAGAGAGATTATGGAGAAACACGGAATCAAAAATGAATCCCAGATTCACACATGGATGAGATGGTATCGGTCCAATGAAATCTATCGATTCGACCAACCAATCGGGAAGCAGTACACCTACGGACTCGGTCCTGATTCCGCCAGCGAGGATGACAAGAGAGAGCGTCAACTATACCACCTGAAGACGGAGAACGAAATCTTAAAAAATTCATGGAGATCGAAAGAGAGTTGAGAAAGAAGTAGTCCTAAAGGTTGTAGAGCTCCTGAGGAGCAAATATACAGTCACTGTCAACAGCGGTTTAAAATTCCCTCTTAATAACGGATTAAAAATCCCTTTTTTAAACGTTACTCTTGGAAACTATCGACACGGGTCGG
>NZ_JACSLR010000028.1:0-9360 GCF_018618255.1 Exiguobacterium sp. s56 | reverse complement strand
GCATGCGTTGTCGAAACACTAAAACCCAGCTGGCAAAGTTCTGTACTTTTCGTTGCATTATTGTGCACATTTGTATTGCAAAATACAGTCGAAGCAATACCTCCGTCATCTCGTCCATCGTCTGTTGATCTAGTTGGTAACTGTCCATCTGAATCTTCCTCTCCTGTTGATAGCCTCATGATACCTCGCATCCAAGCAGACAACATCTCGCCTAATTTCACGTAAGCCCTAGGGCTTGTTTAGAAAACATGCTCATTTTCAATAAACAAACCGTGTTTTCACTTCTGTCATTTCATCAAATAGTCTTCTTACGAGACAGACCAAAACAACGTCCAACCTTCACACACGAACCATCGCGTTTTCGTCATGCGAAAACGACCCTTTTCCGGATCCCGCTCTATGGATCCAGGCGAGAGCAACGCGAGTCGCCCATCCAGTCAAAGAAAAACGTACGTTTTTCTTCCTTGTCCTTACCGGACGGACCGGGACCGGTCCCCCGGCCCCACTCCATTCCGTTCAACCCATGTAACCTCGCTGTTTCATGCTGACGTACGACTCGTCCGCTCCGAGGATGAGATGGTCGAGCACCGGGATGCCGATGAGGTCCCCCGCCTCATGTAACCGTTCGGAGACGAGGATGTCCTCCCGGCTCGGCGTCGGGTCCCCGCTCGGGTGCTGATGACAGACGATGAGGCACGAGGCGTTGTTCAAGATGGCGCATTTGAAGACCTCCCGTGGGTGGACGACACTCGAGTTGACGCTCCCGACGTGTGCCCGGTGGACGCCGATGACCCGGTTCTTTGTGTTGAGCATGATGACGAGGAACACTTCACGGTCGTCGTCCCCGATGAACGAGGAACCGATTTGTCGGGCACTGTCCGGTGATTGGATGATGGCGTGCTCGAGAGCGACCATCTCCTCGCGAATCTCTTGTTTGATACGAATGACCTCGATGATGGATGTAAGTTCCATGATGGTTTGTCCCCTTTCGGATAAGCCGAGCTCAGAACGAACACCGTTGTGCGTCCTGTTGACGGGAACGAAGCGAGCGTCGGGAGACGGTGCAAGGGCGACCGCAGGGAGAGCCTCAAAAAAATGCGTAGAGCAAACGGAGGGACAGGCTTCCGTAGCCAACGAGCGAAAAGCCTCGCTTTGAGCCTAAAGCGAAGGAAGACGGGCCGGAGGGCGCGTCATTTTTTTGACGTCCCTTGCACCGAAGACCAGCGAGCTAGAGTACGGAAACAGGACGCACGGATTACCAATCACGAAAAAGGCTGTTCAAACGGGACAAATCGGGTATAAAATAAGAACAAACGTTCGTTTTATTGAGAGGGGTAATTATTATGACGATGTATCGCGATCGGGGCGAATTGAAATGGATCCCATTCCTCATGCCCGAGCACAAGGCGCTACTGACGAAATACTATAAAGAGATTCAAAAAATTGAGATGCCAGATATCGATGAACAGGTCCTATCGGTCTATGAGAATGTGCTGAACGACGCGATCTTCAGCGGAGATTTGGTAGAGGTAAAATATGTGGAGAAGCGGGAGATGAAACGATTCAGAGGATTCGTGCACCGGACGAACTACATGGAGCGGACCGTCGAGCTGGCCAATCAAAGGGAAGGGATCATCCATGTGCCGTTCGAGGCAATCATTCACGTCGAACAATCGATAGACTAACGCCCTGGCGGTTGCTGACGAAAAATCCTTTGCTGCTTTTATAGATGTATCAGTTAAAAGTTGCAGTACACTGATATCTTTAAATCATTCCGTTTGTCAATTTAAGCTAGACAGATCGACTCCATTCAGGTGACTCAAAAATGCCTCCAACGGTGTGCGGTAATTCAGTGACTTTCTTGGGATGTTATTCCGCTTGTCGGCCACCGACGAAATGAATGTTTGATCCACCTGTTTGAAGTCCATTTCCTTTGCCAAGCCGTCTTTCCGCAGGAGCCCGTTGGAGTTTTCATTCAAGGCGCGCTGAGAAGGCGTGCCGGGATCCGCAAAGTAAATCGAGACGTCGTGCCGGTTGCACAACGGTTTCCAATTGGAGAATTCCTTGCCGCAATCAAACGTGATGGATTTGAACAGATTTCTCGGGACCCCTTGGAACCACTGGTTCAACGCAGTTTCAATATCGCAAGCCTTGCGTCCTGCAGGCTTCAGGGCGATGATGACTTTCGTCAGCCGTTCGACCAGCGTGATCACCGCACTTTTGTGGCGGGCACCCACAATGGTGTCGCCTTCGATATGCCCGAACTCTTTTTTGAACGACGGGTTGTCGGCTTCCCGTTCGGAAATATGGCGTTTGAACGCCTGTTTTCCCCGGCGTTCCTGGTGTCCATTGGGTTTCCGTTTTCCTTTCATCGGCAGCGTGGCGGCGTCAAAGACCTGATTTTTGAACATGCGATAGATGGTGCGCGCGGAACAATCGATGGCCGTTTCTGCCCGGCCGACAATGACATCCGGCGTCCAGCCCTGCGCCACCTTGTCTTGAACATAGGCCACTTGTTTCTTCGGCAGGACAATCTTCCGCCGGCCGCAGCGTTTCTTATTTTTCTTGTATTGCGTGTAGAAGTCGAGCGCTGTATGTCCTGATTTCAGGAAATTGATGACGTTGTAGATTGGCTGCCTGTAACGGTTCATCAACTTAGCAATGATCGCTACAGGTATATTTTGGCGGTGGTAGGATTCTATCATCACCAGTTCATCCGTGGTAAGATGGGTGTAGGTCATTCGTGATCACTCCTATGTTTTTCTTTGGTCGGAAAATACATTGTGAGTGTACCACGAATGGCTTTTTCAATTGTCTAGCTTAATTTTACAATCGGCGATTAATGAATGAATGATCAATTTTTGAAAACTTTTTTGTGTTAATTGAATTTAAGTAGAAAAGAGAAGAAGCTTTTGGGCTTCCTCTCTTCCGATAATATCTCATATGTTAACTATAAAAATATATTTAATTATCCAAAGTCTTCAAACCTCCGTTTGACTTTAACCTAATACAAAACTGTGCCCCCAAGGTTAAAGAAAATTCAACTTTTGGGAGGCAGCACTTTTCGTGTACGACAATTAAACACGGTGTTAAACAGCTCTATTTCTTAGTTTCAATGTCATCGCATTGATAGCCACGATAACCGTGGACACGGACATCAGAACTGCTCCTGCGGCAGGAGCCAACGTAATCCCAATGGAGGCTAGAACACCCGCCGCTATGGGAATGGCAATAAAGTTATAACCGGCTCCCCACACGAGGTTCTGTTTCATTTTACTGGTTGTTTTATTGGCCAATTCGATAAAGGATTCAATATCGCCTGGATCCGACTGAGTCAAAATCACATCAGCGGAATCGATGGCGACTTGAGTTCCGGCACCGACTGCTATCCCAACGTCTGCTATTGCAAGGGATGGTGCATCGTTGACGCCATCGCCGACCATGATAACCGTTTGTCCATTATTTTTCAGTGATTCCACTAAATGATATTTATCTTGCGGTGATTGATTGGCTCTGTATTCAATGCCCAGTTCCTCTGCTACTCCTTGGGCAGCCGTTTCATTGTCACCTGTAGCCATAATCGGTTTTATATTGTAATGCTTCAATGCCTGTATCAGCGTTCTGCTCGTTTCTTTCAATTCATCGCCTAATGCGACCGTACCGATCGGATTCCCGTCCTCAACTAGTATACTTAATGTTGCCCCTTTGGGAACATCCACCGCTACATCTCTTCCAAGTGCCTTTTGGCTGATCAATTCGTATTTGCGGCCATTGGCGTATCCTTCTATACCCGCACCCGACACAACATCAATCGAATCAAAGTGGACAGGCTGAATCCCTTGTTTCTCAGCGTATTGGACGATTGACTGGGCGATTGGGTGGCTGGACCCGCCTTCAATCCCTGCCATTAACGCCGCGATTTCGGCTTCGGTATGTTGACCATCCAGTGTTTCCATGTTCAAAACTTTAAATTCGCCAGTAGTCAATGTACCCGTTTTATCCAGTATCATTACATCAGCCTTAGTTGCCAGCTCCAATGCTTCGCGGTCTTTCACCAACAGCCCGCGGCTTGCACCTAAACTGGTGCTTCGTGCAATAACCAGCGGAATGGCAAGGCCGAGAGCGTGTGGACATGCAATGACTAATGTCGTAACCGTAAAAAGAATAGCGGTTTGAATGTCAGCAATGTACAGCCAAACGACAAAAGCGATGAAAGCCACCGCAATGGCGATATAAAACAGCCAGCCGGCTACTTTTTGAGCAAGATTTTCAGCTCTTGAAGGTTGATCCTGCGCTTGGCTTATCAGGGTTTGAACTTGAGAAATGAACGATTGGTCGCCGGTTTCCTGTACTTCAAGATATAAGATGCCTGCACCGTTCGTGGAACCGCCGATCACTTTGTCTCCGGCTCCTTTTTCAATGGGTTTAGATTCCCCCGTCAGCAAAGCTTCATTGATCCGCGAGGTGCCTCTTTTGATGATGCCATCGGCAGGGACGTTTTCTCCGGCCTGAACCCGTACAAGGTCTCCGACTTCCAGCTCATTTACGGGACGCGTCTCGATCGAATCATCTTCCAATACCACATGTGCATCTTTCGGCACCAATTCGGCGAGCGATTTTTGCGCGTCTCCTGCTTCTCCGATAGCCTTCATTTCGATCCAGTGTCCAAGGAGCATGATCAACAGCAAGGACGCGAATTCAAAGAAGAAATCCATGATGTGATCGCCGGTTACGTAGCGTGCCAGCACGGCGTAAATGCTGTACAAATAGGAAACGGATATCCCTAATGAAATAAGGGCCATCATGCCCGGTGCTTTTTCCTTAAATTCAGCGATTGCACCTTGATAGAAGGGTTTTCCGCCATAAACCAATAAGATAGTTGCTAATACAGCGACCACAATATCCGAGTATGGAAAAGTAAATTGGAAAGGAAGCCGAACGTCCATCATCGGCGACAATAATAGAATGACAATGCCCAAGGGCAGCGACTTCAGGAAAATTTCTTTGAAATTCCCATGATGGTGATGTCCATGGTCACTATGATCGTGGCCACCATGATTGTGATGGGCATGATCATCATGAATTTTGGCAGGATTGCTGTCGTCTTGAATGCCTTCTTTCACTTGGTCTTCATGGTACGAATGCCCAACATGTTTGGAATGATCCATTTTACTGTGATCTACCTGTTCGTCTTGATGGTGGTGATGGTCTTTATCATTTTTAGCCATTCAGTGCGCCTCCTCCAAACTAGTGGTTCTTATCCTATTTAACCCTATTTACATTCTTAACATTCACAAAGTTCTTGCCGAATATACCACGCGAGGGTATATTTCATTTAAAAGTAAAGTGTGCTGTGAAAGCACCCTTATACGACGTCATACCCTTGTTCTTCAATCGCTTTCTGAATTTCGTTTAATGATGTCTTGGCAGTATCATAGTCTACTGCCACTTCGCCTTTTTTAAGATCAACTGTCACAGATGAAATCCCTTCGAGTTCACCGACGCCCGTTTCAACCGAGTTTGCACAGTGGCCGCAGGACATACCTTGTACTTTTAATGTTTCAATCATTATTATTCCTCCTAAAGTAATATTTCCTTAAACTTAACATACCCCGATAGGGTATATCAAGTGTTTAGTATCATTTTACTTTATCGCTGTTTCCATGACTCTAATTTAGAAGTTCACAATGACCCCCCAAAAAAACCGCACCATTGATTTTAATATTTGATTACTTGTCTATAAAATGTGCAGTTTCTATGGAGTTTCGGTATTTCTGTTTAGTTTGGAAAGGAGAGGGAAATCCAGTAAATGAAGCAAAAATAAGAAATGGAGGTTTTAACATGGCTCATGAACAACATCAGGAATTGATTCGGGCATTACATGATTGTGCAGCGGAATGTAACCATTGTTTTGACGCTTGTCTGCAGGAAGACGATGTGAAGATGCTAGCACAGTGCATTCGATTAGACCGGGAATGCGCGGACATGTGTGCATTTTTGGAACATGCCATTACTCACAATTCACCGTTCGTTTCCGAACTGGCAGCCGTTTGCGCAACCATTTGCGAAGCTTGCGCAGAGGAATGTGAGAAGCACGCCGATCATCATGAACATTGCAGACGCTGTGCGGAAGCTTGCCGTAGATGTGCAGAAGCTTGCCGTAACGCCGCATAACCTTACTCAAAAAGGCCCGTCGGAAATATTTTCCGACGGACCTTTTCTTTTATCAAGCATCATTCTGCTTCATGGATCCATTTGTAGCCGATTCCCCAAACCGTGAGAAAATGATCATCGACCGGAAAACCGGACTGGCGGATTTTTTCCCGAACATTTCGCACATGCGAATCGATGGTCCGCCCTTCCGTCTCTGAGTCGAATCCCCAAATTAACTGGATCAGCTGCTCCCTCGTAAACACTTTGTCGGCATTCTTCATCAGGTGGCCCACCATCAGAAATTCTTTTGGCGTCAATTTGATGATATGTTTGCCGTACGTAAGTTCAAACCGGTCTTTGTCCCACACCAAACCGTCCACTTCAATGGTATTTTTCGGAGTTCTCCTGCGAAGCAGCGCCCCCATCCGGGCCAGCAACTCATCTTCATTAAACGGCTTTGTGATGTAATCATCCGCCCCGATATTCAATCCCTTAACAATATCCTCCTGTTGTTCCCGCGCCGTCAGCATAATGATTGGCACATCCGAAAATTTCCGGATTTCGCGGCACAGTTCCCAGCCATCCATTTCCGGCATCATGATATCCAGTAAGACGAGATCGAAAGGTTCCGATTCCAAATAGTCGAGGGCTTCATGAGCTCCCAGTGCTTTTTTACAGAGGTACTGATGCGGCTTCAAATATAAAGCCACTAAATCCAGCATTCGTTGTTCATCATCAACCAACAGCACTTTCTGCAAGCGAATCCCCCCTTTTCAATTCTATCAGGACGGTTGTCCCTTGTCCGTACTCACTTTGAAGCGTCATGAGACCACCGTGCGATTCGACGATTTCTTTCGCAATCGCCAGGCCAAGACCGCTTCCTCCGTACTGTCTGGATCTGGATTTATCGACCCGATACAATTGTTCAAAGACAAAAGGAAGATCTTTTTCCGGTATGCCCTCTCCTTCATCACGGATGCTTATGGTGATGGTACCTTTATCTTGGACTCCCTGTAATACCACTTGTGTTCCTTCAGGAGAATGCTTGCGGGCGTTGTCCAAGACATTCAGCAATACCTGCTGAAAACGTTCGGGATCAATGAAGGCGACAATCTCATGTTCACAATGGACAGCCAATGAAATCTGTTTCTCGTCAAAAGCTGGCCGAACCAAGGCAACGACGGATGCAAAAAGCATCTCCAGTGAAAATTCCTCTTTTTGAATGGCGAACTGGTTATGATCCATCTGAGCCAGCTCAAACAGCTGCCGGATCAATTCCGTCAAATGGGCCGTCTCTTCCCGGATGATGCCAATGTATTCCTTTTTCTCTTCCTCGGATGCATCCGGCCGGCTCGCGATATCGGCATATCCTTTGATATAGGTCAACGGCGTCCGCAACTCGTGCGAAATACTCGCCAAAAATTCATTCCGCTCATTTTTTAAATGTTCCAAGTCACTGGATAGAGCAGTGATGGCGTTCGCCAGCTCTCCCAACTCATCGTTTCGGCCAATATTCAGGCTGACCTCGTGGTGCCCTTCGCTTAACTGTTCCGTCGCTTCTTTCATCCGAATCAACGGCAACGTAATCAATCGGGATAGCAGAAAAATTGTGATGACGGTCAACCCGACAGCAATCAGGCCAACAATCAGGAATTGGTTTCGCAAATGACTGACCATCCCTTTGATATGATTGGTTTCCGCAAACATGAACACGTGGCCTCTATGTTCTCCTTCAATGGTGATTGGGCTGTCCGTCGCAATAAACTCTTTTTTGTCCCATCGCTCTTCCACGACCTTCCCTCCCTGCAGAACCTCATCAAAATCGGTGTGTTCCAACACTTCCCTCATTTCAGGTTCAATCAGATCGGAATGGGTCAATTCGTTGCCATCTGCATCCGTGATGATGACGATGAAATCGGAGGCCGATTCCATCAACGCCACATGGTTCAATGTCGCCGGTTCAAAACTGTCTTCCAATACTTCGCTGTGGGTGTTCCCTCTTGCAAGCAGGTTGGTCATGACTTCATCCACCCGTTCATTGACAAAAGTAACGTACAGGGTTAGAAACAAAACCAATTCAATGATGATAATAAACACAAAAAACAGCAAACCTATTTTCAATGCAAGCCTGTTTAACATGGCATCCCTCTTTAAGTCGATTGGTTAGCAGCAATCAAGACAAAGACTGCTGCCGAAAGCTGTTGGATTCGGTTCGTCTTTCAAACGGCTAGCTGGTTTCTACTTGGTTTTTCCCTCTTCCAGCAGCGTTTTCCAGGTCTGTAATCCGTCTTCCGACAAGTAGGCATTGCCTTCAAATGTGTAGATCGCCAGTTCCATTCCATCCATCGGGTTTTGTGCAATAAAAGCGATGGCATCTTGTGAAAGGTCCGGTGTATCCACCGGCTCGAGTTCTTCATTTTCCATAGTATACTTCACCAGAGCCGCCGCTGTCCCGTAGCTTCCGAAGTACAAATGGTCTTCGGTGAAATGCACCGCTGTGCCTGTTTCACTTCCGTCTGTAATGGCTTTAAAATTTTCTCCGCCATCCCGTGAGAAATAAATCCCTGCAGCCGTAGCTGCAGCGACGAAGTTTGAGTCAGCCGGGTGAAGAGCGAGCGAAGTCACTTCGCCTTCCAGCCCTTCAGCCTTCACAGTTTTCCATGATTCGCCTTCATCACCGCTTTTATATACGCCGGCTTCCAATAGGGAATTCTTGGCCGGATTGATTAGGAAAATGTCGTTACTGTTATATCCCACCGCCATGGCATGAAAATCCGTTTCTCCTTGAAATGCAATCTCTTCAATCGATTTACCGCTGTCGATGCTTCGCTGTATCCCTAGGGGATTGGGTAATTCTGAGTCTGCACTTGGGTGGCCCGACGTAATAAATCCTTCATTTGTTGCATTAAAGCCCATATAATCATGAAAATTATCCGCCGTTTCGAACCAGCCCTCTTCCCGGTAAATTTTCAGCCCGGTATGCGAGGCAAAATA
Source organism: Exiguobacterium sp. s56 (assembly GCF_018618255.1). Classification (NCBI taxonomy): domain Bacteria; kingdom Bacillati; phylum Bacillota; class Bacilli; order Caryophanales; genus Exiguobacterium; species Exiguobacterium sp. s56. Next base: position 213 of record NZ_JACSLR010000028.1, on the reverse strand, counting down.
CAGTCCGTTCTCATTTCCTGCATAACCCATCCCATGAACATGGTTCAGTTCCCCTTCAAACGGCACTTCAAATGAATCCGTTGTATCATTGCTGCAGCCTGCCAGCAAAAGAAAAGCCGACAGCTAGACTGACCTAGCTATATGAGACACTAATAAAAACACCTTGATTAGGCTGCCGCCACACCATATTTTATCGGTGTGAGGTAGCCTAAT
>NZ_JACSLR010000027.1:0-14382 GCF_018618255.1 Exiguobacterium sp. s56 | reverse complement strand
AAAGATGACTCCCGTACAGTACAGGAATCATCTCCTTGAAGCAGCATAAGTTTTTTTATTAATGTCCTTTACATGGGGTACAGATTATATTGGAGGACGCGTTTTTATAATTTCTCCCGAGTCTGGTAGAAACAAGATTTTGTCTCCAGAATCGATTTCAAATAAATAGACACGGTTTGGTTGGAACGGATTCCAGCCTTCGTTCACCACACCAACACCGTCCACATAGTTCACGTTCTTATACTCTTGTTGAAGGCGATACTCCGCTTCAGCGACCGAATAGTGCGGTAACCCGAAGTAAATCGCTCCAGCAATCAATAATGAAAAGATGACCCCCATTCTTATCCGATATCGGCTTTCTATACTCTTTAGGCCAATCAACGTCACGATAATCATACTGGTCGCCGTTCCAAACGCCGCCGAGTTTCCATACCAAGCCTCATTGACGACCATCATTCCTCCAATGGCCAATATCCCGAACATCCACCACCACTTCATCCCCATCACCTCTCTATGATTATCCCAAAAACAGGAAAATGAGCAACTTCATTTTGGTTTACTCCAACCGATTCAAACGTTTGATTCCCCGGGAAAGTGGAATATCGGACAAGAGAACGGATTTTGAATGAGGAGGCATTTTATGAACATCCCAACCATTAAACTACATGATGGCTACGAGATTCCGGCCATCGGGCTCGGCACCGTCTATTTACGAGGTGAACCGGGCGTCGACGCCATCACAAGCGCCATCCGCAACGGCTATCGTCTCATCGATTCGGCGATTCGCTATGACAATGAAGGTGCCGTCGGAGAAGCCGTCCGACAATCAGGTATTCCACGTGAGCAACTGTTCTTGACGTCGAAGCTTCGCGCCCAATACTTCGACTACGACGATGCGCTCGAGATGATTCGTGAGTCGCTCTACCGGGCGAACCTCGACTATTGGGACTTGTTCCTGTTGCATTGGCCGAACCCGAAACAAGATAAATATGTCGAGGCGTGGCGCGCACTCATCCAAGCGAAAGAGAACGGGTGGATTCGCTCCATCGGCGTCTCGAACTTTATGCCCGAGCACCTCGACCGTTTGATTGAGGAGACGGGTGAGACACCGGTCATCAACCAAATCGAGCTCCACCCCTACTTCTCCCAAGTGGAACAGCGTCAGGCTGACAAAGAGCGCGGCATCATCACCGAGGCATGGAGTCCGTTGAGCCGAGCCCGTACCGTCACGCATGACGAGACGATCGCCGAACTAGCAAGACAAAAAGGCAAGACCGTGTCTCAAGTCATTCTGCGTTGGCACGTCCAACTCGGTGTCATCCCGCTCCCCCGTTCGTCGAGCGAGTTGCACCAAAAAGAGAACCTCGACGTCTTCAACTTCGAATTGACCGAGGACGAGATGGAGACGCTCAACGCACTGACGAAGCCGGACGGCCGTATCGATAATCAAGACCCGAGAGAATACGAGGAATACTAAAAAAAAGATTGAGCCGTCTGGGCTCAATCTTTTCTCGTTAAAACGCCGGAATCGCCGTTTCTTCGTAATTCTCTTCCAAGAACGCGCGGACTTCGTCACTTGTGAGTGCTTCGCCGAGTTTCTGGATCGCTTCTTCATCTTTGTTGTCTTCACGAGCAACAAGCGTGATGGCGAAGTCGTTCTCGACACCTTCCGTCAAGAGAGCATCGCTCTTCGGCGTCAAGCCGAGTGGAGCCGCGTAAGCCGGCGTCATGAGGACCGCATCGACGTCATCATACGCACGCGCGAGCATGAGCAAATCGACTTCCTCGAACTTGAGGTTCTTCGGGTTTTCTGTGATATCGGCTTGCGTGTAATACGAACCGTTCTTCTCACCGAGCTCGATCACATCATGCTGTGCGAGCAATGAGAGCGAGCGGTCGATGTTCGATACGTCGTTCGCGATGGCAATCGTCGCGCCTTCCGGGATATCGTCCATGTTGTCGTACTCTTTCGAGTAGACACCGTAGTTGGCGAAGTAAATCGGTTCGATTGGGACGAGGTTGGCGTCATTGCTGCGGTTGAACTCTTCCATGTACGGGACGTGTTGGAAGAAGTTCGCGTCGACTTCTTTTGCTGCGAGCGCCGTGTTCGGTTGAACGTTGTCACCGAGGACGACGATTTCGAGCTCAATGTTGTCTTCTGCGAGTTGCTCTTTCGCAATTTCAAGCATATCCGTCATCGGTGGGATGAGCGATGCGACTTTGAGCGTCTGCGGCTCGTTTGACGGGGCTTCCGTCGTGTTCGTTTCTGAATCGTTCCCACACGCCGCGAGGACGAGTGTGAGTGAGGCGAAAAGCGCCAATAATTTTTTCATAAGTTCTCCTTCTTTCTGTAGGTAATTAGCGTTTGTCGATGAGTCGTGCCACCGTCGTACCGGTGAACTGAATCATCTGGACGAAGACGAGCATGATGAGAATCATATACATCATCAGCTCCGTCTTGAACTGCTGATAGCCGTAGCGGATGGCAAAGTCACCGATGCCACCGCCCCCGACCACCCCCATGATGGTCGAGTACGAGATGAAGCTAATGATTGACGTCGTAAGCCCGAGGACGAGACCGGAACGGGCCTCGACGTACAAGAACTTGAAGATGACGTCTTTGATGGACGCCCCCATCGACACGGCCGCTTCGACGACGCCGCGCGGGACGTCAAGGAGTGACTGCTCGACGAGTCGCGAGTAATGGGCGATGGCGATGATGGCGAGCGGCACGGTTGCCGCCGCCGTCCCGATGGCCGTTCCGATGATGAGCCGCGTAAATGGAATCAAAAACACGACGAGTAACAGGAACGGGAATGAGCGGACGATATTGACGATCAAGTTGAGCACGGAGAAGACGGCCCGATTCTCTAACAGCTGCCCTTTCCGTGACAAATAGAGCCACGTCCCGAGCGGCAGACCGAGCAGGACGGCCGCGAGAATCGAGACGCCGACCATGATGAACGTCTCCCCGATCGATTGCCAAATCTCAGTCTGATATTGCAGGAGCACCTCAGGCATGTGGTTCACCTGCCTTCTTCAGTTGATTGACGAACCAGGACGGATTGTCGTCGATGTCTGCGACCCCGCTCGGAATGACGTCAATCGTCTCATACACCGAACCGTCCGTCATGACGGTCACGCGGTCGCACACTTGTTTGATGACGTCCATCTCATGCGTCACGATGACGATGGTGACGCCGAGCCGCTCGTTAATCGACTTCAACACGCCGAGCACTTCGGCCGTCGTGTTCGGGTCGAGCGACGACGTCGGCTCATCACATAACAAGACGTGCGGTTCGTTCGCGAGCGCCCGCGCGATGGCGACACGCTGCTTTTGACCGCCACTGAGCTGCGCCGGGTACTTGTCTTTGAACGACTCGAGCCCGACAAAACGAAGGCACTCGAGCACCCGGGCCTCATGCGTCGCCCGCGGTCGACCGGCCAGCTTCAACGAGGCGGCCACGTTGTCATAGACGGTCTTGTTCGCGACGAGATTAAACTGTTGGAAAATCATGCCGATGACGTGACGCTTCTCGCGTAGTTGTCGACTCGACAGGCTCGTCAACTCATCGCCATCAATCGTGACTTGCCCTGTATCCGGTGTCTCGAGCAGGTTCATCAGTCGGAGCAACGTCGATTTGCCGGCTCCGCTCGCGCCGATGATGCCATATACCTCGCCACGCTCGATTTGAAGCGAGACGTCACGGACGGCTGCGTCGCGGCCGAACTGTTTGCTGACATTCGTTAACGTGATCATAGATGGTTCCTTTCTCTCATGGGAAAACTGGGTCAACCTCGTACCCCATTTTAGCGAACTAAAGCAAACTTGTCAGGTGAGGTGCTTCACAAAAAAAGAACCGCACGTGGCGGTTCACTTTAACGGGTGCTGTTTGAAATGCTCAGCGATATGGCGCCGCATCGATTCACGATTCTCGGCAAAGATTCGATGTCGATGGCCGTTCCCCCCTGATGGATGGGGAAATCCGCTCACGACGCGTTCTGGCGCGATAATGCCCTTGTCGACGAGCGTCTCGACGGCTCGATGGACGTTAATCCCCATCGGCAAGATGAGTGCGTCCTCGAGGACGGCCATCTCGTCGGCGAAACCCCCTTCGACATAAGACCGAAATAAATCCGTCTTTAACATATCTGGACTCGACCCGTTGTAGTTCTTCCCTTTATAAAAGACCGGATACGGCAACACCGCCGTGTTCTGCACGAGATGGTTCGCCTCGCCGAACAAGTCGAGCGTCGTCGGAATCCCAAGGTGGTGATGCAACTCCAAGTCGTCGAGCATCGTCACCAAGTTCTTGCGAATCGGTCCGGAGAAGCTGCCTCGTTGTTTGACAGCTCGGAGCGCCTCCTCGTCGGGCGCGTCCGCCAAATCACGAATCGCCTCGAACGATTGCCGCATTTGATACAGTCCCGGCGTAATCCCTGCGATGACGACTTTGGCGTTCGGGTTGATGTATTCGAACGGCGCATAATAAATCGTCAGTTGCTTGTTCGGGTCCTCCTCGAGCAGGAACGGTTCACTCTTCAGTGTCGTCTCCTCCAGGTCGGGCAGTTCGAGAATATGTTGTTTATAGCGTTGAAATAAATCGGTACGTGTCGGCATGATTGTCCCTCCTCTGTTTCTGTTCTTTCCCCAAACCGCCAAATCCTATCAGAGGATGGTGAACTCGTTTCGCGCATTGACGCGGCACATCCGCTTTTGTATAGTTAGGAACGACAAAACGAATAGGAGTGACCAATTTGACTCCAACAGAACCGACGACACGACTCCTCGATCTCCTCAGTGAGCGACATGACCAAATCCGCCGCATCAGCGAGCGGGCTTGGAACGAGCAACACGATATCTACATCTCCAACTCCGAATGGTACGTGCTCGCCCGGATTTATCAAACAAAACCGACCATTGCCGAAGTGACACGCAACGTCCACATCTCCCGTCAAGCGATCCATAAGCTCATCAAGAACTTGAAAGCGAAGGAACTCGTCACGGTGACCGATCATCCGACGAGTCGAAAAGATAAATGTATCGAGCTGACCGAGCTCGGGGTCCGTTGCTACGAACAGAACGAGGCACTGAAAGCCGAACTCGAACAAAAAATAGCCGATTCACTCGGTGATGACGCGTTCCGACAACTGAAAATGTTGTTGAAAGCCGACTGGAATTTGTAATCTCTCCTAACGATTGGGAGGGATTTTTTTGTGTCATATCTCACCTCAAATGTCAACCGAGTTGACATTTCGTGTCATGAACTACTATACTTGATGAAAGGAAGAGGTGATCGATTTGTTCAAAACTGGTGATTTAATCATCTATTCGACCCACGGAGTTTGCCGCATTGACGACATTTCCGACATGACGGTCGCGGGTGAGACGAAGTCGTACTACACGCTCCATCCCATCAATAACGCACAGAAGTTGCAAATCAGTATCCCCGTCGATAGTGATAAAGTGATGATGTTGACGCTCCTTGAAGCGAAAGAAGCAAAAGAGATCCTCGAATCGTTCCGCTCGCCGGGTGTCGAATGGAATCCCCATCCGAACAACCGCAATCGCGAATTCTTGAACGTCGTGCACTCGGGTAACCGTCACGAGATTGCTCAAGTCATCAACACGCTTGCTCGCCGCCAAAGCGAAGCTCTCTTGTTGAACAAAAAGTTATATGAACAGGACCGTAAGATTCTAGAGAACGCTAAAACGATCCTCGTGAAAGAACTTTCGCTCGCGCTTGAATTATCGGAAGAAATTATCGATCAACAAATTGCTGCTTATTTGAGCGAAGAACCTGTCGCCACTACTTGATTGGCCCCTTCCGTGCGAAGAGGTCTTTTTTTTATGCGAAAACTGAAAAGAAAAAGCGAGAATATGAACATATCCTCGCTTGTACTCGCTTAATTGTGGACGACGCCTTTCTCTTTCAGGCCGAGCGCCATCGCTGTCGATTCGTGAATCGTCTTGAACAGTTCCGGGTGATCGGAGAGTGATACGCCATAAGACGGCACCATCTCTTTGATTTTCGGTTCCCATTCCGGCATCCGGCTTGGGAAGCACTGCTCGAGTACTTTTAACATGACGTGCACGGCCGTCGATGCGCCCGGTGACGCACCGAGAAGTGCTGCGACCGATCCATCTTCGGCGCTGACGACTTCCGTTCCAAACTGGAGTGTCCCTTTACCGTCTGGCGTGTCTTTGATGACTTGGACGCGTTGTCCGGCGACGACAATTTCCCAGTCCTCATTCTTCGCGGTCGGAATGAATTCGCGGAGCTCGTCCATCCGTTTGTTGTGCGACAAGAGCACCTGCTCAATCAAATATTTCGTGAGCGGCATCTCTTTCGCCCCAGCCGCGAGCATCGTCACGACGTTGTATGGTTTGACCGATTGGATGAGATCGAGGTTCGAGCCCGTCTTCAAGAACTTCGGCGTAAAGCCGGCGAACGGTCCGAACAACAATTCTTTGCGCCCTTCGATGAAGCGCGTGTCGAGGTGCGGCACCGACATCGGCGGTGCGCCGACTTTCGCTTTGCCGTATACTTTCGCGTTGTGCTGTTCGATGACGTCACGGTTCTTACAGACGAGGAACAGACCGCTCACCGGGAATCCACCGATGTGCTTCGACTCCGGGATGCCTGTCTTTTGAAGGAGCGGTAGGCTGCCGCCACCGCCGCCGATAAACAGGAACGGCGCCGTGTGCGTCTCGATCGTGTTCGCCTCGATGTCTTTCACTTTCACTTCCCACAATCCGTTCGCCAACCGTTTCACGTCCTCGACGCTATGCTTGTAATTGACCTCGACGCCTTGGCCGGTCAAATGGTCAAACAGCATACGTGTAAGCGCACCGAAGTTGACGTCGGTACCTGAATCGATTTTCGTCGCCGCGATCGGCTCATCGACGGAACGTCCTTCCATGACAATCGGCATCCAGTCACGGAGTTGTTCCGGGTCATCCGATAAAACCATCCCTTCAAACAACGGATTATTTGTTAGCGCTTCCAAACGTTTCTTCAAGAAGCGGACATCGTTCTCGCCTAGGACCATACTCATATGTGGAATCGAACGGATGAACGCTTCTGGATTTTGAATCAAGCCTTTGTTGACGAGATGCGCCCAAAACTGACGCGAGATTTGGAACTGCTCGTTCACGTTGATCGCTTTCGAGATATCGAGCGTGCCATCCGGCTTCTCGGTCGTATAGTTCAACTCGCAGAGGGCGGCATGTCCCGTCCCGGCGTTGTTCCATTCGTTCGAACTCTCTTCCCCTGCACTTTCGAGCTTCTCAAACACTTTGACTTCCCACTCTGGTACGAGCTCTTTAAAAAGCGACCCGAGCGTCGCACTCATGATGCCTGCACCAATCAAAATGACGTCTGTTCTCTTTTGAACACTGCTCATGAAAACCCCATCCTTCTCCCCTGGATTTGTGTATGAGACGATTCGGTAAATCCCCATTCGCCGACTCGCCCCGTTTATAATTGTTATATTGATTATAACGCTTTTGTGATGTTTGATAAGGGTTAAGTACGGATTTCATCCATGAAACTTTTGAAGGGGGGAATGCAATCCGTGAAGCGCGGCATCCGTTTTAAAATCCCGAATACATATGGACGCTTTCTGGCCGACATGTTAAGTCCCATCGATATCACCTCTTACAGCTGGTTCGTCGGTGGTGAGGAATCGTATCGTGTGAAGAACGGCGACCTCCATCAACCGTTGTTTCCTGAAGAGACCGAGGTAGATGGCGAAACGTTTTCTCATTTGATTCATCAGGATGAGCACTATCTCATCTTCGCGAATTTAAAGGCCTTTTCGAAAGGACCGGTGAAAGACATTGAGACGTATGAGGCGTTTCGTGATAGCCATTGTGACCTTGCCCTGCTCATCGTGGACTCCACATTCGTCGATATGTACTGCAAGAATCAACAAATGATTGAATCACTCTATACGCACGCCCTATCCCGTTCCTTTGAGGACGTCGCCTATTTGACCGACGCCAACGATACGAGGACGAGTTTGACCGTCTGGTAAGCACCCGACCCTATAACGAAGGAGGATCCATCATGTCTACGTTCTATCTCATCCGTCATTGCTCGGCGACTGGCCAAGAGCCGGACGCCCCACTCACCGAGGCTGGCGAACAACAAGCACTCGCACTCGCTGACTTTTTTCAAGACATCCCCGTCAATCGCATCATCTCAAGCGACTACACGCGAGCCATCGCCTCAATCACACCGGTCGCCACATCCAAGCAGCTGACCCTCGAGACGGAGCCGAAGTTGCGCGAGCGCATCCTCTCGCATGAACCGCGCGACGATTGGTTCGAACTGCTCCGTCATTCGTTCACCGATGCCTCGTTCCGTGTGCCAGGTGCCGAGTCGGGTCAAGATGCGACGAAGCGAATCTTGAGCGTCATCGATCCACTCGACGACATAAACGGTGCGACCGTCCTCGTGACGCACGGCAACCTGCTCGCGTTGCTTCTTCAACATGTGGATAACCGCTATGACTTCGACACGTGGCGCAATCTCAGCAATCCCGACGTCTATCGCCTTAAAATTGTGGATAACTCTTGGTCTGTGGAACGTGCCTGGCCCGTCCCTGCCTGTGGATAACGTTATCCACAGAAAAAGCCGTCTCGCAGATGAGACGGCTTTCGTTTTATTTCTCTACGAAGAACATTGAGATGGCTCCGAGACCGACGTGCGTCCCGACCGAGACGCCCATCTGCATGAGGTAAATCTCGCCGTCAAAGTCAGATTCGGCTTGAATCTTCGCCTTCAAGTTCTCGGCAATCTTTTGATCTGACGTATAGCCGATGATGACGAAGTTGGTGATGTCCTTGTCGCAGCGTTTGATGAACTCGTCCGTATAGTGCTTGAGCACTTTACGCGTTCCGCGCTCTTTCGCGACGATGGCCCCTTTGCCGTTCTTCATGCTCATGATCGGCTTGACCATCAACAGCTTGCCGATGATCGCACTGGCGTTCGAGATACGGCCGCTTTTAATCAGGTGGTCCAAGTCGTCGACCGACAAGAAGTGCTTCACTTTCATCTTGTACTTCTCGTTGAAGTCGACGAGCTCCTCGAACGTCGCCCCAGCCTCACGCATCTGGGCGCTCTTCATCAACAACCAGCCGCTCCCGTGGCTCATCGAACGTGAGTCGACGATATGAATCTTCACCGTCGAATCGGGATGCGCCTCTTCGAAGTATTCTTTTCCGAGCACGGCCGATTGATACGATCCGCTCGTCCCGCTCGACATACAGATGCAAAGAATCTCGTCATGTCCGCTCTCGACGGCCTCTTCCATCAGCTTCATAAATGTCGCCGGGCTCGGCATCCCCGTCGTCGGGAATTCCGGTAGCGCTTCCAACATTCCGTAAAACTCATCGGGCTGGATGTCGACACGGTCCTCATACGATTTATTGTCAATCGTGATGATGAGCGGTGCGACGCCAATCTCATATTTTGCTAAAATCTCATCGGATAAATCACAAGTTGAATCTGCTAGTAATTTTATCATGGTACCCTCCAAATAATCGCCCTTAAATGACGAGAATCGTCCTAGACCACTACGTTGATTCAGACGTCACGATAGGACTTCTCCATTGTATCAGATATGGAGGGGTAGATGTTTTTTTGCCAGGCCCGAATATGCGTTTGTTTGCTCGTGTCGAAGCAACCATTCCTTTCGCCAGAGTCCGCCCGCATAGCCCGTCAACGTCCCGTTCGATCCGATGACGCGATGGCACGGGAGGACGATGCTCAATCGGTTTCGCCCGTTGGCGCTACCGACGGCACGCACAGCGCGGTCCCGGCCGAGTGTCATGGCCAATTCGCGATACGAGGTCGTCTCGCCATATGGAATCATGACCAGCGCCTGCCACACGTCCTGTTGAAACACCGTCCCCATCACCTCATACGGGAACGTGAACGATTGGCGACGTCCGTTGAAATACTCCTCGATTTCTCGGTAACACGTATTCAACACGTCCGGTGTCGTCTCACCCGCTTCATAGCAGACGTCAGTACGTTCGACGAACAGGATGGAACGGATGGCCATCTCTGTCCCGACAATCTCCAGAATCCCAATCGGACTCACATAGTCCAGTCTATACGTCTCCATACAATGACCTCCATAAATAGAATGTGGCGTACGCTTCCCACCCAACAAAGCGTTCCCCGTACTGCCTCACTTCGTCTGCCGTCAACTTGTCGCTTCGCCCAAGATGATGCTTCAACGCCTGATGCAGACCAGCATCCGCAGCCGGGAACGCCGTCGGATCTTGGAAACACTTCATCCGGACATACGCGGCCGTCCACTCCCCGACACCACGTAAGCTTAACAACCGTTCATGCATCACGTCGGGTGGCTCGCTGCGCAACCGCTGTTTCGACAATCGTCCGTCCGTCATTTCCTGGGCGATGCCGATGATATATTCTGCTTTCCGGGTACTGAATTGAAGCTGTCTCAGTTCACTCGAATCGAGCAGCGCGATCGTCTCTGGGGTCGGGAAAGCCCAGTACGTCACGCCGTCCACTTCCCGAGATGGTCCGTATTGCTCGACGAACCGTCGTTTCAGCGTATAGGCGAACGACAGTGTGATCTGTTGACCGATGACGGCCCACGTGAGCGCCTCGAACAAGTCTGGGAAGCCGATCAGACGTAGCCCCTCGTACTCTCGGACGAGCGGACGCAACAGTTCATCCGTCTCGGCCATTCGCACGAACGCTGCGACGTCTTGGTCGAGGTCGAACCAGTCGCGGACGTATCGTTCCACGTGTTCCTGTTCCGAGCTCGTGATGTCGTCTTCCGGGAACGCGATGACTAGGCCATGAGCCGTCTCCATGATATCCCCTAGCAGCAACCGTCCGTCGACGTCGAACAGCTTGGAGACGGACGTTTCGCGGGCGACATGCATCACTTCATCGTCGGAGCGTCGCAAAAACTGCAGACATTGTTGAAAATCAAACGGAGCGGTGACGTGAATCTCGAACGATGAGCGACTCATCGGCTCCCCCCTTTCGATACATGCTCGGTGAACAACCCTTTAGCCGTCGGAAGACGCGATAAAAGTTGGATGGGGTTTGAAAGCCGACCTCATAACAGATGGCGAGATTGCTCATGTCCGTCGTCCGCAACAGATGGGCCGCCTTGTCGATGCGAACCTTTTCGAGCAGACGGCGCGGCGTCTCGCCCGTCGCTTGCGTGAACGTCCGCTCGACGTAGAACGGGCTCAAGCTGACGTGCTCGGCAATCTCCTCAAGCTTGAGCGGCCATTTGTAATGCGTGAGCACGAACGCCGTCACGTCATGGACGAGCGCGCTCGCCGGACTACGGTCGACCTCGGGCTGACATCGTTTGCACGGCCGAAAGCCAGACGACTCCGCTTCCGCTTTCGTCTCATAAAAATCGACATTCTCCCGCTTCGGCTTCCGCGAGCGGCACGAGGGCCGACAGTAAATCCCGGTCGTCTTGACCGCGGTATAAAACTGTCCGTCATATGTCGCGTCACAGGCGAGCACTTTCTCCCACTTCTCTTCAAACGTCAGCATCTCGTCACCCCCTTTGTTCCACTGTATCAGATTGATTTTCGTTCACTCGTCCTATTTCTTGCGTTTACAGTCTACATTCCCGCGATTCACGAATCTCATTTATTTTGAATCCGTCTTCCCGTCTGACTCGTACTATGATTACACGACTCAATTGAGTACACTTTAGCTAATCAAGATTTCGAGAGTTTGTCAGAAGGAGCACATACGATGCAAAAGCGATTTTCCTGGAAACAACTGAAATGGTTGCTTCCATTCCTATTGATTGGATTGATTCTTTATCAGAGCGGTCAGGAGCTCCAAAACCTGTCGCTCGCCGCGGCGTTTCAAACGTTAGAGGCGTTGACGGGCTTCGAACAGATTGCCTTGATCGGACTCGGACTCGTCGCCGTTTTGACGATGACCGGATACGACTACTTTCTACTGCGCTCGCTCGACGTCCAGCTCCCGCTCTCGAAGCTGCTTCGCGCGGCATGGATCACTAACGCGATGAACGGCATGATCGGGTTTGGCGGCGTCATCGGCATCGCGCTCCGGACATCGCTGTATCGACCGTATACGGATACGAAGCGTTTGCTCCGGGCCATCGGTTGGATGACCCCGACGCTCATCAGCGGCTTGTCGCTGCTTGCCGCAGGAGTGCTCATCGGACTTTTCCCGGCCGGCGTGCTCACCGGAACGAAACAATGGATTTGGCCCGTGCTCCTCGCGACACTCGCCGTCCTGCCGCTCTACATATACGTGACGCGGAAACGCTCGAACTTAGATTGGACGACATTGCTCGGCTATATCGCGACGTCGCTCGCCGAATGGGTGACGGCCGGACTCGTCGCCTTGTATGCCCTGCATTTGCTCGGAGGCGAAGCACCGCTCACAGCCATGATGGGTGTCTTCATCGTCGCGACTATCGTCGGGGTCGTCTCGCTCGTCCCGGGTGGTGTTGGTTCGTTTGATCTATTATACCTCGTCGGGATGACCCAGCTCGGCATCGACCAAGAGATTGTTTTGTCTTCTTTGATCGTCTATCGCTTTGTCTACTTCATCGTCCCGTTCATGATCGGCCTGTTCTTGGCGGCTCTCGTCTTCGGGGACCAGGTCGTCAAACAGATCGAGTATAAGCCGATCATCGGGTCGTCTTATGAAATCGGAACCGTCGTCTGGCGCATCGTGTCGCGCACACTCGCCAAGACCGGACGGCTCGCCGGAAGCCTGATCGCATTGATGACGAGCCTCGTCTTGTGGTTCCAGACGCTGTTACCGAGCGTGTCACCGCTCTATTCGACCGCCCTCTGGTTACAGTGGATTGGCACGCTCGCGCTGTTCACGGCCGGTCTGTTGACGCTACTGACCACGTTCGGGATGTACATTCGGACGAAGCGTGTGCTCTGGCTCGTCGGGGTCGCCTGTGTCGTCGCCGGTATCGGTGTCATCGCGCGCGGCTTCAACCTGTTTGAAGCGTTCGTCGTCGGCGGGTTCGCCCTGTTCGTCTGGTTGACCCGGACCCAGCACAAGCGCTATCGCTCTATCGTGACCGTCAGCCGTTTCGTGCGCAACATCGCCTATGTCGGCCTCTACGTCGGCACGCACGCGTTCCTGCTGCAGTCGTTCAGTCAGACCGACACGATTTTCTTCGACCCGGACGCAGCCGCCGGGTTGAGTATCGCTGCCGTCGTCTTGTCCGGACTGTTGTTGATCGGCATGCTCACCCTGTTCAACCGGTTGAAACGTCCGAAGCTCGGCACGTCGTTCGAACCGTCCCGCTTCGCAGCGTTTCAAGCCACCCATGCGACGACGAGCGCGTTCGATTTGGCCTATATGAACGACAAGCTCGTCTATTATGGCCCGGACGACGAGGCGTGTCTCTTGTTCGCCGTGTCCGGCAATCACGCTATCGTCCTCGGAGATGTGCAAGGCGCGCGAGACGCCGCGTCACACCTTTTGCTCGCCTTTATCGAAGAGACGGATCGCCTCGGCTATATCCCGCTCTTTTATCAAGTCACTCCGGATTGGATGCCGCGCCTGCACGACGCCGGATTCACGTTCTTCAAGCTCGGTGAAGAGGCGACGGTCGACGTCGCCACGTTCTCGCTCACCGGCAAAAAACGCGCCAACATGCGCTCGCTCCATAACCAATTCACGAAGCGGGGCTACACGGCCGATATCGTCATGGACCCGTCGCCCGAGCTGATCGCGTCACTGCGCCGCATCTCGGACGACTGGCTCGGCAATCGAAGCGAGAAAGGCTTCTCGCTCGGGTTCTTTCATGAACAGGCGCTCGCGCACTATCCGCTGGCGCTCCTCCGGGATGAGACGGGTGCCGTCGTCGCCTTCATCACCTTGCTACGGGGCCGCGACACCGTCTCCATCGATTTGATGCGCTCTGGGGCTGACGCTCCGCCCGGCTCGATTGAAGTGCTGATTCTGCACGTGATCGAGTGGGCACGGGCCAACAACTACGCCCATGTCGGCCTCGGCATGGCGCCGCTCGCTTCGGTCGGGGAGCAACCGTTCGCGTACTGGCCGGAGCGGATTGCGGCCGACATCTTCGAGAACATCAGTTACATCTATCCGTTCAGCGGGCTCCGTCAATTCAAACGAAAGTTCACACCGACGTGGGAAGCCAGATATTTGGCCATCCGCAAGCGTCGGAAACTGCTCCCGTCCTTGCTCAGGACGGCACGGTTGATCAGCCGGAAACGAGAATCTTAAAACGTCAAAGAGCGCCTCGCATGATATGCTCCCCAATAGGTAGACAGATGAAATAACAAATCTGTTTATTCTATTGGGGAGTGTTTTTTATGGCGAGAAGTCGACATTC
>NZ_JACSLR010000026.1:0-14477 GCF_018618255.1 Exiguobacterium sp. s56 | reverse complement strand
GAAAGTAGTTGGGGGTCTCCCCCTGTGAGGATAGGACGTTGCCAGGCCAACGCGAAAGACGATCGAGCATCCGCTCGGTCGTCTTTTTTATAGATTTTATTTATAATTTTGCTTCCTTTGCGGTATATATAATCTATTCCCGAACATTAAGAACGGAAAGCAAATGGAACGAACACAATTCTGAACTTTCTGAACATCGTGAATTGAATTGCACTTTCGAGCTATACCTGTTACCATTACAGAAATATTTCGAAACAAAGATTCGGGTCCGATAGAGAAAGGGGCAATCGATTTTTATGTGGGAAAACAAGTTTGCAAAAGAAGGATTAACATTTGATGACGTCTTACTCGTACCGCGCTTTTCAAATGTCTTGCCAAGAGACGTGAATTTAAGCACTAAACTTTGCGAAGGTCTTGAGTTAAATGTTCCAGTCATCAGTGCTGGTATGGATACTGTCACAGAAGCACCGATGGCCATTGCGATGGCGCGTCAAGGCGGCTTAGGAGTCATTCATAAAAACATGTCGATGGAGATGCAGGCTGAACACGTCGATCGCGTTAAACGCTCAGAGAACGGCGTCATCACGAATCCGTTCTATTTGACGCCGGAGCGTCAAGTGTACGATGCAGAGTACTTGATGAGTAAATACCGTATCTCGGGAGTCCCGATCGTCAATTCAGAAACCGAGCGTAAATTAATCGGAATTTTGACAAACCGTGACCTTCGTTTCATTAAAGATTATTCGACGGTGATTGCAGATGTCATGACGACGGAAAACCTTGTTACGGCAAAAGTAGGGACGTCACTTGAAGAAGCTGAGCGCATCCTTCATCAACATCGAATTGAGAAATTGCCGCTCGTCGACGATTCAGGCGTGTTGAAAGGTCTCATTACGACAAAAGATATTGAGAAAGTCGAACAGTTCCCACATGCTGCAAAAGACAAACAAGGTCGTTTGCTCGTCGCAGCTGCCGTTGGTGTCACGAAAGATGCCGCATCACGTGCTCAAATTCTTGTTGATGCAGGTGTCGATGCATTAGTCGTTGATACGGCTCACGGACACTCAGCCGGTGTCATCGAGAAAGTGAAAGAACTTCGTGACATGTTCCCGACGCTTCCAATTATCGCTGGAAACGTGGCAACAGCTGAAGCGACACGAGCTTTGATTGAAGCCGGAGCATCGGTCATTAAAGTCGGGATTGGTCCAGGATCAATCTGTACGACACGTGTTGTCGCCGGTGTTGGTGTCCCACAAATCACAGCAGTATATGATTGTGTCACGGAAGCTAGAGAACACGGTGTCACAGTTATCGCTGATGGCGGAATCAAGTACTCTGGTGATATTGTGAAAGCTATCGCAGCTGGAGCTCATGCCGTTATGCTTGGTAGCCTTCTCGCAGGTGTGAAAGAGAGCCCAGGAGAGATGGAAATCTATCAAGGTCGTCAGTTCAAGACGTACCGTGGAATGGGTTCTGAGGCTTCGATGAAACGAGGCAGCCAAGATCGCTATTTCCAAGAGGCCGATAAAAAGTTCGTACCAGAAGGTATTGAAGGACGCGTCGCTTATCGTGGTGAACTAGCCGATACTGTCTATCAACTCATCGGTGGCCTTCGTTCTGGAATGGGTTATTGTGGGGCTGCCGATATCCGTGCACTACGTGAGGACACTCAGTTTATCCGCATGACTGGGGCTGGGTTGCAAGAAAGTCACCCTCACGATGTCCACATCACTAAAGAAGCTCCAAACTATTCACGCTAAACAACAAGCCGTTGTCTCTAAATTAGAGGCAACGGCTTTTCGCTATCATTTTTTTGACTTGGCCACGAGAATGACAGTACCACCATCGTCCTGTGCAGGTAAGCTGACGGTCACTTTCCCATCTCGTTTGACGACGTAATGACGTCCGCTATAGCGGTCGACGAGCGTCGTTTTATGCTTGAGTTTTGTCTGGAACGTGATCGTTCGTTTGGCTTCTGTCGTGTTCAAGGCCACGAGAACAGAGTCTTTGCCGTGCTTCCGTTCAAAGACAGAGTATCCAGTGGCAGAACCACCAGCAACGACGGCACGCGTTCCTTTACTAAATACTTTTGAATAGTCGGCACGAATATTGAGTAGCTTTTGGTAATGCGTATGCATCGCTTTACCTTCTCCTTTGACTCGTTTCCAGTCGAAGTCATAACGGTTTTCATTGAACTCGCCCTTATCCATATCCAACGCATGTTTTCCGGACTGTCCAACCTCTTCACCATAGTAGATGACAGGCTGTCCTTTCGCCGTCATTTGAAGCGAGGCGGCGACCATATGCTTCCCTTCATCGCCTCCAGCACGTGATACGAGGAAACCGTCCTCGTCATGGCTGCTGAGGAATTGACCGAGTGTCGCTTCATTCGAGAGTTGCGTGTTGCGATATTGAAGCGCACTCTCGACGTCATCAATATTTCCGTTGATGAACCGTTCGGCTTGATACTTGAAATCAAAGTCGAGAAGTGAGTCCATCTGGCCACTCTGTAAGTAACCACCCGTGTTGTTCACACTTGCCCCATAATGTTCGCCAATCATTTTGAAATCTGGTTTGAGGGCCGTCAATTCGTTTTTGAACGACTTCCATGTTGTAGAGTCGACGTGTTTGACCGTGTCGACGCGGAAGTAATCGATGGTGTTTCCTTTTTTCGTTTTCGAGCGTTTAATCCAATCCGTCTGCCATTTGACGAGTTGTTCACGGACGGCAGCCTCTTCGGTCTTAAAGTCCGGTAATCCGGAAAGAGACATCTTCAAGTCATCGCCATCGACCGGATTCGAACGAATCATGCCGTCGAACGCTTTGCGCTCTTGATCGGTTGGGAAGTTTGTGGCGCCCGTGTCTACAGCTCCTGGTTCCATCCCGTAGCCAGGGTGGTTCAAGACGACGTCGACCATAATCTTAATACCGCGAGCATTCGCTTCGTCAATCAGACGATGGAATGCTTTCATATCGCCGAGATGCTCATCGAGTTTTTCGAAGTTTTTCGCCCAGTATCCATGATAGCCATACTGTGATCCATCTTTACCATAGCGAAGATCCCAATCGATATTATCGACAATCGGTGTAATCCAAATCGTGTTGATGCCTAGTTTATCCAAGTAGTCGAGTTTCTTCGTCACACCGGCAAAGTCGCCGCCGTGATACGACTCAAGATGATCTTGGTCATAGTATTCACCGTTCGGGTTATTGTTCGTTTTATCCCCATCGTAGAATCGGTCGGTCAGCATGAAGTAAATCCGTGCCTCATCCCAATCGAACTCTTGCTTGTCCTTCATCGAGACCGGTCGGACCGTTAACGATGTTTTCGTTTTATGGACGTTACCGTATTGGTCAATCGCCGTAATCGTTAAGAATTTATTGCCCGGTTTGACGGTATCTTTGACTGCAATCGTCTGTTTGTTGAGGGCCGGGTCGACTTCTAGTTTAGCCGGTCCACCCAGAGGACGTGCATCGATGAACAGTTGACGCAGCTTGACGCCTTTCGGCAACGTCGGCTTCACCTGGACGACCGCGTTTTCTCGAGAACTGAGGGCTTTCGGTGCCACGCTTGCCGCCAGTTTAACGTTTGGACGACGATACTCGACGCTCGAAGCCTCGAAGTAAGGATCCTTCACTTCGGTCGTGACGCCATCTTTTGTGACAAGGAACGTATAATCATGTTTCCCTTCCGGTAATTTGACCGTATGGCGGAACCATTCATTTTTGGCTTCGTACGTCATCGGGTACGTCGTGCCATTGACTTTCAATGCGACACTGTCGATTTCATCGAGTTGTCCCGCTTCATACAACGCTTTGTCACGGTAGAAGAACGTGACGGCACCATCTTCAAACAAGGGTCCTTGAATCGTCGGTACTTGATGGAACGTCCCTTTGCCGCTCTCGACGACGACTTTCGTCACCCGGTCGCTTCCCAATTTGACATAGCGGTCTTCCCCGTAGCCATCTTTCACGGCCCAATCCGTGCCCTTGCGGATGACAAAGCCTACATTGGTCGCATCTTTTCCGACTGGGATTCGGAAGATGGCGCCATCTTCGGTGATTTTATACGGGTCAACTTGACCGTCTTTGGCACCCGTACTCCACGTCCATAAATTCCAGTCCGTGTAATCGTTGTCGGCCCGGACGTACAACATTTCGATGTAGCGTTGTGTTTTCCACGGATCGGCGATTTCAGTGATGGTTTTAAATGACGTCGTCAATGCCGGTAACGTCGTGTTCGACAGGTTGCCTTTCACGGCGTCCGCGGGAAGGGTCGCGGTATACGTTTGATTCAAACTTAGTGCTTCGGTCGGTGTGACAGTCACTGTTGATCCACTCGCTTCAGCCGTGAACGGTACAGCTGTCTCGCCATTCATCAAGCTGATGTTCGAAGCATCTAACGACACAGGTTCATTGAACGTCCATGTGATTGGGGATTTGATGTCCACTTGTTCCGATTGATTGGCCGGCGTGACCGCTGTCACTTCGAGTTGACTGACCGTCTCGACACCGCTCAACGTGAAGGCTGGGCTATATACCGATTGTGTCGACGGAGTCGCCGAAACATTCCAACTATCGGCGACTTTATTGGCCGCATTGCTTGGAATCGTGTCGAACGCACCGTGCTCGGTAGCGTTATTCCCGCTGAGTACCGTGAGGACCCGAACGGTATCATCATTGCTTAGACCAAGCAGGGACAATGGAATTTTGCCTTCAAAGCCTTTCGTGCGATCAATGGCAAACGAGGCGCCGTTTAAGTTGCTCAAGTTTGCGAGCGGCGTGGATTTTCCTGCTTCATACAGAGCGGCTTCTTTTACTGACGTGTCGCCATCGACGCGAAGTAAAATATGATACTGTGGTTTTTTATCAGTTTGGCTGAAGTTGAACGGATGGCCGAGCGGGTTTGTCGCTACGCCTGAATCTTGTTCATTGATTTGGAGGGCGATATTTATGTACTGACCATTGTCGCCCCAGTTCGGGACGTTGTTCGCATCCACATAAAAGTAAAGGTTACGCGCATCGTTCTGCAGATAGACGTCTCCTAAATCGAATCCTTGCCAACCCGCCTGTGGGGATGTGGCGAGCGCTGGCGTGTTCGCCCAATCCGTTTTTAAGCCATCAATCGAGATTGTCGCAGGCTCGGCCAATGCGTTCATCGGAACGCCGGCTTGGATGAGGAGAACGGATGATAAAAGTAACGTGGTCGTCTGTCGTGCCGTTTTCTTCTTCATAAAGCACCTCTTTCATGGAATGTGTCGTCTACAGGGCAACGAATTGTCAAAATTGTGCAAACGGTTTCAGGAATAGTTTAGCTGAATATGTAAGCGCTCACAATATTTTTTTTGAAAAATAATAAAAACGCCTATCGATTAGAGAGGCGTTTGGTTCACGAAGTGTCCTTTGACAATCAAACGTTCGGTCGCATCGAACGTGCATGTGACGAGTGTAATCGTCGGTTCTGTTGTCGGGTCAAGCACGTCGACCCGTGTCGGGGGAACGGTCTCAAGCGAAATGACCTCGTATTCGAACGTATGTGTCATGTCGGTCAAGTAGATGGACATGCCGACGTCGATGATGTGAAGCGGACCGAACAAGGCGGTCGAGCTTTGCGTGTAGTGGCCCGCGAGTGCATAATTTCCAGTTCCCATTCGTTGGTCCGGGTCCATCGTTCCAGCCCCGACAGCCAAGTTCTCATTGTCGAGCCCATATAAGATCGGGAGCTCGAGGTCGATTTCTGGAATCGAAATGAGGCCGACGGTCGGTAAATCATGAAATCGATTGCGCACGGTGAGAAGTTGTTCCCATGATAACGGCTCGACGTTTGAAAACTCAAATTCACCGGTTTCTGGCTGTCTCGGTTGAATTTCGGCGGTCACTTGTTGACTGTTCCATGCCGTGAGTTGGTCTTTCCACCACGATTCGGATAACAGGAGTGTACCAATTAACAAAAGGAGCCCACCGACGACGTAGCGTGACCGTTTCATCCATCTCTTCCTTTCTCAATGTTCCAACACGACATGAGCGCACTAACGGCAGCTGGTAACGTTTCTTCGGATAAGGCGGCAAATCCAAATAAAAACTGAGGAATCGCGTCGCTTGGTTCGATACGATAGTCTGTCATCGCGTTGATGCGGATATTCGAAGCCTCGGCCAATCGTTTCAATTCTTCACTCGTCTCGCTGGTATGAACAGACAGGACGACGTGAAGGCCGGCGCTCGCCCCCGTGACGGAGACAGTCGGTTCGTACGGTTTGAAGGCGGCGATAATGATTTCAAGTTTCCGGCGGTACGTCTTCCGCATCCGGTTCAAGTGTTTCTCAAAATCACCGGTCGCCATAAATTCGGCCAACGTATGTTGTTCGAAACGGGGGACACTACACGTGAAGTGACGATAACGTTCTCGATAGCGATTTAACAGCGGAGGGGGGAGTACCATATAACCGATTCGCAATGAAGGCATCAATGATTTAGAGAATGTGCTCAAATAGACGACTCGCTCGTTTTGATCCATGCTTTGCAAAGAGGGAATCGGTTTGCCGCTATAACGGAATTCACTATCGTAATCATCTTCAATCACATACGTCTGTCGCTCCGATGCCCAGTTGAGCAAGCGTTGACGTCGACTGACAGATAGAATGGTCCCGGTCGGAAATTGATGGGCCGGTGTGACATAGAGGGCATCAATGGATGCTTGCTCCAC
Organism: Exiguobacterium sp. s56; assembly: GCF_018618255.1. Lineage (NCBI taxonomy): Bacteria > Bacillati > Bacillota > Bacilli > Caryophanales > Exiguobacterium > Exiguobacterium sp. s56. The sequence goes on along the minus strand of NZ_JACSLR010000026.1, from coordinate 7,774 downwards.
CAGGTCGACACGGACGCCGCTCTCATCGACAGGAATCGGGATGAACGTCCGCCGTTGATGGGCGAACAGTTGGCGGGTGAGCGGATACCCCGGATCCTCAATGCCGAACGTCGTAGTATCCGGCAACAGTTCTAACAATTGGGGCAACAGCTGCTCGGTTCCCGATCCGACAACGATTTGTTCGGGAGAACAATGCACACCGCGCGAATGGTAGAGATAGGTCGCAATCTCTTGACGAAGGACGAAATCGCCTTGTACAGAGCCAAGTGACAGCAAATCGTGATGTTCTTCCGAGACGACTTGTTTTAAGTGCCGGCGCCAACGTTCGAATGGGAAAGCGGTCGTGTCGATTTGACTCGGATACAAGTCGAACTCATATGTTTTTTTCACCGGGAGCGGTTCGATGACGCTACTGCCGCGCCGGACGTACAGTTCTTCTTGCGGTAACACGTAGAAGCCTTTGCGTGGCAACGACTCGATGTATCCTTCCGCGAGCAGCTGAGCGTAGGCCAGTTCAACGGTCGTTTGCGAGACGTCTAAAAACTCCCCTAGCTTTCGTTTGGACGGAAGTTTCGTCCCGGTGGTGAGGGTGTCATCAACGATGGCTTGTCGAATGTGCAAATAGAGTTGTTCATATAATGGGACGCTCGAGTCAGCCTCGAGCGAGAACGTGAGCATATCCATGATGTGTCCTTTCTGTGGTCAGCCAAAGAAAAAATAGAGCACGAATCCGATGACGAGGAGGAGCGAGACCATTCCCGTTTTTCCGAAAAAGCTGCGCTCCTGCGCGTCGTCACGACTGTTCCATTGATCCATTCCATCATCTCCTTTAATCTTTAAAACATTCGAGAATCGAGAAATGAAGTCCTTTGTTCGAACTGACCACTTTAAAAAATATAAAACTGGCACTTTCAATATAGTCAAATCAATTTATACTTGCAAGTAGACTAGCTTATTGGAGGGGATCCATTTGGAAAAGAGACAAGTAGGGACAGACAAAGTAAAACGTGGTATGGCCGAGATGCAAAAAGGTGGCGTCATTATGGACGTCATCAACGCGGAGCAAGCCAAAATTGCTGAAGCGGCAGGTGCAGTTGCCGTCATGGCACTCGAGCGCGTACCTTCGGATATTCGCAAAATGGGCGGTGTTGCTCGTATGGCCGACCCGACAATCATCGAAGACGTCATGGGTGCGGTATCGGTACCGGTCATGGCGAAGTGCCGGATCGGTCACATCGCTGAAGCACGTGTCCTTGAATCAATGGGGGTTGATTTCATTGACGAGAGTGAAGTATTGACACCTGCTGACGAAGAATTCCATCTCTACAAACGTGACTACAAAGCACCGTTCGTCTGTGGCGCGCGCGACCTTGGTGAAGCATCACGCCGCATCGGGGAAGGTGCAGCGATGATCCGGACGAAAGGTGAGCCGGGAACCGGCAACATCGTCGAAGCGGTTCGTCACATGCGTACCGTTCAAGCCCAAGTGAAACGCTTGCTCTCGATGAGCATCGATGAAGTGATGACGGAAGCGCGTGACCTGGGTGCCCCGTTTGAAGTACTCATGCAAATCCGTGAAGCAGGTCGCCTCCCGGTCGTCAACTTCGCAGCAGGCGGAATTGCGACACCAGCTGATGCGGCACTCATGATGCACCTCGGAGCGGACGGCGTCTTTGTCGGATCAGGAATCTTTAAAGCGGAGAACCCTGAGAAATTTGCCCGTGCCATCGTTGAAGCGACGACATACCATGATGACTATGAGCGCATCGCACACTTGTCGAAAGGACTCGGCGAAGCGATGAAAGGGCTCGACGTCCGCACGCTCAAACAAGAAGAACTCATGGCACCGCGAGGTTGGTAAGATGACCACGATTGGTGTACTCGGAATGCAAGGTGCGATTCGCGAACACGTCCATATGCTCGAAGCACTTGGTGCGAATACGCTTGTCGTCCGCTCGGTCTATGACTTAAATCGAATCGATGGACTCGTCTTGCCGGGTGGGGAGAGCACAGCGATGCGTCGCTTACTCGATCGGTACGAGTTGCTCGAGCCGTTACGTGAGAATGCGGAGTTGCCGATGTTTGGAACGTGCGCTGGTTTGATTTTGCTCGCGACCGAAGTTGAAGGATATGATGCGCACTTGCGTAAAATCCCGATGACGGTCAAACGAAATGCGTTCGGACGACAAGTTGATAGCTTTGAAGTCGATTTGACTGTCAATGGAATCGATGAAGCTGTCGAAGCAGTGTTCATTCGAGCGCCGCAAGTCGCATCGGTCGAAGCGAGCGTCGAGGTGCTCGCCGAGGTCGAAGAAGCGATTGTCGCGGTTCGGTATGACAAGTATATGGCCTGCTCGTTCCACCCGGAATTGACGGACGACTTGTCGATGCACCGCTATTTCTTGGACATGGTTGAAGCGACGAAGCGACAACTCGCCTGATTGAAAGGCTCTCTAGCAAATAGGGAGCCTTTTTCATGTGTTTTTTTGCTACACTGTAACGAGATACGTATAGAAAGGGGCAAGACCGTGAGACAAAGATGGATCGGATGGATGCTCGTTTGGGCAATCCTTTTAAATATGATCGTGCCGACGGATGCATCGGCGGCACCTAAAGTTGATGCGACCGGCGCGATGCTCGTGGACATGACGACGGGACAAATCCTGTTCTCACAAGAAGAGGACGCGATGCTTCCTCCGGCATCAATCACTAAGCTGATGACCGCTTTTCTCGTCCGAGAAGCCATCAAAGCGGGTGACCTCAGTTGGAGCCAAGAAGTGACCCCGAGCGACAAGGCGTTGGCGCTGACCCGAAAACCAGGATTGGCTCGGATTCCGCTCGTCAATAAACCGTACACGGTGAAAGAGCTATACGACGTGGCGTTGATTCGTTCTGCGAACGAGGCAGCGGTCACATTGGCCGAGGCCGTCTCTGGTTCGGAAGGGGTATTCGTAAAGAAAATGAACGAACGGGCGACCGAACTTGGTATGACCCAAACGACGTTCGCCAATGCATCGGGACTTGACTCTGTGTCAGCGGGACGTCCAGGGGAGAATTTGACATCGGCCAATGATTTGATGATGCTAGCTTTGGCGTATTTGACGAAGTTCCCGGAAGTGCTCGATGTGACGAAACAAGCGTATGTTGATATCGACGGAGTCCGATTTGAAGCGACGAACCGGATGCTCGCTGGTCGTGATTTAGCCTATCCGGGTATGCTTGGCTTTAAAACGGGCACGACTGACGATGCCGGTTACTGCTTCATCGGCGTGTCGACGCGAGATGGACGTACCGTGCTATCGGTCGTTCTCGGAGCGAAGACCGATCAAGGGCGCTATACTGCTACAAAGGCGCTTCACGACTACGCCTATGGCGATTTTGTCTTGACCCCGATTTTACGGACTGGTGAAATCGTCCCGGCGACGCTCCATGTCGCTGAAGGTACAGTCGAGTCAGCAAAAGTGCGCACGACGTCAGCCTTTGAAGTACTCGTCGAAAAAGGACAGGATGTACCTGAACCGACTTACGATCTTCCGGATACGAAAGCCCCAATTGCGGCCGATCAACAGGTAGGGACCGTCACCATCGAGCCTTCCGGAAGCGTCCGGTATCTAGATGGTGAACTTCCACCTAAAGGAACGCTCGTCGCGGCCGAACCGATCGAGATGGCATCGTTTTTGACACGTATGACGCGTGCCTTCTCCGACTTTTTAGATGAGATTCGACTCGTGCTCGGAAAACTGAGTCTTGTCGATAGAGTTGAGATGTTGTAAAGTAAAACTAATTCAATGACAGATGCAATGATGGGGAAAAGTACGTTACGGTCATTTACTGACAGAGAGCTAGTGGTTGGTGCAAACTAGTGGGATGATGTAACCGAATCGGCCTCGGAGCATTGGCTTGGAAACAAGTCACGTTACGCACACGTTACGTGCATCGAGTGGCCCGATTTCGGGCAACGAGGGTGGCAACGCGGATCCAAGGTGGTTCGTCCCTTTCCTACGGGAAAGGGGCGTGCCACCTTTTTATGTGAAAAAAGGAGGAATAACGAATGTTAGACATTAAACGATTACGTTCAGATTTTGAAGAGATTAAAACGAAGCTAGCTCATCGCGGCGAGGATTTGAGTGCGCTTGACCGTTTCCCGGAGTTGGAAGAGAAACGCCGCAACTTGATCAATGAGGTTGAAGTGAAGAAAGCGAAACGAAATGAAGCGACGAAGCAAATTGCGGAATTAAAACGCAACAAACAAGATGCGGATGCACCGATTCTCGAGACACGTCGCCTCGGGGACGAAATCAAATTGCTCGATGAAGAGTTGCGTGAAGTCGAGGCCGAATTGAACTTGATTCTCCTCAGCATCCCGAACATCCCGCACGAATCAACGCCGATTGGAGAAACGGAAGATGATAACGTCACGATTCGCGAAGTCGGAACAAAACCGACGTTCGAATTCGAACTCAAACAGCATTGGGACGTCATGGAAGATTTGAAAATCGTCGATGTGGAACGAGCGGGTAAAGTGACAGGTAGCCGGTTTGTCTTTTATAAAGGTCTCGGCGCCCGTCTCGAACGTGCCCTCATCAACTTCATGATGGATATGCATGCCGATGAACATGGCTATTCTGAGGTGCTCCCTCCTTATATGGTCAACCGCGACGCGATGACCGGGACGGGACAACTTCCTAAATTTGAGGAAGACGCATTCAAAGTGGCGGATACGAACTATTTCCTCGTACCGACGGCAGAAGTTCCGGTGACGAACATGCACCGTGACGAGATCATCACGGAAGACCAACTTCCAATCACGTATACGGCGTATAGCGCTTGTTTCCGTTCAGAAGCGGGATCAGCCGGACGCGACACACGTGGGCTCATTCGTCAGCATCAGTTCAACAAAGTCGAGCTCGTCCGGTTCGTGAAACCTGAAGAGTCTTATGAACAACTCGAGCTCTTGACGGGCCACGCTGAAGAAGTGCTTAAGCGTCTCGGTCTTCCATATCAAGTGCTCAGCATGTGTACGGCCGATCTCGGCTTCACGGCTGCGAAGAAATATGACATCGAAGTGTGGATGCCGGCGCAAGGGATGTATCGTGAAATCTCATCTTGTTCGAACTTTGAAGACTTCCAAGCACGCCGGGCCGGAATCCGTTTCCGTCGCGAAGCGAACGCAAAACCGGAATTCGTCCACACGCTTAACGGTTCTGGCCTCGCAGTCGGACGGACCGTCGCTGCGATTTTAGAGAACTTCCAACAGGCAGACGGTTCAGTCGTCATTCCGGAAGTATTACGTCCATATATGGGCGGTATCGAGAAAATTGAAATGCCTCAGTAATGAACAAACCAGCCCGTCTGAAACGTATCGTTCAGGCGGGATTTTTTTTGGTTTTTTTTAATGTTTTTTCACAAAAGGGTTTGACATCTGTCTGCCAAGTTGGTACTATAAATCATGTCGAGCGAGATGTTTGCTCACCAATTGTATATGAGCTTTGGAGGTGTACCCAAGTGGTTTAAGGGAACGGTCTTGAAAACCGTCAGGGGTGTAATAGCCTGCGTGGGTTCGAATCCCACCACCTCCTCCATTTTTATTTCTGGAGGCTCAACAATTTCATACTTTTTTGGAGGTGTACCCAAGTGGTTTAAGGGAACGGTCTTGAAAACCGTCAGGGGTGTAATAGCCTGCGTGGGTTCGAATCCCACCACCTCCTCCACTTTCTTTTTTTTACACTTTTTTAAGCCTGGAGTTGTACCCAAGCCCGGCTGAAGGGGACGGACTCGAAATCCGTTAGGAGTCGTAAGGCTCGCGTGGGTTCGAATCCCACCAACTCCGCTTGTTTTGGCATCTGCATGGACAGATGCGTTTTTTTATGGTCGCAGACTCCGGTCTGCGGCTTTTTTTGTTTGTGTCAATCCGGCGAAAAACAGCTAATCCGGTGACTAATCGGGAATCTTAATCATATAGACTGTGATGGCGCAAAGGAAAGGAGAGGAGCGTCATGGATTGGATTGACATATATATCGATGAGGTCGTGCGACACGTTCCACCGAAGCGGCGCGAGGAAGCCGCTGCCTCGGTTCGGCAATCGATTGAGGCGGCACTGCCCGACCAACTGTCTGAGGCAGACGTAAAACGGGTGTTAGCAGAGATTGGGCATCCGGCCGTCGTGGCCGCGCGTTATAAGGAAGGACAGTATGTCATCGGCCCACGTTTTTTCCCCGTGTATGTGACTGTCGTCAAGCTTGTCGTTCCCATCGTCTTAGCTGTCGTTTTCTTTGGGCTTGTATTTGCTAGCATGCCGACGTTCTCAGGGCCGCTTATGCCGACAGTCGGCACATTTTTGACGAACATGTTCGATGCGTTATGGGATGTCGGGATTCAGCTTGTGTTTTGGATTACGCTTGTCTTCTTTTTGATTGAGCGCTATGCACCCGATGATGTACCGGCGCCAGATATGAAATGGGATGTGTCCAAGCTGAAAGAACAGGTGAAGGGCGGTCGAATCAGTAAATTTGACGCAGGGTTCGGGTTGTTTTGGACAGCCGTGTGGTTTGGCGTGTATATTAATGCCGAACAGTTACTAGGGATTTATGAATCTACGAACGCGGGATTCAGGATGATCACTCCCATCTTCAATCAAACGTTCCTAATGGATGTGATTTGGTTTTTTGTGATCGTCATCTTGCTTCAAGTCGTGCTCGGGGTATGGAAATGGATGAAAGGACATTGGACGTATGCGCTCGCTTCGTTTAATTTGATCTACAATATTGCCTCGGCAACGTTCATCATCTGGATGGCCAGTTCCCCACAGTTACTCGATCCACGATTTTTGAACTGGCTGGAGACAAATGTCCCGAACGGGGTCAATTCGTTTGAATGGGTGTTCGGATTAGTCGTCGCCATCACGATTTTGGCGGCCGTGTTCGATTCTGTCGATGGATTCCGAAAGGCTCGGAAGACGCCGACGTACCGGAAACCTCATATCGCCCACACATAAAAAGAAGGTGCACCGCTCAAGTGAGCAGTGGGCTAACCTAAATTTTTGAGACAATATAAAAACACCTTCGCAGTGGTACACTTTAAAAAAGTGCTAGCATCGGAGGTGTTTTTGCGTGGGCAAAAACGTATATTCAAGTGAAGTGAAATGGGCAGTGGTGAAAGACAAACTGAGCGGTGAGTTGACGAATAGAGAAATCATGGAGAAACACGGAATCAAAAGTGAATCCCAAATCCACACATGGATGAGATGGTATCGGTCCAATGAAATCTATCGATTCGACCAGCCAATCGGGAAGCAATACACCTACGGACTCGGTCCTGATTCCGCCAGCGAGGATGACAAGAAAGAGCGTCAACTATCTCACCTGAAGACGGAGAACGAAATCTTAAAAAAATTCATGGAGATCGAAAGAGAGTTGAGAAAGAAGTAGCCCTAAAGACTGTAGAGCTCCTGAAGAGGAAATATACGATCACGACGATCCTACGTGTCCTGGACGTGCCACGGGCAACCTATTACCGTTGGGCCAGAGAACCGGTGAAGCACCCTTCGGTGCTAGAGCAAACAATCGTCGCAGTATGTAAGCTTACAAATTATCGATATGGACATCGAAAGATAAAGGCCCTGTTAGAGCAAACCTATGAATTGGCAGCAAACCGGAACACCGTACAGAGAATCATGAAGAAGCATCATCTCCAGTGTCGGATCAAACCCAAACGAAAATGGAAGTCTCAGGGTGAGAGCATCGTCATCGCCCCTGACCTTCTCAAGCGAGACTT
>NZ_JACSLR010000025.1:0-18333 GCF_018618255.1 Exiguobacterium sp. s56 | reverse complement strand
ACGCATGCGTTGTCGAAACACTAAAACCCAGCTGGCAAAGTTCTGTACTTTTCGTTGCATTATTGTGCACATTTGTATTGCAAAATACAGTAATCATAATCTACCACTTTTAAATGCTCTAACACCCACATCTGTATGAACTTGTTAAATCATTACTTAACTGATTTACCTGCTCAATATACAGATACGTAAGCAGTAATACTTAGTTATTTTTAAATATAAGCTCAACTACTCAGTAAATTCTATATTTAGTTTACAATCTTTCTTTTTAGAATAAACCAGGCCACAACCAGATAAATCAATAGCAGAAATCCGCTAAAAACCATGTTGGCTAACCATGGCATAGTTCCCATGAAAAGCTCTTTCGAGGCCGCATCAAACCATATTAATACGCTAAAGAACGGAATAGCACTAAAAAAAAGCGATTAAAAAGAAACCTTCATTTGAACTGCCCCATAAAAGTTGGACGTGAAAATCCAACTTTTATGGGGTGTTTTTTATGACCAAATTCACAAAGACGTTGAAAATACAGATCGCTGAGCGCTACTTGGCAGGTAAAGACGGCTACACTGCGTTAGGCAATGCGTTCGGGGTGAACCGTAAGAAGATACGTGAGTGGACACTTCTCTACGAACGCTGGGGAGAGACGATCTTCGATCCGTCCTATACAGCCCACTCGCAGGCGTTTAAACTAAGGGTACTAAACGATATGGCGGAAAACGGGCTGTCCTTGATGGACGCGGCCCTAAAGTACCGACTCTCCTCTCTCGGGATGATCTCCACCTGGCGATCGACGTACGAACGGGAGGGACCTGAGGGTCTGGCCGCCAAGCCGAAAGATCGTGCCCCGATGCCGAGACGGAAGAAGCAGGAACCCAAAGAGATGACGGAGGTCGAGAAGCTCAAGGAACGGGTCGAGTACCTCGAGATGGAGAACGCCGCGTTAAAAAAATTGAAAGCCTTGGTTCAAGAAGAGGATGCGCGACGAACCGGATCAAGGCCCAAGTGATCGACGAGCTACGAGCCACCTATCCTGTACCGGGGCTCCTCCAGGTGCTCGATATGGCTCGAAGCGTCTACTACTACTGGCGGACGCGCCTGACGGCCGATGACAAGTACGCGGACGTGAAGGAAGCGATCCAGGCCCTCTTCCACGAACACGAGGGACGTTGTGGCTATCGTCGCATCCATGCGCTCCTCGAGCGCCAAGGCTTCCGGCACGACCCGAAGACCGTGTTGCGTCTCATGGACGAGCTCGATCTCAAGTGCCTCGTCCGCATGAAGAAATATCGGTCCTACAAGGGAGAGGTCGGAACGATCGCACCGAACCTCCTCGAACGGGATTTTCAGGCCACAGGCCTAAACCAGCAGTGGGTGACCGATGTCACCGAGTTCCATCTTTTCGGGGAGAAACTCTATCTCTCACCGATGATGGATCTGTCAAACCGGGAAATCATCGCCTATTCGATGTCCGTTACGCCTAGGTATCCGTTCATCGGCGAGATGTTGGACCAAGCCATCGCAAGACTCGACAGTGATACAAGGCCAATCCTCCATTCTGACCAGGGCTGGCAATACCAGTTCCGAGCGTTCACGGCGAAGCTGCGCGAACACGGCATCACCCAAAGTATGTCCCGAAAGGGTAACTGTCTCGACAACGCGGCCATCGAAAGCTTCTTCGCCGTGCTCAAGTCCGAGCTCCTTTATCTCAGGAAGTTTAAGGATATGGCGCATTTCAAACAGGAGCTCGAGCGCTACATCGAGTATTACAATCATCGTCGAATCAAGAAACGACTAAAAAACCTGAGCCCGGTTGAATACCGGACGCAGGTTCTAAAGGTCGCCTAACAAAATTATTTAGTGTCTAACTTTTTTGGTTCAGTTCACATTTGCATTTTTCCTTTTTTTAGAAACGAAATAACCAAACATAAATATCAGTATAGACCCGATTCCTAAATATACATAAAACAAAGCATCTATCGGCAAGTTAAAGAAATTATCCACTTGTATGCCCCTTCATGAAGACTGTTTTAAGTGTTTACTTGGTTGGGTGAATAGGATCAATTTTTTCAGGAAAGTGATTTTGTGACCCATTACTTACACTACCTTTTGTATCTATACTTGGTGAAAAACTGAAAACTGTCATGATTGTCATGATAATCAATATTTTTTTTACCATCTGATCATCTCCATAGATTCTTCATTTTGGTGAAACGCTACTAATAATTTCTGATATTTAGAATGATTTTTATTTTTATAGTAATCTAAGAGTTCCAAATATCTTTTTCTTATTTCAATATAAGAGTTTTCTTTTTCGATTAATCTTAAGTAATTAGTTTCAAGTAACCGATAGTATTCTTTCTCATTTTTTTTACTCTTTAGAATCATTAAATCGGCATAAACCAAATATTTCTTATGAAGCTTACACTTTGACGCACTATTCTTGAAAGATGATGTAAATTCTAAAATCTCTTCTTCCTGAAGATCGTTTAAATGGAGCTTGGTTTCCCACATGGCAAGAATCAAAAGACATTGATGTTCTTCTTTAGTTGAAAAATATTGCTCGCAACTCTTAAACACTTCAAATGCCTCGTCATATCGTTTTGCATTTTTCAAGAAGATACCATAGTTATATCGCGTCTCGTGTAACATATTTTCATTACGGAACTTTGATAGCATACGCAACAACTCAATATACTCTTTTTCTGCTTCTTTCATTAAACCCAATCTTGAGTAATTAATGGCCATAACCGACTTACAAGTTATCATTCTGGTAAAATTCGTCCCTTTACCAAAAGATTCATATGCTTTGTTCATATGGATTAAAGAAAGTGACGGACTAATGTTATAGCTGTAAATGAGACCTTTCTGGTAAAAGAATTCAGCCTTATCGTCACTCACTATTAGATCTTCATTTGATTCAGCATATTCTGCAGCCTTTTTAGAATCTTTATACTTATTCAGGAAAGACATTTTTAATATGACAAATTTACTCATGTCGGTATTGGACATCACCTCTAAATTATCAAGTGTGTATAAGAGAGATTCAGCCTTTTCATGGTTTTTTTCGTTTAATTCATTGGCCAATTGAGCCAATAGGTATTGATTCAAATAATCACTGACTATGTAATGTGACTCCTCCTTTTCCATCATTTCAAAAGTCGATTTCATTTGACTAACTTCACTGTAAGACCAATGGTAATAAAAGTCATCAATAAGTTTTACTAGTCTTTGATGCTGATCTTTCTCAAAATCAATTTTTTTCCCAAGTCTTTCGAGAAGCAGATGTAATGTCTCTTGATTAGGAAGGTACACACCTTTTTCGATTTTGCTTAAATGTGAGATAGAACATATCCCAGTTGCGACTTCGTGTTGGGTTTTCTTAGCTTTAATACGATTAAATCGGATGATATTCCCAATATATTTATACAATTTAATCTCCTCCACCTCATATTATCCCAAATTTCAAATGGTAAATAAATGCTATATTTTGAATAAGGCTTAGTTCAAAAGTCAAATTTTTAATGTGAAGGAGACAATGAATTTTAGGATTTGTTATTTTCACCAGATTTTCATCAAAAAATATTGGAGGTTTTTTTAATGTTTAAGTCAAAAACAATTAAAATCTTAGGTTCACTAGCTTTGAGCGCATCGATTTTATCAGGAGTGCCAACTTCAGTGTCAGCAGTAGAAAATGATGTTCCTATTTATGCACCAGTTTACGATGGAACGGTATATCAATCGACACTCACTAATACATTAGTAAAGCTTCCTAAATGGACGCATATTGCTACAAACACATCGTCTCTTGTAGACACAGTAAACTATGAGGTTTCTCGTCGTGTATTTGCTACTGGAACTCTTACAGGTGAAACAGAATTTAAAATTTTGCAAAATGGCCTAAAAGTAACAGCCGAGGCTTCTTATGGGACGGATACCACCAAATCAACTAAATTCGCCTTTAATATTCCTCCAAAATCCACGCGGAAATTAGTTTATGGTAGCATCGGTGTCGATACCACAGGAAAATTAGTCACATACTCTAATGGTTTGATATCAAGATCAAAAGCTGTTTCTGCAGACTACACCCGTTACAGCTACTCTGAGAACCTTGCATACTGATATATGAAAAAATATGTTGCTATATACGTTTTAGCGAGTGCTTTAGTATTGGCATCATGTAGCGAAAACGATTCATCAAAGAGTACTTCTTTGGGTAAAGAGATGTCTAACGAGAAAACTGAACAAACTACCCAGGATGTTTCAGGTACAAAACAGTATGTATCTATTAATGAATACATCGAAAGTATGGTAGCTCAACAATTTTCATTTATAAGTTTCGAAAAGGAAGTAGAAAACAATGAATTGATCACAACCGTAACGTTCTCAGTAGATAACATTCTAAGTCCAAAATTCACTTCTACTGAGCAGCAGTTTTACTGGAGTGTTCAACTTCCAACTTCTCTTTTCGAAAAGGTATCGGACGTACCTGAGCCGGTTATGTTTGTTCCTGTATCTGGGGAAGAGTTAACAGATAGTGAGCGAGAAAAATCTCGTTATGCTAACTTTTATCGGATGGAACAACGGTTTAAAGTCTCAGAAGAACACGTCGCGGAAGTAGAAGAGTTGATTCAAAAAAATGACTCTGGATACGCATTTAAACTTCATGATGAAAATTATGAAGAAGCATTCGTATTTGTTGATTTGGAATCTTTTGTAAATATAGACTGATTATTCAACAGCAAAATAGATATTCTCAACAAAAGAATTCACTTCAATCCCGAAGAGAATTCTTTTTTACTACGCTTACTTTAAAGAATTTAAATGGTGTTTTTTGCGTGGCGTTAGACGCGCCCACGCTCTTGGTTTTGACGTTGCCCCTACGCTCCGTGCTTTCCGTCAGAAAGGTCCAGAAACCTAGAGATGCGGCGGTGAACCAACAGCTCTTGTTATCGGGCCGTCAGGGGGGCAGCGGTGCGATGAGCGACTTCGCCCTAAGGCGTTAGACGCTCACGCATGAGCCCGGATCACCATTCCTTCTCCCAGGCCCCCTCCTCAGACTCACCCCAATCCTCGAAGCGATACTTGATGAGCGAATGAACATGTATCACGTCGTAATATGCGTGATAACAACAACGACGGAATGATTTCAACCATAAATTAAAATAATGATGATTGTATAAAAAGACATTCCCCACTTTTAAAGAGAATGTCTTTTCGTGTTTAGTTTCGTCTTCCGTTCACTTTATCGAGCCGGATCTTCTCGATCAACGCATGAATGATCTGTTCATCTCTTCCATCGAAATCTTTGTTGAAGGGAATCCGCCTCCCTTCGAACATAAAGTAATCAAGCAGGTAAGGGACACGCGGTGTCGCGTGGCCCCACGTGTGCTTCGAGCAACGTTCCCAGACCTCGGCTTCGAACTCTTTTGAATACCGCATATGCTCGACAGCGGCCTTGACCTCTGATTTCTTCAGGACGAAGTAGTCCTCGAAGACGAATTTGCCGAGCAACTCGTACCACATCTCCTCGCGAGCTCGCTCTTTAATCGCTTCTACATCGACTTCGACGTGATACGGGGCCTTTTCTTCATTCTTGACCATATCCCGAGCTTCCCCTGTCACCGACTCTGGATACAACTCCCATCCTTCCGGCATCCGTTCTTTGATGAACTGTTCGAGCGCCTCTTCACTGATCCGATAGCCTTTTTTACGCGACTCGAGCGGTTCTGCCTGGATCACGCCTTTTCGTACCCAGTTGCGGACTGTCTCCTTGTGGCTGGTAATCTTGTTCTTCGATAGAATCTCAAATGCCTCGTCAATCGTATACATATATATCCCCCTTTAATACAATGATGTTTTTATTAAATAATACCATAAACATTGTATTAAATTAAGATGTTATCTTAATCCACTTCAAATTAATCAGAAATCGGTGAATGACTTCCAAACAAAAACACCATTCGGCTGAATGGTGTTCATTCTATATGAAATTTAGATACAATTTAAAACAAATCAACTTTCTTTTAAACCATCAATTACATTAAATACTTTCACAAGAAGCTCTTTATCTTTAACCTCATCTTTTTCCAGGCCATCTGGTAAGAAAAATCTCCAAGAAATACTATCTTCCGTATTTCGACCGTTAAAACCTTGAACGTAACCACTTTCCTCATTAGCAGCCATTTCCATCGTAGTATTTTCACTTACAAAAGCAAAGTCCATAAATCCTTCAGTGCCAAAAAAGAAAACTGGATATTTCACTGTGTTGAAGAAAGGGACATACTTTTCTTTGTCGGCCTCAGAGAAAGCACTCTCAGTAATAATTATTGCGTCAAATGTAGACACATTATGGTCCAAAGCACTTAATTTGATGTTTTCATATTTTACATTATTTATCTCAGGGAGTTCTTGATCACCTATTACAGCAATTTCTAAGATTCTTCCTTCATAATTTCCCACTTGATGATTCATATTTTTTTCTTGGGAATGAAAGTTTGGGTTACCACAGCCCACTAATAAAACCGAAAATAAAACTCCTGTAATTAGTTTCCTCATAAGAGTGTGTTCCTCCTTAATAAATAATACATTTTTCATAAATATCTAACCTTTTAACTGCTCTTTCATTTGTTCTTACTTTATTATATACCATGCTTCAATTAAACAAAAATACAATAAAAGATAAATAATGTATTTATAAAACTTTATTTAACATTTTTTTACTTGGTGTTATAGTGATAGTGTTCGGAAAATAATATTACTAAAATTTAGGGGGAACTGAAATGAGAAAAGTATTTGCGTCTTCTTTATGTGCTTCTATGTTAATTATTGGTGGTGTATTCATTAATCCCGATGAGACACAAGCGTCCTCATCGAAGTCTACTAGCAGTGTTTCAAATCTAGAATTGATAGATTTAAACAATTTAGAGGACCTAGAAAAAACAGGTAATGTAACAGTTGAAGAAGTTACATATGATCAGTTTGTAACAGAAACTGCTGAACAGAAGGGTTTATCTAAAGAAGAAGTTAAAAGAATACACCCTAATCGTTCTAAATTATCAGGTACGACTCCATCCAGCTTTTCCACTAGAAGTAGTCTAGTATCAACTCAAGCTGTATCTTCAAATGTAAATAGAATGCATAGAGTTACAATTACACAAAATGTCGGAATCTCTTACAAACCTTCTGTACAAATTTTTATTTGGACATATAGCTCTGGATCATTTGTTCAGTACAAATACATAGAAGATGTTGGTATAATTCAGCCTAGCCAAACTAATTCAAAAAAATTCGAGGGTGTAGTTAAAGCTAAAATCACAGGAACCACTTCAGTTTGGTGGATGATTAATGGTGATTTTTATGATCACGGCAGTACAACGGTTACAGTTGGAGGTCAAGGTCCAGTTGCAGTTAAGGGTAAAACTGTAACAGCAAATTTTAGTATCGCGAATTCAAATACTTTTTATAGAGCTTGGGACAACAGTGGAACAAAATAAATCGAATGTCCATTGATGAATTTCATAGCTCAGTATAATATCTCTCAATTAAATTCTTTAAATTTAAAGGGATTACGATAAAAGTTTACTCAAAAAAATATGTTGGAATATTTTTTTGAGTACGATACAAAAGCGCCTTCGAAGTAATAGATTTTTTAAAATTGCTAGCATGCAGGGCTCATGAAAAAACCTAAAATATTTTAAACAGAGGAGCGTCTTCTAAATCAGGAGTGACGCTCCTCTGTTTTAGTAGCTCTGTAGTTACCCCGCCTGGCATGCCACTTTTAAGGGAGGCATAGAGTCACATATTTTCAGTTGTTTGGTAATAGATTTGTCAAGGTACCTGTTAAAATTACCCCTTCAGCTCCTACTTTGAAGTACTCCTCGTAAGATTCCTGAGCTTGCTCGATGCCTCGATAAATTTTTGTCTGCTCTTTGCGAATGTTTCCACTTTCTTGCTTGTGAAAATTTAGATTGCCTAGTCATTTGATCCTGCGGAGAAAAGCTACTACGTCAGTTGACTTTTTACAATTCATTCCTCACAAATAGAATTCCATGTCGGATGACATTCCCGTGATACTTTCCTAGTGAGTGTAATAATCTTCCTTTCATGTAAATTCTGAATTTAATGTACAGGATTCGGGCGGTATAGGTTTCATTACGTTACGCAAACGTTTTTATACTTAATTGTTTGGATTCAACCTTTCGTTGAACACCTTTTTCATTCGCCAACAGTTCTACAGACGCGCCCACGATCATGCTTTTGACGTTTTCCTCACGCTCCGTGCCTCCCGTCAGAATTGAAGGCACGAACGCTACGAAGCGTCCAACTTGAAGAGGAGAATCAAAAACTTCACTTGGAAGTGCAACTCCTACGCCGCGAAAAAGAGACGTTCGAAAATCGCCTACAGGAACAGGTCGAGCTTGCGGTGCTACGGGAGCGAAACAAGCTATCGGATCACAACTAAAATGAAGAAAAGTACCCAAGATGCTAATCAAATACATCCTCGTAAAATCGAAGGATGCGCTTTTTTGTTCCGTTTCATCCTACAATCTCTACACGTTTTGCCTTGTGACTTTCAAACATCTCTTATATGCTAAGGTGGTGAAATATAGGTCATCAACCACAAAAATAGTCATTTGTTACAAAAATAAATATGTTTATTTCATTTGAATACATTTTAAATGGGTTATAGTAGGATTAAACATAGTCATAAACGAAAGGAATGAACATGTTTAATCGATTATAATGATTAACGAGGAGGTTTCCTATGCGCAATTACAACTATCAGTACCTGACCAATCTGGCCTTACCGATGGAAACGGTACGATTGATTGGTCGCATCAACGAATACAAAGGCAAACAGGACCTCTATAAACAACAGGCGCCTCAAATCCTGAACACCTTGCGTGATGTGGCGGTCATCCAATCGACCAAAGCCTCCAATGCTATTGAGGGGATCGTCGTGACGGAGAGCCGCCTACACACCATCATGTCGAAGACCTCGGACCCGGCCGACCGCTCAGAAGCGGAAATTGCCGGATATCGAGACGTATTGAACTTGATCCATGCTTCGGCACAGGATATCCCGATCAATCCGAACATTCTGCTGCAGCTCCATAAAGAACTTTATAAGTTTGTGCCGGTCGAGGGAGGCCGATGGAAGAATGTCAACAATGAGATCAGCGAAACCTTCCCCGACGGCACGCGTCGGACGCGCTTCGTACCTGTCCCAGCGTTTGAAACACCCGCTGCCGTGCAAGCCTTATGTGACAGTATGAGAGAGCGTCGTCAAAATGAAGACGTCGACCCACTCATCCTGACGGGGATGTTCGTGCTCGACTTCTTATCGATTCATCCGTTCAATGATGGAAACGGGCGTATGGCCCGTCTTGTGACCTTATTGATGCTCTATCAACATGGTTTCGAGGTCGGCCGCTATATCAGTCTCGAGAAGATTGTCGAGGAACGCAAAGAGGATTACTATGAATCGTTACGATTGTCATCGATCCATTGGCATGAGAACCGACAAGACCCGTTCCCATGGATCAACTATCTGTTGAGCGTAATTCTTGCCGCTTATAAAGAGCTTGAGGAGCGCGTTGGCCTGGTTACGTCAGGCAGTCAGAACAAGACCGTTCGAATCAGGCGCTTCGTCGAAGGCCGAATTGTCCCGTTCACCAAATCAGATATTCGACAAGCTTGCCCCGACATCAGCGAGGCGACCATCAACCGTGTCCTTCGTGAATTACGTGACGAAGGAATCATCGCCCCATCTGGACTTGGACGAAGTGCGAAATGGATCAAACAGTGACTGCATGAATACGTGACATTACTTTTTATATAAAAACACCATTCAACCGAATGATGTTCCTCGATTCATAAATTAAATTTTAACCTTTTCATTTTATGCACAAAAAATCTTCATATACAAAGAGAATGACAAGTTGCTCTTTGTATATGAAGTTCAATTATTTTTTAGCTTTGGCAATTTCTTTTGCAAAACGATTCTTTACAGTATCTTTCATCTTCTCATGTTTTGCTTTATCGTTGTCATGCCCATGTTCTGCTAAGTTAACGATTTGATCCGTGCTCTCTAAATTAAATCTACCATTGGTCATATTAATGACGCCGTACTTGCCATTAGTATTTTTCTTAAGATAAATAATATATTGTTGTCCTCTTGAAATTTCTTGATAGTTCTCAACAGACAATATCTTGGAACCGTCTTCTAACAAAGCAATCGGCTCTATAACAGAAATCTTTTTATTGTCCGCTACCTTTTCTGAAGCTGGTTGTTTCAAAACTTGTTCAACCGTAATCGATGTCTTTGTGTAAAAATCTTCGATAGCTTTTGGTAAACCTTCTTCTTCATCACTACTTGGTACATATTTCACGATGTGTTCACGATCCATAAAGTCTTCATTTGTGCTTGCTATAACCACTAATTCTGCATCAGCAAACAATTCAGCCTCTGTTTCATATTCAACAAAGTTACCATGTGTGACAACACGCTCAACTTCACTATTTTCATTCGTACTACTTTGACTCACATTAACTTCGCTTGAGCTAATTTTCTTAGAATTAATCTCATTAGACCCGGTATCAACGTTATCTCCATTACACCCAACTAACAGTAAAGAAGCTGTCATTGCCGAAAGAAGAAAATATGTGCTTTTCATTTAAACTCCTCCTTTTACCACTTTTTATTAATTTCTCCAGAATCATAACTTGTTAGAGTAGAAGGAATGTTATACCACCCTTGAACCATAACAGAGTTATATGGAGGCGTCACATGGGCCATTTTCAACGTATGACCAACTTCATGGGCAGCATTATAATTTACCCGTGAAGAAGTAAATGTTGATTGTGCTCTCATTTGGTTATCGTAAATAAATACTGTTGTATAATCCCAGTACCCACCCACTGCTGCTTGCGTACCCGTGCTAGTATAAGGAATGATTTGTCCTAACAGACCACTAACAGATGTATTTCCTACATAATAAATATCGGGACGCGCCGACGTTGAAGTCGTTTTTTTAATGTTAACTTTTGAATTTGCATTCCAATAAGAACGGGCAACATCGTAGTTCCCAACGTATCCATATGTACTAACGCTTGAATGATAGTAAGCATATGGTGCGGCATTATTTTTCCTGCCTCCTGCAAAATAGTCAGCTTGTGCTACAGATTCAAAACATACGGTAGTGAAGAATACGGCTGTAAACAATGCCATCCAAACTTTAAAACGTTTTTTCTTTGTATTAAACATAAATATTCCCTCCTTTTTGTTTTTCAATGCCTTGTCATAAAGACATCATAACTCTATCATATTTTTCTTTTTATCCCTATAATGGATTGTTTAATTTTTACATAAAAATACGCATCTAAAAATTTAGGTCGAGAGATGGATTGCAACGGGATGACGACTAGCGAAAAAATGTGAGTCATATGTAGCTTTATTCAATCTTCTGATATTCAGTGACCTGTATATTAAATTTGATTACCATCAGAACAGACTCTAACGAATAATCAATACGAATCGTATCCAAATAAAAGCACCATCGTTAAATTGTACTAGAGGATTATGCACGAGCCTGGTCCATTATTCCTTCTTATGTCCGACGCCCTCGGACACGAATCACTCTTTGAACCGGCACTTGATGAGCCGATGCCCATGCATCCCTTCATATTCAAATTCATCCTTGGATAGTTCAGAGACGACAAAGCCAAAGTCCCCCTCTGCCAATAGTATCTGTGCGATGCAATAATTTATCATAAAATAACAAGGAGAGGGGACTGCTTCAAGTAAATTCTTATCATTCTAATCTAATGATAAATGATACAAATCAGAAAGGATTTATGTAAATTTTGACTATATTTAGTTAGTTCACTTGACTGTAACTTATTATAAGGAACTTACACTCACCCCTCTTAATTTAAGAAAACCATAAAGAGAGTTTAATCAGACAGCCTATGCCCTTGCATTTGACTTTGCTCTTACGCTCCGTGCCTCCCGTCAGAAAGGTCCAGGAACATAGAGATGCGGCGGTGAGCCGGCAGCTCTTGTTATCGGACCGTCAGGGAGGCAGCGGTGCGATGAGCGACTTCGCCATCAGGCGTTAGACGCTCACGCATGAGCCCGAATCACCATTCCTTCTCCCATGCCCCGTCTTCAGACACGCCCCAATCCTCGAAGGGATACTTGATGAGCCAATGGACATGCATCACCTCATATTCGAATACACCCTTGGATAGCTCTGAGACGACGAAACTGACGTCCCCATTCGCCACCACCCATGTTCCGTAAAGATACACGATTTTGATTGGACGTTCTTCTGCATCCAGATAGATCAACACCCGGAAGTAAGGCGAGTTCCGTCCTTCATCGAACCGGACAACCTTCTCGACGCAATGTTCCTTGTCGACGACACGCATCCACTCGGGATGTTCCATCAGTTCCGAGAACACGGTCTGGACGAACGGATCCAATCCCGCGAACGCATAGTCATCAAGCAGTCCCTCGTTCATCACGTCTCCCCCCTTCTGGTCCTCTCTAAAACGATTCCCCCTCCAGAGCCAGTTCAGTCCTTGTTCATGAGCCTACAGAAATGAAGATTTTTAAAAAATGTATACACATATACACGTATACAAATCTACATGTATACAAATCTACATGTATACATGTATACAATGATTCCTTTTTCTTATGTACGACGATTCCGTCGAATCATATTGGTATTGAAGAAGACGGTGAGGTGGGTCAAGCGCTCTCCTTCCTTCACATCACAAAGCAGATCCATGCTCACAAGTTTTAAGTCGTCAAAATCTTCTTGAAGCCGGTCAGGAAGGCGTCGAAGCAATACCTCCGTCATCTCGTCCATCGTCTGTTGATCTAGTTGGTAGCTGTCCATCTGAATCATCCTCTCCATTTGATAGCTCAATGATACCTCGCATCCACGCAATCAACATCTCGCCTAATTTCACGTAAGCCCTGGTGTTGTTTCAAACAAGCCCTAGGGCTTGTTTCGAAAACATGCTCATTTTCAATAAACAAACTGTGTTTTCACTCCTGACATTTCATCAAACAATCTTCTTACGAGACAGACCAAAACAATGTCCAATCTTCACACACGAACCATCTCGTTTTCGTCATGCGAAAACGGACCTTTTCCGGATCCCGCTCTATGGATCCAGGCGAGAGCAACGCGAGTCGCCCGGCTCGTCAAAGAAAAACGCACGTTTTTCGTCCTTGCCCTTACCGGACGGACCGGGACCGGTCCCCCGGCCCCACTCCATTCCGTTCAACCCATGTAACCTCGCTGTTTCATGCTGACATACGACTCGTCCGCTCCGAGGATGAGATGGTCGAGCACCGGGATGCCGATGAGGTCCCCTGCTTCATGTAACCGTTCCGAGACGAGGATGTCCTCCCGGCTCGGGGTCGGGTCCCCGCTCGGATGTTGGTGACAGACGATGAGGCATGAGGCGTTGTTCAAGATGGCGCATTTGAAGACTTCCCGTGGGTGGACGACGCTCGAGTTGACGCTCCCGACATGCGCCCGGTGGACACCGATGACCCGGTTCTTTGTGTTGAGCATGATGACGAGGAACACTTCGCGGTCGTCGTCCCCGATGAACGATGACCCGATTTGTCGGGCGCTGTCCGGCGAATGGATGATGGCGTGCTCGAGGGCGACCATTTCCTCGCGAACCTCTTGTTTGATACGGATGACCTCGATGATGGCGGATAGTTCCATGTTGGTTTGTCCCCTTTCGGATAAGCTGTCCTCAGAACGAACACCGTTGTGCGTCCTGTTGACGGATTCGTTGCGAGCGTCGGGAGACGGTGCAAGGGCGACCGCAGGGAGAGCCTCAAAAAAATGCGTAGAGCAAACGGAGGGACAGGCTTCCGGAGCCAACGAGCGAAAAGCCTCGCTTTGAGCCAAACGCGAAGGAAGACGGGCCGGAGGGCGCGTCATTTTTTTGACGTCCCTTGCACCGACGACCAGCGAGCTAGAGTACGGAAACAGGACGCACGGATCACCAATCACGAAAAAGGCTGTTCAAACGAGAGGAATCGGGTATAAAATAAGAACAAACGTTCGATTTACAGAGAGGAGGAATTGTAATGACGATGTATCGCGACCGGGGTGAGCTGAAATGGATCCCATTCCTCATGCCCGAGCACAAGGCGCTGCTGACGAAGTACTATAAGGAAATCCAGAAGATTGAGATGCCCGATATCGACGAACAGGTCCTATCCGTCTATGAGAACGTGCTGAATGACGCAATTTTCAGTGGGGACATGGTGGAAATTAAATTTGTGGAAGAGCGGGAGATGAAACGGTTCAAGGGGTTCGTGCACCGAACGAACTATTTGGAGCGGACCGTCGAACTGGCCAATCAGCGGGACGGGGTCATCCATGTGCCGTTCGAGGCTATCATCCACGTGGAACGGTCGATGGACTAACGCCCTGGAGGTTGTAAAAAGTTTTGCGCAATCAATTAAATTTTTTATTGATTTTCACAACCTATTTAGATGTTTCTAGTGTTTTAATAAACTAAAGTTCAATGGTTAATGTGTTGTGATACTCATGAATAGGAACTATCTGTTATCATAAAAGTTATAAATAATGTAAAGTAGGGTAAATTAATGGCACATCATAAGTACGCTCTCCAAATGATAAAATTGAATATGAAATCCAAGTGGTACCATGGAACTTTTACTGATGCTTATGAAGATATTCAGAAAAATGGAATTGATGTTGAAAAAGGAATTAAAATGCGCCGTATGCTTGACTTTGGTCCCGGATTTTATTTAACATCAAATAAGAGTCAAGCAGAAAGGTTTATCCTTGGAAAACACCAAAACATCCCTTTTAATAAACATAAAACTCCTTGTGTTATTGAATATAATATTGATATTAGATTTTTAATTTCACAATTTAATGGTCATTTCCTCTTCGAATTTGATAAAGAATTTGCTGACTTCGTTACTTTAAACAGAGAAAAACCTGGCCTGTTGCATTCATACGATTTTGTTTATGGAAAAGTTGCTGATGGAAAATCATTAGTTGAAGCTACTAACCAATACAGAAAAGGTGAAATTTCTGAAAGTAAATATCTAAGAACAATTACACATCTTAGATATGCTGATGATGATCAGCTTTCGATACATAATAGGTCAATCAGTGATATAATTAAAGAAACTAATATGCGAATACTTGAAAGGAGTTGAGTATGTTGATCACTAAACAACGAACAGACAGTAAAAAGCTATTCTCAATCGCTGCTGTAAATTTTATGTCTGCCAATTATGAAGTTAATAAAGAGAATGCAGAAGAGATGGTTGAAGAGTATATTGATCAAATTAATGTTAATAGTGCGGCTGTTCAACATCTAGGTCCTGACTATTTCGCTCTTCAAATCTTAATGGCTAAAAAAATAATCCCTTATGAACCTATGTAATAAAATCACCTTTTAATTTATAAAATCAAAAGGTGATTTTTCTAATTATTAAAACTTTATTTAATCTAATCTGTATCCACTGTAAAGGACATTAAAAAAACTATGCGGCTTGAAAAAGATGGTTCCTGTATTCTACAGGAGTCATCTTTTTCATGTTCCATTGGTAATAATAATAATTGTAGTAGCTAATGTCCCTACGGACCTCATTACGCAAAGAGTTTGAAAATGGCCGGTTCCTCTACCAACAATCGATTGATTTCTCGAACATCGTTAAAGGGGTTCGGAAGAGCCGTTATCTCATGATTCCGTTGTTCGTTGACTACAATCAATAGCGCTTTGTACAAATTTAACGCCTGCCTCTCTACTATTTACATATATTGTATTATACTATATACCATGCTCTAACAATGAGACCAAAACGACTCCTTGTCCTCTGTTAATTTTTATAGAAGTATGATTTAGTTTTTTCTTGTTCTCCCATTCTGTCCTATTTGACATTATCATCGACACGCAGTTACCCGTTGAATTAAACGAACAGGCTCGATTGACCAGCCAACAATGGCCCCCTACCTTTTCGGTAAGAGTCCGTTTGTTTTAGATTAGTAGACTAATTATGAAGTAGAAACCACAACCGCTTACAAGTCTCATTATTTGTCGTTAGACACGCCCATTCTCTTGCTTTTAATATTACGCTTACGCTCCGTGAATCTCTTCAATGAGGTCTAATGTATTAAACAGCAGCTCTTATAATCACAACCTTCGGAGGAGTAGCTATACGATGGATGAATTCATCACGTTGCATTAGACGCTCATGATTAAATCTGTACAAATTCTTGATACACCAATGGAAATCGTAACTAATGTTAAATCTTATTTTTATACTTTGTACATTTTTGCATGCTCTTTTTGACTTGTTCTTAAAGTAAGATAAAAGCGATTATCGAGGGGGATTACAGTTGAGCAAACGAAAAAAGACTTCTAATAATATGGGCCCAGATAAAGGAATAGCAGAAAAGGAAATATATAACTTAAATAGAGAGTTTTACAATAATTATTCTAGAGAATATTTTGAAACAAAACTCATCCTTTTGTCCTCGATTTTATCTAAACCTAATAAGTTTATTGATGTGCTTCATGATGGGGAAGAAGTAAAAGTTGGTGTGTTAAACTACAAGCTCGATGAAGGGGAAATGACGAAAAAGAGGCTTGATAACTTTGCACGCCTCGAATTATCCACGATGTACTACCACTGTATTGAAACATTTCTACGATTATTTTTAGCACATATTTCTTTACCTTCATGTCCCTGGTTGGAAATTTCAAGAGAAACTGATTTTAGAAAATTTAAACAAACAGTATCAGAATTACTTGAAGATAAATTCAAATATAATGATAGTCATTTTACTGCCTTAGAGAATTTTCTATATGTATTTTATGGTGATTACCAAGAAGATTATTTTGAGAAACACAATATTAGTAGAGATGAAGCAAAAGAAATATTAATGAAATGGGTTAAATGGGCAGCAAAAGATTTTATATCTGTGTACGATTACAATGCTTTCAAGCATGGACTAGCCGTATTTACTGATGTTCATGGTATAAGCTTCTCTCATTCAGATAACATTCCCGTCTTTGAAGAACAAGGCGACGCACTTAGGTTTATTGCCAAAAAGAAAAAAAAAGAAAGATGGGTCTGGGAAAAGAAATACGTATTTACCCCATTAGACTTTAGAGCAGTCGCAATCAATATATATAGTGGTCTAATAAATAATTTACTTACAGTTGGAAGAGTCACTTATTTAAGAGAAGAGAGACTTGAGAATATGCTTTTTCTTGGTGGAAAGGATGCAGTACCTGAACATTTCTATCAAATGATAAAAAAAGAAAATGAACTTGGCCTTATGCTTGAAGGATATTCAATCGAACTACTTTACTATAAAACTGATAAGTAAAAAACTGTAGTCATATTACATTTCTACATCTCACTCCGTGCCTCCCGTTAGAAAGGGTCAGGAACATAGGGATGCGTGTTCAAGCAGCTCTTGTTATCAAGCCGTCAGGGGGGCAGCGGTGCGATGAGCGACTTCGCCATCTGGTATGACACGACGAACCTGACCGGGAAAGACATCGCCCCGATAAGCGCCTGGATGGTCGTTTTCGAGGCGATCCAGAACAATGATCCGAACGCGGTCAACATCCTCAACTTAGGCATGTTGTCGGACGAGCAGTTCCTCGACAGTCAGCTCGAGACCATCAAACAGACGATTGAAATCAAATAAGAATGTGCAAATGAGAAAAATACAGTGGCCCTGCTTCTAGAAGACGGCAGGTTCTTTTTTTAAATCTGCCTCCTGGACCACCGTTTCCCGGATTCCGCTCTCCGGATCCAAGCGAGAGCAGTGCGATTCACCCGTCCCCTCAAAGAAAAACGCACGTTTTTCGTCCTTTTATAAAGGAGGAATTATGATGACGATGTATCGATACCGAGGTGAGCTGAAATGGATCCCATTTCTCATGCCCGAGCATAATGCATTATTGACGAAGTATTATAAGAAAGTCCAAAAGATTGAGATGCCCGATGTCGACGAACAATTCCTATCGGTCTATGAGAGAGCACTGAATGACGCGATTTTCAGTGGGGATATAGTGGGGAAGAACAAGAAATGAAGCGATTTAAGGGGTTCGTACACCGCACGAATTATCTGGAGCGGACCGTTGAGTGTCAACAGCGGTTTAAAATTCCTTCTTAATAACGGATTAAAAATCCCTTTTTTACACGTTACTCTTGGAAACTATCGACACGGGTCGGCTGGATGCCGGCCCGTTTCTTTTCCCTCATCCGATATGAATCTCCCCGAATGTTAA
>NZ_JACSLR010000024.1:0-21839 GCF_018618255.1 Exiguobacterium sp. s56 | reverse complement strand
AAAAAGATGACTCCCGTACAGTACAGGAATCATCTCCTTGAAGCAGCATAAGTTTTTTTATTAATGTCCTTTACATGGGGTACAGATTAGTCGGAGAGCCGCTCGTTTTTTGGATGGCAAATTTGGGTGCAACAAATGGGGGTTGTCGCATTGCTTTCAAAAAGAGTGTCGTGGAGGGGAATCCACGTGACGTAATGGTTTGGGGAACGGTTACGTCAAGCTTTTGGGAGCTACATCTTGAGTATAGATGATAACGATTCTCATTGTCAATTAGAAAATGAGATAAAAAAACCGCAACCGGTCCGGGTTGCGGTCAATCGTCAGCTTGATGGCACGCCCTTGCGGAACGTGAAGCGAATCAAGCTGAACAAATAGCGGATATAGAAGAGCGCGAACGCATAAAATACAGCGATGGCTGATGCGCCGAGTTCAACACCTGGAATGTTCATCAAGAACTCGAGGATGAGAATCGACAGCAAGAAGATGTAGAGGCCGGCGTCGAGATAGAGCGGCATCAACTTGCCGCGCTGATGCCAGAACGTCCGCACGAGCGGTGCGACAATCATCCCGATGATGCGTTCCGCGAAACCGATGCTAAGCACGGAAATCATGAACGCAGCGACCGTTTCGAACGAGACGAGCTCTGAGAACGCAAACATCGAGATAAGCAAGAGCGGGCCGATGAAAATCATCATTGAGAGTGACGTGCGTAAAAAGATCAGTAAGTTCCGTTTCATCGTGTCGACTCCCCCGAAGAGCGACTGGCGGAACGTCTTGCCACGTTGATAGTCGAGGATGAACAATCCCACAAACATCAAACCGAATAGTGATAACAATACTGTCATGAAATGTGTTTCCCCTTTTTCTGTCCAAATCTATGATCAACTGTAAGAATCATCGAATCAAAGTCTAGCCTAGTGTACCGATTCACTAGTTGAAAGTAAAGCGGGAAAACTGCGTAAAACCGCAATCTTTTGCGAACGATTCGCCGATTACGACGCCAAGATGAAGCGATTGCGACCAGATTCCTTAGCGTGGTATAACGCTTCGTCGGCATGCTTCAACACGCTGTCGACTTCGATGTCGTTTGAATGGCAGGCGCCGAGCGAGACCGTGATATGTAACGTCCCGGCGCTCGTCTCGAACGGGAATGTCGAGACTTTTTCTCGTATAGATTCGGCGAGGCGAGTCACGTCCTCTCGATTGGCGTTCGGCATGATGATTAAAAATTCTTCTCCGCCGAAACGACCGACAAGATGCCGTTCGTCGCTCTCGGCGACGAGTAACATGCCGAGCTCACGTAATACGTCGTCCCCGACGTCATGACCGTACGTGTCGTTCACGCGCTTGAAATGGTCGATGTCGACGAGAATCAACGCGTACTCTTTCGCCTCGACGTTCAGGTTGGCCATGGCTTCATTCAATAGACGTCGGTTGGCGATGCCGGTCAGCGCGTCCGTCCGAGCAAGTTGTTGCTGGTGCTGGACGTTCTCAAAGTGACGTCGCAACTCTTGGAGCAACCGGTAAGAAGCACAGGCACCGCCGTATGCCATCACGACGTAGGCAAGAATGACGGGATAGAACAATTGAAGCGGTAACGCGTAATAGATGGCGGCACCGAAAACAGCGATACTGATTGTCGTGAAAATAAGTAGCGTATTGCGGGTATTATCGAGTTTGAGGCGCAAGAGACTGATGGGAAGAACGAGCCCGATCATCGTCAAGACCGCTAAATAAAAGCCGATGTACGCCCCATCGGTGACCATCAAAAAACGAGCAGTCAAAAAGATAACGGCGGCAACCGTTCCGCTGACCCATCCACCGAACAGGACGGCAAGTGAGATTGGGATGGAGCGCAAATCAATTAGGATCCCTTCAAGTGGCAGTGCGTTCGCTAGTAAAATCAAGGCGACGAACCCGGTTTGAACGCCGAGCAGAATTCTGCTTTTTAAAGGTGATTTCGGTGTGAGCCGTGGACGGTTTCGGAAAGGGAGAAACGAAATCGTGAATAGCGTGAATAGGATACACAGATTTAGAAAAAATGAGTTGATGATCGTGAGCATGAACGCATCCCCTAACGTGAAATGGAAATAATTAGTTTCAGTTTAGCACATTACAACCAGGTTGACGCTTGATGGATGGGGATGATGTGTTCACCATTCCCGCCATTCTTCCGTCACGTCTTCTGTCGTCTCATAACCGGCTAAAATGGCACCGGCTTGAATGAAGTCGTACAATTCCTCACGCTCGACCGTCTCGATGAAATGGTCGTGTTCTTCGTCAATTTCGTTTAAACGCAATACGACGTCGCGGACGGCCGCTAACACGTTTGCTTCCGTGCCGTCTGCCTGTGTCAAGGCGGTCACGTACCGCCGAAGCGCGGCATCGACGGCAAAGATGATCTCGACGGTATACACGTCATCTCCCTCGTTCATTCGGTCTTCCCACATCAGTGTCGGGCGATTGGCCCATAATCGTTCAACTTCCATACTAGGTGCCTCCTTCGAAATGGAACATCATCTTCCACTCTATCTTAGCAAATAAGTTTGGTATGATAGAGAAAAAGGGGGACTGTCCGTGCGGTATTGGGATCATTTCAAACGAGCCTTCATTCCGATCGCGCTCATCTTGATCGGGTTAGCCATCTTTTATACATTATCGGCTCGAGGCAATCTGGCATTGACTGCTCTCGGAGCGGTCATCGTCGGCGTCATCTTATTTTTAGTGATGCGTCATATGAATCGGGTCGAAGAAGACTAACGAGAACACGTTCGGGGTTCTCGTTTTTTGTTGTCTGTGAGATTTTTTGGGTACACTACATAGTAAGGAGGGATTTATTATGACAAAAGCTACATTTGCGGGAGGCTGTTTTTGGTGCATGGTCAAACCGTTTCATAAATACGAGGGGGTCGAGCGCGTCATTTCCGGCTATACGGGCGGACATGTCGACAATCCGACCTACCAACAGGTCTGTTCAGAGACGACAGGTCACCTAGAGGCGATCGAGGTCACGTTCGATCCGGAAGTCATCTCGTACGAGGAACTGTTACGCATCTATTGGCGTCAAATCGACCCGACCGATGGCGGCGGACAGTTCAACGACCGGGGTGAATCGTATCGACCGGCGATCTTCTATCATTCAGAAGAACAGCGTGCGGCGGCTGAACGCTCCAAACAAGAAATCGAAGATTCGGGTCGATTCGACCGATCGATTGAAGTGGAGATTCGCCCCGCGAAGACGTTCTGGGAAGCAGAAGACTACCATCAGGACTATTACAAGAAAAATCCGTTCCGCTATGAGATGTACCGGGTCGGTTCTGGCCGGGCCAAGTTTGTGAAAGAGGCGTGGAGTGACAAGAAGATTCAAAAAGAATTGAAAGACCGTCTGACGCCGATGCAATA
Source organism: Exiguobacterium sp. s56 (assembly GCF_018618255.1). NCBI lineage: Bacteria > Bacillati > Bacillota > Bacilli > Caryophanales > Exiguobacterium > Exiguobacterium sp. s56. The sequence continues at coordinate 18,437 of NZ_JACSLR010000024.1, read as the reverse complement.
TAAAGTCACGCAAGAGAACGGCACCGAGCCCCCGTTCCAAAACGAATATTGGGATGAGGAGCGGGAAGGGCTGTACGTCGATGTCATCGATGGGACACCGCTCTTCACGTCACGCGATAAATTCCAATCGAATTGCGGTTGGCCGAGCTTCGCGCGTCCAATCGAAGAGAAGCGCATCGACATGAACATGGACACGACGCACCATATGGTCCGGACGGAGGTCCGTTCGAAGGGAGCCGACAGCCACCTCGGCCACTTGTTCGATGACGGTCCGAAAGAGCTCGGTGGCTTGCGCTACTGCATCAACTCGGCAGCGCTCCGTTTCATTCCAAAAGAAGAACTCGAGTCTGCAGGGTATGGAGAGTACAAGCACTTATTCGATGCGTGAAGGAGAGAAGGCCATGTTCACATCCGTCAAACAACAGATCCGTCGTGAGACGCTCGCGACCGTATTGGACTATTACGACAAATCGATTCGGAATCTATCGGAAGCCGCCAGAGACGAGAAGTATAACAAGATGAGCGCGACGCCGTTCTCGTTTTTCCGGGGGAGTTCGCACTTGTTCTATTACGACTTTGCGAAAGTGCCGCTCGCGTTCGATACGGATGCGTCCCATCCGACGTTCATTCAAGGAGATCTCCATTTTGAGAATTTCGGTGTGTTCGAGGATGGCGCCGGGACGATCATTTACGATGTGAACGATTTTGATGAGGCGTATCTCGGCTCTTATTTGTTTGACGTCCTGCGCATGGCCATCTCAGTTGACTTGTTTGCCGCTGAGTCAGGTTTTGATGCGACTCGTGCTATCGAGACATATGCTGACACGTATGCACGTGCGATTGAGCGTTACGCGAACGGGAAAGACGAAGATGTCCAGTTTACGAAAGCGAACACGTGCAAAGCGATCAAGAAAGTGATTAAAAAGGCCGAGAAGAAGAAAGACGCGTTCATGGCCGAACGGACGGAAGTGCGGGATGAGGAGCGTTACTTTGCGACGAGTGACGACCTCGTTCCGGTCAGTCCGAAGACGGCGAAGCAAATCAAGCAGGCATGGCCGGACTATTTGTCGTCGTTATCGGAGAAACATCGCCATCACGCCGACCATTACAAGATTAAAGATATCGCCATTAAACGTGAGAGTGGAACCGCTTCGATTGGGCTCGAACGCTATTATATTTTGATTGAAGGCGCGGACGAGGAGCATGACGAGGATATCATCCTTGAAATGAAACAAGCCCAATCGGCAGTCCCGTCTCTCTTCTTGCCGACGCATCCATTGTTTGAGGACGGGCTGTCCCATCAAGGGGCCCGTGTCATCGCGGCTCAGCGTGCCATGGTGCACAGTCGTGACCCGTATCTCGGCTACTTGACGATTGATGGGAATGAATACTACGTCCGTCAACGGTCACCGTATAAGCGAAAAGTGAAAGCGAAGCACATCAAGAATGAAGAATCGCTCATCGAGACGTTGAAAGTGCAGGCGGAAATCACCGCCAAGATTCATGCCCGGGCGGATGCGGATGCGAACGTGCTCGATTATGAGGCGAGTGAACGCATCGCGGCGGCCATCGGTGTGTCGCGCCCGCTGTTTATCCGTCAAATCACAAGATGGTCCCAATTTTACGCCAATCAAGTCCGGTTTGATTTTGAAGCGTTCCAGACCTGGCTCACGACGCGCTCGGAGACTCACGTCTGAACGAGCATCGGACTTGCGGCCAGCCCCTCGTTTGCCTCAGAATGGAACGGTAAAGGATGTGTGCGATAGATGATTACGGAACAACAGGTCATCCTGCAAATGAAGCAAGTGATGACACAAATCGAACAGTCGAGCGGAGAGGCCCAGAAGCGCCATTTGGCCAAGCTGATGGGGTATTGCGAGCTACTGCTCGCCGATTCGACTCCGACGCAACAAGCAGTGGTTCCCGTGGCCCAACCGGTCGAGTCGAAGCCGCCGCTCGATCGTCAGATGGCGGCGTTCCTTGGAATTCCGCTTGAAGAAGAGGACAAACCGAAAACTGATTCATTGCTCGACTTTTAAGCTGTGCCCCGTGGCACAGCTTTTTTTGTGAGGCGTTCGCGTTGACTTATATACCGTAGGGGGTATAATGAGGTTAACTAAAATATACCTAACGGAGGCGTGACTATGCTTGACTTCTTGTTTGTTGCAGTAGTGATCGGATTGATTTATTTTTGGTGGACGAAGCGGAACGGCACGAAAACAGTCTCGACGGATGAGTTGAAACGAAAGATTGCCGAAGAGCGGAACATTCAATTGCTCGACGTCCGGGAACCGCATGAGTATAAGGGCGGGCATATCAAACAAGCGAAAAACGTCCCTTTGTCTGGATTCGGCAATGCGAGTGCCCAGTATCCAAAAGATAAAGCACGTCCGGTCTACGTCATCTGTCAGAGCGGGATGCGAAGCCAACGGGCCGCTGCCATGTTGAAGAGTGCCGGCTATACGGACGTCTACTCGGTCAAAGGCGGTATGAATTTCTGGCGTGGATCATGAGAGCAGCTCTAGCCGAACAATATGTTCAGCTAGAGCTATTTTTATGAAACGTTTCCACTTTCGGTTTTCAGGGGATTCTGCTACGGTAGGAACATAGGAAAGAGAGAGGGGACCAGACAATGGCAGTCATTTTATTTGATATCGATGGGACGCTCGTCGACACGACCGGACCGATGACGCAAGCGATTCACGAGGCGTTGGAGCAACTTCCACATTTACCGAAACCGAGTGAGGATGCGGTCCGTTCCGGTTATGGGTTGGCCGGCAACGCATTTTGGGAGCACGTCATCCCGGAAGCGACGATTGAAGAGATTCGCCAAATCCGCCAGTTGCGGCATGAGACGCTCGAGCGGGCGATGGAAGGACAGCTCGTCTTGTTCGACGGCATCTATGAGATGCTCGAGGCGCTTCATAAAAAAGGGCACACGTTGACGACCGCGAGCAACTGCGGTGTCCATTATTTGAACTTGATTCTCGACTCGCAAAACATTCGCCAGTTCATGACGGCGCCAGAATGCCTCGAATCCGTAAGTGGTGAGAAAAAAGCCGACATTTTGACGGCGCATCGCCTCCGTCACGGCGAGAACGACTATGTGATGGTCGGGGACCGGAAATCGGATGTCGAAGCGGCTCGGGCCCATGACTTCCCGGTCGTCTTGACTGGATTTGGGTTTGGAAACGAGGACGAATGGGCGCTCGCGGATCATGTAATTGCGACGCCGAACGACTTGATTACGTATATCGAATCATAAAAAGTTCCGGTTGAACGCGATGTTCAACCGGAATTTTTTTAAAGTCCAAGCGAGATATATTTGATTTCTAAAAATTCTTCGATGCCATGGTGACCACCTTCACGGCCGAGACCGCTCTGCTTCCACCCGCCGAACGGTGCTTGCGGCGTCGACGGGAGACCGTCATTGACGCCGACGATGCCGTATTCGAGCGCTTCGGCCAAATAGAGGGCCTCGTTGATGTCTTGCGTGAACACATAAGCGGCGAGACCGAACGGGGTCGCATTCGCCCGCTCAATTACTTCCTCGAGCGTATCGAACGACGCAATCGGTGCGACGGGGCCGAATGTCTCCTCGTTCATGCACAGCATATCCTCATTCGCATAGCGGACGACGGCCGGCCGGACGAATAGGCCGTCGAGCTGCTCCCCGCCCGTGATCTCGCCTCCGCGGATTTGAGCGTCCTCCAAGTGCTTCATCACTTTCTCGACCGCGGCCTCGTCGATGAGCGGACCGATATCCGTCCCTTCGTCGAGCCCGTTGCCGACTTCGAGCGCTGCGACGGCCTCGATGATTTTTTCGGAGAACGCATCGACGATGGACTGCTCGACATAAATCCGGTTGGCGCAGACACACGTCTGTCCGCCGTTACGGAATTTCGTCGCGACCGCTTGCAGTACAGCCTTGTCGAGATCTGCCTGTGCCGTGACGATGAGTGGGGCGTGACCACCGAGCTCGAGCGAGATTTTCTTCATCGTATCGGCGGCGCCGCGCATGAGGGTCTTGCCGACCTCGGTCGAACCGGTGAACGTCAATTTGCGGACACGGGGGTCGTGTTGCCACGTGTTCACGATGTCAGAAGCTTTCCCGGTGACAAGATTGATGACACCGGGTGGGAAGCCTGCTTTCTCAGCCAGTTTGACGAGTTCGATCGCCGTCAATGGTGTCGCTGATGCCGGTTTCAATACGACGGTACAACCTGCGGCAAGCGCCGGCGCCAATTTTCGGGTGATCATGGCGGCCGGGAAGTTCCATGGGGTGATGGCGGCGACGACGCCGACCGGTTGTTTAATGGCAAAGATGCGTTTCTTGTTTGACGATGCCGGAATCGTCTCGCCGTACACGCGCCGACCTTCCGCGGCGTACCACTCGATAAAGCCGTTCGCATAGCGGACTTCGCCGATGGCTTCTTGGAGCGGCTTGCCTTGCTCTTCGACCATCGTCCGAGCGATGGCTTCCGTATGTTCATCGATCAGTCGATTCCATTCGAGCAGGAGGGCGCCTCGTTCTTCTGCCGTTTTCTCTTGCCAGTCCTTCAAGGCGTCGTGGGCGGCATCGACAGCCTGTTTCGCTTCGGCGGTGTCGCTCTTTGTCACCGTGGCCATAATGTTGCCGGTCGCGGGATTCCGCACCACGATCGTGTCCGATGTATCAATCCATTCTCCGTTGATGAAATTGTTCTCCACTCGCATCTTGATTTCCCCTTTCGTCTAGGTGCACATTAAGAAGGTACCCGATTTCAAAAATCATACACAATTTTACAACGGGGGAGGGGTCGCTATGTGGGTCATCATCTTGGGCTATGTCGTCGGCAGTATACTTGGCGGGCGCTTATACGGCAGGTGGAGCGGTCAAGACTTGGCAACGAGTGGGTCGGGAAACACCGGTGCCCGCAATGCGTTACGGATTGGCGGGAAGCGAGCGTTCTTGTTCGTTTACGGATTCGACGTCTTGAAGACGGTACTCGTGTTGTCAATCAGCGGTCCATATTTTTTTGAGACCGGACTCGCCTTGACGCTCGGGCACATTTATCCGATGTGGCATATTCGCACCGGTGGGAAGGGGTACGCCGTATTTTCTGGAATTATATTAGCGTACAGCCCGTTATGGTTTTTAGCAGGACTTGCCATGTTGCTCATTCTCATCAAACTGACGCGTAACTCGCGCGAGACGGGGCTTGTCATGCTCATGCTCTTGCCGCTCGCGGCCTGGGGGGACGCAACAGATGTCAGTGTGGCCAGTTTGACGATGATTTTGATCATGTACCATCATATAAGGGGGAAACAACGTGCTTGAATTTCGAAGAGCGACGCCGGGGGATGCGGAAGCGATTCATCGATTGAACTATGAGACGTTTGTCGAAGAAATCCCGCAACACCATCCGAACGAGGAGCGACGACTCGTCGATCGCTTCCATGATACGAATACATACTGGATTGGATTGGCAGACGGGCAGCTTGTCGCCATGTGTGCCATCCGTGACGAACACCCGTTTTCACTTGAACAAAAAGGTGTGACGCTGCCGCCGGGAGAGTGGATTGAAGTCCGGCTATTGGCCGTGACGCCTTCCTATCGGAACACAAGGACGTTTGCCGGACTTATGCGAGCGATGCTCATGGAAGCGACAGACCGGGGTGTGGAAGGGATTGTCATCAGCGGAACCGTACGCGAACAGAAGCTATATCGACGGTTCGGGTTTATCCCGTTCGCAGAACCGGTCGGGACGGCGGAGGCGTTATACGTGCCGATGCAGTTGACGCGCTCTGGGTTCATGCAGTCAGAGACCGCTCGAACGTTGCGGCCAAAGTTACTCCTCGCCGGTCCCGTCGAACTGTCGAATCAAGTGCGCGCTGCGCTTGCCGCTCAGCCGGTATCACATCGGTCGACTGAGGCCAGCCGTTTGCTCCATTCGGTCCAGTCGAGGCTGAGCCATCTCGTCAAGTTGCCTCATGTTTACACATTACTCGGGAGCGGGACGATTGCGAACGATGCCGTCGCTGCCCAGTTGCACGGACGTGGCGTGATCATCGACACAGGGGAGTTCGGACGGCGGCTGATTGACCATGCCAATCGGGCTGGTCTTGAATTTGATGTCGTCCCGCTTTCGGCTGGGCGTCGTCTCGACTTAAAGCGAATCGGACAACATGCACCAGATTGGATTTGGACGGTCCATTGCGAGACGTCGACGGGGAAGCTGGTCGATTTGGACCAGTTGCGTAAGTATGCACACACACATCCGACGAAGATTGCGATTGATGCCATCAGTGTGGTTGGGACGAAAGTGACCGACTATTCGTTCGCGCATCTGGTGACGTTCGTCTCGGGCAAAGCGCTCCGAAATGCCCCTGGATTGGCGTTTGTCGCCATGCGAGAACGAGCTGTCCCGAACCCGTCGATTCCGCGTTATTTAGACTTGGCAGGCTATGACCCAATCGCCTTCACGCAATCGGTCCCGCTCATTCAAGCGATGGACGTCGCCTTGCGCGAACTGACGGACGCGGAGATTGCGACCCATCAATCCAAACTTGATGCGTTCGTACATGAACTGGTGCGCCGCGGTATATCGGTTGAACTCGGGGACGATCAAGCGCCCGGCATTTTTTCGCTCGCGCTGCCAGACACACTGTCCTCGATTGAGCTAGGATATCAATTGGCGTTCCATGGCTATCAAGTGCAGTACGAGAGCGTTTATTTGCGGCGTGCGAACTGTCTCCAAGTCTCCACGATGGGATGGACGACCGACCGGGATTTGCAGCAAGTCGCCGCCTATATCGGTACGTGGCTCCAGAAAAAAACCGCCACTCCAGGGAGTGACGGGTTCAGACGCGGAAATCTTGGCGGGCCAAATGACGAATCTTTCGACCGAGGCGTCTTGAGTTGAAATAAGCGATGACCGAGACGACGCCACCTGACCAGAACAGCCACTCATCCGGTCGGAGATAGCCGAATAGCCCGACGACAAGGCCGAGGATAATCAAGCCAGCGTTGAACGTTTGACGATGGAGCAGTTCTTTCGACTCGAGCTCACGTTGGAACATCGCTTGTTCGGACAGGCGCTTCCGGGTCGGCTCTTTCAAATAGTTATCGAGGAGTGGCGGGACGTTCAGCAACTTCTTGCCGTAGTTGAGCGCCGTCATGACGTAACGGTTTTGAATTGTCGTGCCGTCGGCCTCGAGCCATTGAATGACAATCGGTTTACCGAGCGTAAACAAATCGATTTTTGAATCAAGGATTTGCAGAATCCCGAGCAGCGTCGAAGCGGCCCGACCGAAGAAGGCGAACTCGGCCGGCAGTTGGATCGGCTCGTTCTTGACGAGCAGTTGGATATCTTGCAACACTTTTTCGATCAGCTTCGTATCGACCGTATCGATATCGGTCTCTAAATAGAACGTGACCGCTTTTTCAAGCGCTTGACGAATGTTATGCTTGTTCGCCGTCGGCAACAGGAAACGCAAGTCCTCAAGTCCGTCGACGACACCGTCATAATCAAGCGAGATGAACGCCTGCAAGATTTTACGGATCGTCGCCATGTCTTGGGCAGTCGATGACCCGACCATTCCGAAGTCGAGCAGGATGATCGTCCCGTCGGCCCGGATTTGGACGTTTCCTGGGTGGGGGTCGGCGTGGAATTGTCCGCCGAACAACAGTTGCTCGGCTGCCATCGTGAACAACCGTTTGGCAAGTGCGGAGCGGTCGATATTATTTTCTTTTAAGAAAGCGAGGTCGGTGATGCGGCGGGCTTCGACCCAATCCATCGTCAACACCCGATTCGTACAAAGGTGGTCATAATAGTCCGGGATGTACACGTCGGGGTTATCGGCGTATTTCGCTTTGAAATAATGGGCGTTCTTCAATTCGGTTTGGAAATTTAACTCGTCCCCGATGACAAAAATCATTTGGCGATATAAGCTATCTAAGTCGGTCGATTTTGCCAGCGATGTCCGCTTGAGCATCGTCGTGACGATTCGCATCGCTTTGAAGTCGGTCCGAATGATCTTTTCAATGTCTGGACGCTGGATTTTCAAGGCGACGCGCTTCCCGTTCTCAAGCAACGTCGCGCCATACACTTCCCCGATTGAGGCAGAGGCGACGGCGTCGATTCCGACGTCTTTCACAACTTGTGTATACGGGACGCCCCATTCTGCTTCCAGGATGGCGCGGGACTTGTCCCAGCCTGATGTAGGGACACGGTCGACGAGCTCGGATAACTCGTTCAATACAGAAGGAGGCAACAAGTCGGCCCGAATCGATAGAAACTGCCCGAGCTTGATGAGCAGCCCTTCGAGCCGGAGTGCGTTCCGCTTATACTCGCGGGCAAGGTTCAACATGAGCGTCTCATACTCTTCGGTTGACGCGAGACCTTGTTGCTGTTTGCGGGAGAATGCATAAATTTTAATGATGAATCGGGCGAACATCGTGACGATAATCCATATGCGGAACAAGGCGATTCGTTTCATAAAAGTACCGACATCCTTTACAAGCAGTCGCTCGACTGATCTGATTTTTTATATCTTAACTTTACCACAGAATGCTTTAAAGAAAGGGCAAGGGATATTTATGGAGTGGGAATTACTCAACGTCGTCGGAACGATTGCGTTTGCGGCGAGCGGTGCCATCATCGCGATGGACGAGAAATATGATATTTTTGGGGTATGGTTGCTCGCTTTCACAACAGCTTTCGGTGGCGGGGCCATCCGAAACGTCTTGCTCGGAAACCCGGTCAGTTTGATTTGGCAACAAAACGATCTCTTCATCCTTTGTTTTCTTGTCGCATTGCTCATCTTCCTGCTGCCAAACGTTGTTTTGCCGCATTGGGAACGCTGGGGCGTCATCGTGGACGCAATCGGTCTCGTCGCCTTCGCGTTTCAAGGAGCACAGGTCGCCATCAAGCTTGATTTACCATTATCGGCCGCGATTGCAGCGGCCGTTTTGACGGGTGTCGGTGGCGGGGTCGTCCGTGATTTGTTGGCCGGCCGAAAGCCTCTCGTCCTACAATCGGAAGTATATGCGATTTGGGCGATCATTATCGCGGTCGTCACATATTATTTCCGTCTTGAAGGAGGACTTCCTGTCTATACGTTACTTGTTGTCGTTGCGGCGCTTCGAGTGATATCCTACTATCGAAAGTGGAATTTACCTGCACGTAAAGTGCGATAAGGGGGAAATTAGTGATGAAAGCTTTACTTATTATTGGCGCCGCTTTAATGGCGCTCGGCGTCGCGTTCGGTGCGTTCGGGGCCCATGCGTTGAAAGAACGTCTGGCACCGAATATGCTTGCGAATTGGCAGACCGGTGTGCTCTATCATATGATTCACGCTATCGGCATCATCGCTTTAGCGAGCATTTTGATGAAAGTGAGCATTAGCCAGTTCAACACAGCAGGATGGCTCATGTTTGCCGGGATTCTCTTTTTCTCAGGCAGCCTGTATGTCATGGCATTGACCGGAATCACGAAGCTTGGAGCGGTCACACCAATTGGTGGCGTGCTGTTTATCGCCGCATGGGTGTTCGTCATCATCGGCGCATTCAAATTGTAATCAAACGTTAACGTCTGATTAACAGTCTTCCTGTATCATTCAAGGTGTGAGACCCCTTGTCTCCACACCGACGAACAATTGGCCCGTTTAGCCTTTTTCGCCTGGAGCGAGAGACTAAATAGGCCCTTTTTACGTTTTTTGGAAATGGTTAGACTTAGAAAAATACCTGGATTATACTTTTTTAATATAAGGTCAATAATTTCCTATTTTCATCTATTATTACAACTATGTTTCGAGAAAAGAAAAGTGAAAAAATGTTGAAATATAAAGGGGTGGGGAGCCGTATAAGGTTTCCCACCCCTTCGTCGTAATAAAAGTGAAATATAACTTTAACAGGAAAACATTCGACACTTCGATATAATTAGTCGTGTTGAAACTAAAAAAATAATCGTTTTTGTTACATAGCAAAACGACTGACCTTTAAATAGTACGTGAACCCTAACCCCGTCAATAGAAAGGATGTCCCCATTGATCAATTGGAAACGCACCGTCTCGACACTCACGCTTAGCGCGCTTCTTCTTGGGACGCACTCGGTGGCTGATGCCTCGACGTCAATCAAGGAGAAACAAGAGCAGCAGAAGAAAGTGCAAGAGCAACGGAATAACGTCAAACAGAACCAATCGAATACGTCTTCGAAAATTAAGCAAAATAAAAATGAAATCTCGAAAGTTCAAGCTGAAGTCAACAAGATGGATGCCCAACTTCAAGACATCATCAATGATGTCGCAGCGAAACGCCAAGAAATCAAGCGTACTGAGTTGAAAATTGAAGACCTCGAAGCTGACATTAAAGGCTATGAGAAGAAGATGAAGGCTCAAGAAGCAATGATGAAAGAGCGTATGGCCACGATGCAAACGAATGGCGGCGGCTCAATCAATTGGGCTGAGTTCATCTTCGGTTCGAAAAACTTCTCGGACTTGATCACACGGATGATCACGGCCGGAACGATTCAACGAAGCGACCAAGAGTTGTTTGAAGACTATGAAGCGACGCGTCAATCGTTACAAGAAGCGCAAGCATCACTTAAAGAAGAACGCACATCGCTCTTGAAGCAACAAAAAGCGCTAGAAGTACGTCAAGCTCAACTCGAGAAGAAGATGAAACAGCGCGAAGCTCGCATCAAAGAGCTCGAGGACAAGAATATCAAATTCGAATCGCAAATCTTCGACCTTCAAGAAATCGAAGCGACGTTAATCGCGCAAGAAGAAGCGATTGCGGCTGAGATTGAAGCGCAACGTCGTGAGGAAGAAGAAGCGCGTCGTCGTGCTGAAGAGGCGGCTCGTCAAGAAGCAGCCCGTAAAGCTGAAGAAGCTCGCCAAGCAGAAGCGGCGCAAGCAGCAGCAGCGGCCCGTCAAGCAGAAGAAGCAAGAGCGGCAGCGGCTAAAGCCGAGGCAGAACGAGCAGCAGCTCAAAAACAGCAGAACAATAACAATAATACCCAGTCGTCTTCATCTTCAAACCAGACGACACAAAATAGCACACCGGCACCGAAACCGGCTGCGCCAGCACCAAAGCCGGCGCCGGCACCAGCGCCTAAACCAGCTCCGATGGCACCGACCACATCGGCACCGGCACCATCGGGCGCAATGTTCATTCAACCGACAACGGGACGTTTCTCACAAGGATGGGGACCGGCAAGCGGTCAATTCGGCTACTCGTTCCATAACGGCGTCGATATCGCTGGACCTGTCGGAACACCAATCCGTGCCTCGGCAACGGGAACGGTCATCCGTGCCGGCTGGGGTGGCGCATACGGGAATCACGTCATGATTGCCCACGTCATCAACGGACAAGTTTGGACGACGGTCTATGCCCACATGAACTCGGTCTCAGTAAGCGCCGGTCAACGTGTGACACAAGGCTCGAACATCGGGACACTTGGGAACACGGGTAATTCTTCAGGCCCGCACCTTCACTTCGAGGTTCATCAAGGCAGCTACTCGTACTCAGGAACGAGCGCGGGTAGCACAGTCAACCCACGTCAGTTCTTCTAATGATCAACGAGGACCCGTCAATCGTGACAGGTTCTCGTTTTGTGTCCCATCAAAACCAAAAAACAAGCGCCTATCCGTTGCGGACAGGCGCTTGTTTCAGTTGGCTTGTTCGATGTCGTTTAATTGTTCGTTCGCTTTGCGGAAGTGCTCACGCACGAGATAGATGACGGTCAATCCGACCAACCATGGAATCCCGAACTTGAGCAGAATATTGAAGTCGGTGAACCATGTTGTGATCATGAGGCTGAGCAATAGTCCGGCACCGAGTAACGGCAAGAACGGGTAACCGATCATGCGGACCGGTAATTTGCGTCCTGTCCACTTCTTACGGAAGAACAAGTGGGAGACGAATACCATGAACCATGTGAAGATGGCTCCGAACATCGAGATGCCCATCAAGAATGGATACGATGTTTCCATGAACACTTGAAGCAATGCCGCGAGAATAATCCCGCCTGTTGAGACGAGCAAAGCGGGCATTGGAATCCCGCTAGTGCTGACTTTTTTAAAGATGCGCGGAGCATCACCGGCCTCGGCGAGGGAATACATCATTCGCGTTGACGCATAGAGCTGTGCATTCATCGCCGACAAGGCAGCGATTAAGATGACGAAGTTCAAAATGCCAGCAGCGCCAGGCACGTCGAACTGTTGCATGACGAGAACGAACGGGCTTTGATCGATGCCGGCTTGCTGCCATGGGATGAGCATGAGCATGATCCCAATCGTGATGAGATAAAAGAACGTCAGACGGAACACAGTCGCGCGCAACGCTTTCGGTACGGCGCGGTCCGGGTCTTTCGCTTCGCCGGCCGTGACGGCGACGAGCTCGGTCCCGAGGAAACTGAAGAGCGAGATGAAAATCGTCACCCACATCCCGTAAAACCCGAAGGCGAAGAAACCTTCATCGCCGGTCGTGATCGATTCGATTGGTGAACCGGGTTGACCGAACAGCGTGGCGGCACCGAGGACGATAAACAGAATGATGGCCGTCACTTTGATGAACGATAACCAGTATTCGGTCGTCCCGAACGTATGGACGTGCCGGGCGTTGACGTAGATGAGCAACCCGCCGAATACGGCGACCCAGACGAATCCGTTCACGTCGGGGAACCAGTACCGCATATAGATGGCGATTGCGCTCACTTCGACGCCGATGGCGAGGACGTTGGCGACCCAGTACGAGTAGCGGACCAAAAAGCCGGCGAGCGGATGGACATAGCGTTCGGCGATTGTGCCGAACGAGCCCGAGGTCGGATGGGCGACGGTCATCTCAGCGAGACAGCCCATCAATAACAGGACGATGAAGGCTCCGATGGCGTAACTGACGAGCACACTCGGTCCTGCCGTTTGGATAGCGAGCCCGCTTCCGAGGAAGAGGCCCGTCCCGATGGCGCTACCGAGCGAAATCATCGTCAACTGCCGCGTGGACAGTTCACGTTTTAATTTGCTAGTTTCCAAAGTCAATTCTCCTTTAGTTGAGTGAAGTGTTGTTGGGGACGACTATAGCAGACAAAAAAATCAAGTGTCAACTCGCGAAATCGCAAAAGACGGTATCGATTCGGCCGCACCTATAGAAGCAAAGTTTTTTTACATGCTTTTGTTTGACAGGAGGTTTCTCGACCTGTATAGTACGAGTTAACTTAATTGAAACGAATAAAGGCGTCGACGAAGAGAAGTAACGACGGTCCCCGTATGACAGAGAGCTGATGGTTGGTGTGAATCAGTATGCGGGACGTCGCGAATGGACTTCCGAGCTCTAAACCGAAACTTTTAGTAGGCTTTAGCGGGTCACCCACCGTTACCATGGGAAAGCGGATGTTTGTCCGTGAAGTGGGTTCTACGGAACCAACGAAGGTGGCACCACGGGGTTACTCGTCCTTCTCATAGCGCAAGCTATGAGTCGGGCGGGTAACCCTTTTTCGTTTCAACACATCATAAATCAGTGATTGAGAAGAGTAGCGTGAACAAGTCTCGTTCAGAGAGCCGGGGGTGGTGGGATCCCGGCCGAGGCCATCACGTGAATGGGCTCATGAGAGCATGGCTGAATCAAGTAGGTCATGACGGTTTCCTCCGTTATCGGGATACGATGTGATAGCATCGGAAAGTGGGATCAATCGATCCAACGAGAGGTGGCACCGCGGTCCATACCGTCCTCCATACGACAGACGTCGTATGGAGTTTTTTTATACCCAAAATGCTTGAGGAGGAACGGACATGTTAACACGACTATTGACGAACCCATTGACGACGAATGAAATGAAACTGGCAGCGGCCGAGCTGTTCCAAGCCGATGAAGCGCAAATCGCCGAGGTGTTACTCGCCATGAAAGCGCGCGGTGAGACGGCTGAGGAGATGGCCGGACTCGCTGACTATATTCGTGAGGCGGCAACGTTCCCCGAGACGGCGCTTCCTGTGCTCGACGTCTGTGGCACAGGCGGTGACGGGGCGAACACGTTCAACATCAGCTCGACGGTCGCATTCGTCTTGGCGGGATTAGATATCCCGGTCGCCAAACATGGGAATCGCAGCGTGTCGAGCCGGTCAGGCAGTGCCGACGTCCTCGAGTCATTGAATATCCCGATCGTCCAAAGTCATGAGGCGATGCTCGCCGACCTTGAGCGGACGAACTTGAGTTTCTTGTTCGCCCAACACATCCATCCGGTCATGAAACACGTCATGCCGGTCCGGAAACGACTCGCAACGGCGACCATCTTCAATCAAATCGGCCCGTTGACGAACCCGCTCAAGCCGAAGCGGCAATTGATCGGCGTGTACCATCCATCGCTCATCGAGAAGATGGCGACGGCGATGCGCCACCTCGGCGTCGAGCGCGGAATGGTCGTCCATGGGGCGGGCGGGCTGGATGAAGCGAGTCTCGCTGGAAGAAATGACGTCTTGTTCTTCAACGGCGACAAAGTGGCCCGTTACACCGTCGACCCGCGCGACGTCGGATTGATGCGAGCTCCGCTGTCGGCCTTGCAAGGCGGGACACCAGCTGAGAATGCGGCGACGCTCCTGGCCGTCTTGAACGGAGAGCAGGGACCGGCGCGAGACGTCGTCTTATTGAACGCCGCGCTCGCCCTCTGCACATATGGGACGGTCCAGACGCTTCGTGAAGGTGTCGCGGTGGCAACGGCAAGCATCGATGAAGGGCACGCCATCCGCGTGCTCAAACAATTACAACGAACGGAGGTTGGCGCATGAGCTACTTGACGAAAATCATCGGAACGAAAATTGAAGAGGTCAATCAAATGGAAGACATCGAGGTGACGCAGACGACAGCCATCTCATTACCGCTTTTAATGAAGGACGGTTTTCATGTCATCGCCGAGATTAAGCGGGCCTCCCCGTCAAAAGGTGTGATTCGCGAAGAAGTGGACGTCGTGAGCCGGGCCCGCACGTATGAACAGGCAGGGGCGACAATGATTTCCGTTTTGACGGATACGACCTATTTCAACGGTTCGTTCAACGACTTGCATGATGTCGCGGCCGCTGTCGAGATCCCAGTCCTCTGCAAAGACTTTATCATCGATGAACGACAGCTCGACCGGGCGAAGGAAGCTGGAGCGAGTGCGGCACTATTGATTGTTGCTGCGCTCCATCCGAGCCGGCTTCATACGTTAAAACAGTATGCGCGGTCCATCGGCCTCGACGTGCTTGTCGAAGTTCATGATGAGGCCGAGCTCCAGACGGCGCTCGAACTGGGCGATGTGTTGATTGGCATCAACAATCGAAACTTGAAGACGTTCGAGGTCTCGCTCGACACGTCGGTCGACTTGATGACGAAGTATCCAGATGTCGCGTTCGTCAGCGAGAGCGGCGTCAGCACAGGCGAGGCGGCCCGTCGGTTACAGACGGCCGGGGCCCGAGCGATTCTCGTCGGGGAGGCGCTCATGCGACAGGACGACCCGACAGCCTTGATTGAGGAGTTGACATCATGTTCGTTAAAATATGTGGATTGACGACGGAAGCGAGTGTCGCGACGGCGATCGAGGCCGGAGCGGACGCTATCGGATTCGTCTTTGCGAACAGTTCGCGCCAAATCGACATCGCGACGGCGCAACGGCTTCGGGGGTTCATCCCGGAAGATGTCCGAGTCGTCGGCGTATTTCTCGATCCAACAATCAAAGAGGTCGAAGCTGCCGTCGCTTGCGGGTTGACCGATATCCAATTACACCGCCGGACACGGCCGCTTGAAACGTTCCGTCAGTTCGGTCTCCCGATCATCGAAGCGGATCACGAGTCGGAGGCCGACGTCATTCTTCTCGACGCACCGACACCGGGCAGTGGGCAGGCGCTCGATTGGGCGACGCTCGAACGGCCGGAGCAGACGTTTTGGCTCGCCGGTGGATTGAATGTCGACAATGTCGGTGCGGCGATTCGCGCCATGCGACCGGACGGCGTCGATGTCTCAAGTGGTGTGGAGACGAATGGACAGAAAGATCACGATAAGATTCGCGCGTTCATCCGACGCGCCAAGGAGGAAACACAATGTATACACAACCAGTGAACGGAAAGTTTGGACCATATGGCGGAAAATATATCCCTGAGACGCTCATGCAAGCAGTCGAAGAGCTCGAAGTGGCTTACGAGGAAGCGAAACAAGACCCTGAATTCCAGGAACGCTTCAACGATCTCCTCAGCGAATACGTCGGTCGAGAAACGCCACTCTATTATGCGGAGAACATGAGCCGCCGCCTCGGGACGAATGTCTATTTAAAACGAGAAGATTTGAACCATACCGGTGCCCACAAAATCAACAACACGATCGGCCAGGCGCTCCTCGCCAAACGAATGGGCAAACAAAAAGTCGTCGCCGAAACAGGCGCCGGACAGCACGGGGTCGCTACGGCGACGGTATGTGCGCTGCTCAATCTCGAATGTACGATTTTCATGGGTGAGGTCGACGTCGAACGTCAAGAATTGAACGTATTTCGAATGGAGTTACTCGGTGCGAAAGTCGTTCCCGTTAAGTCGGGGAGTCGAACGTTAAAAGATGCCGTCAACGAGGCGCTCCGTTACTGGGTCAAACATGTCGATGACACGCATTACGTGATGGGGTCGGTGCTCGGACCGCACCCGTTCCCGACGATGGTCCGCGATTTCCAAAGCGTTATCGGGACAGAGACACGTCGTCAAGTGCTCGAGAAGACAGGGCGTCTCCCTGACGCGGTCGTTGCCTGTGTAGGCGGCGGTAGCAATGCGATGGGCATGTTCTATCCGTTCTTGAATGACGAAACAGTCGCCTTATACGGTGTCGAGGCAGCAGGGAGCGGTGTCGACACGGACAAGCATGCGGCAACGCTCACGAAGGGCGAGGTCGGGGTGCTTCACGGGTCGCTCATGTATGTGCTCCAGGACGCAGCCGGGCAAATCCAGGAAGCACACTCGATTTCGGCCGGACTCGACTATCCGGGTGTCGGACCAGAACACAGCTTCTTGAAAGATATCGAACGGGTCCGCTACGCGGCGGTCACGGACGAGGACGCACTCGCAGCCTGCATGTCGCTCAGCCGCCAAGAAGGGATTATTCCGGCACTTGAGTCATCGCATGCGCTCGCTTATGCGGAAACGCTCGCCCAAACGATGGACGAGGACGACGTGCTCGTCATCTGTCTATCTGGTCGCGGGGATAAGGATGTTCATACGATTCGAGAAAGGGTGACTCAATGATGAGATTAGATGAAGCGATTCGACAGCGGAGTGAAGGGACGGCGTTCGTCCCGTACATCATGGCCGGGGACGGCGGACTCGATCACTTGATTCCGACGATTGAACGGCTAGAAGCGATGGGAGCGACGGCCATCGAACTCGGAATTCCATTCTCGGATCCGGTGGCAGACGGTCCCATCATCGAGGCGGCTGGAATGCGCGCCCTCGAACAAGGTGTGACGTTGACGGACGTGTTGGACCGTTTAATAGAAGGAACGGGTCGTTTTTCGGTGCCGATCGTCTTGATGACGTACTTGAATCCGGTGTTCCGGTTCGGGGTCGAGTGTTTCTTCGAGCGGGCGGCAGCGTCTGGGGTCAGCGGCGTCATCATTCCCGATTTGCCGTTTGAAGAGAGCCTCGATTTGTTCGCTGGCATCGATCGTCACGGAGTCGCGGTCGTACCGCTCGTCACGTTGACGAGCAGTCAGACCCGCATCGACACGATTCTGGATCAGGCGGAAGGATTCGTCTATGCGGTGACGCTCAAAGGGACGACCGGGAAGACGGACGTGTTCCCGGATGAGTTACTCGAGCACTTGCGTTCGTTGACGGCACGTTCACCCGTACCGGTGCTCGCCGGTTTTGGTGTCCATCGCACCGATCAGGTCCGGACGCTCGGGTCAGCCTGTGACGGGGTCGTCGTCGGTAGTTTCATCGTCGAGGCGCTCCATGCGGGACGTGAACAGGACGTGGCCACGTTGATTGCATCGGCGCGGACGGTCAACGCAAAAAAATAAGGGTCGTGCCTCGTGATATGCTCCCCAATAGGTAGACAGATGAAATAACAAATCTGTTTATCTGATTGGGGAGTGTTTTTTATGGCGAGAAGTCGGCATTCAATCGAACAAAAACTGAGTGCACTACGGATGATGGAAGAAGAAACATATACGTGGAAGGAAATCGAGGAGGCCCATGACGTCTCTGAGCATACCCTCCGGGTGTGGAAAGTGAAATTCGAGACCGGCGGAATCGACGCCTTGAAGGAGTCGAGGACATGGAAACTGTACACAAAGGAACAGAAAATAGCGGCCGTACGTGACTATCTCGATGGGGTCACCATGGTGGAAGTCCTCTCCAGACATCAAATCAGTAGTCGTTCGGTTCTATATCGGTGGATCAAGAAGTATACTAGTCATAGCGAGTTAACAGATTCGAGAAAAGGGAGGGAT
>NZ_JACSLR010000023.1:0-24644 GCF_018618255.1 Exiguobacterium sp. s56 | reverse complement strand
TATTGGATGTAGGTGATGTCCGTCACCCACTTCTTATTCGGTCTACTGGCAGTGAAGTCTCGCTTGAGAAGGTCAGGGGCGATGACGATACTCTCACCCTGAGACTTCCATTTTCGTTTGGGTTTGATCCGACACTGGAGATGGTGCTTCTTCATGATTCTCTTCATTTCGAGACTCCACTAGGATTACAGAAATATGGCTCCTGGCTTCATCGTGATGTGGTCGACTTCTTCCTTCACTACTGCGAAACCATGTTTACTCGATATAAAGGTAAAGTCCGATATTGGATTCCTTTTAATGAAATCAATGTCATGTCGACAAAACCATGGATGGGGGGAGGAATCCCTTCTTCAACGAAAGAATCACAGTTTATCGGTGCATTCCATCAGATGTTGGCGAATGCCAAAGCCGTGACACTTGCCCATGAGATTGATTCAGAGAACAAAGTGGGGATGATGTATAATGGCCACTTCGCATATCCAAACTCCCCAGACCCAGATGACGTCCAACGAACTGAGGAATTCATGCATAAAATGCAGTACTACTGTGAAGTACTTTGTCGTGGCAAATATCCGAACTACATTAAAAAAGAATTAGAGCGCGAGAATATCTCTTTGCCGTTTGAAGAAGGAGACGCCGATACATTGTATCGTGGTCCTGTTGATTTTATTTCATATAGCTATTACTTAACTCACGTTATCGTCAAGGAGTCGCCTCTCGAATTCTCTGGTTTGAATGGCGTGAAGACAGGCTATAAAAACCAGCATGTGGAGCAAAGCGAATGGGGATGGAGTATCAATCCGAAAGGCTTGCGCTATTCTTTAAATTATCTATATGATCGATATCAGTTGCCACTTATGATTGTTGAAAACGGTCTCGGGGCCGTTGATGAACTCACCTCAGATAAGAAAGTTCATGACGATTATCGTATCGCCTATCTACGGGATCATATTGAAGAGATGAAAAAAGCAGTTTCCATCGACGGGGTGCCTTTACTCGGTTACATGGCATGGGGACCAATCGATTTAATTGCAGCCAGTACAGGAGAAATGAAGAAGCGGTATGGGTTCATCTATGTAGACTTGGACGACGAAGGGAACGGGACCCTAGAACGGATTAAAAAAGATTCGTTCTACTGGTATAAAAAAGTCATAGCTTCAAATGGAGATGATCTGACTTGAATTAAGACGGAGGTATGGAATGATTCGTATCAAAAAAGTATTAAATTCAAGTGTCGTGATTGTCGAGGACAAATCAAAGCTTGAGTACATTTTAATTGGAAAAGGAATTGGTTTCGGGCAGAAAGTCGGAAATGTTGTCGCTCCACCTGAAGCCTCCCAAATGTTCATACCCGCTGACGATGTCCGTATTAAAGAGTTCATAGGACTGGTGACTGAAATTCCTCCTGAATTCGTCGAGATCACTCGAGAAATCGTTGCATATGCTGAGGAAAAGCTGGCTACAAAGCTCAATGCCGGTATCTTTTCAACACTGACAGACCACCTTCACTTTGCGGTAAAACGTTATTATAAAGGTATTACTATCAGCAACCGAGTATTTTGGGAAATTCGAAACTATTATCCACAGGAATTCAAGATTGGAAGTTATGCGGTTAATCTCATGAATGAACGGTTTAAAATCGAACTGCCTATTAAAGAGGCAGCCAATATTGCTTTTCATATTATCAACGCGCAAGGAGAAAGAGAAGAAACACGTGATGGCATGCGCTACGCCAAGATGATTGGGAGTATTGTGAACCTTATTCGATATGCTTACAATATTGAAACCGATGAAGAAGATATTCATTATTCATGATTCATCACACATGTGAAATATTTCGCTGAACGCTTTTATGCTGGAAAAATATTGAATGAAGAATCCGATCAACTATTTGAACAGATTGCGAACATCTACCCAAAGGCCATGAATGGTTCATTCAAAGTACGGGACTACCTTAAACAGTTGCACGGTGTGACAATTCCTAATGAGGAACTAGCTTATCTAGCCGTTCATATTCATCGACTGACAACTAATATGGATTTGAATAAACAATAACTTTCTTAATTACCTGGTTCTTTTTGACGAAGACCAGGTTTTTTCTATACTGAACAAAAAAATATCCATTTTTTATAATCGAGCAGCTATAGGCCGCATGACATATGTGTGTTTTTCACCACTGATTCGATTTCTTTAGATCGGCGTGACGGGCTCCTTTAATAACTTTTTCAGAAAAGATAAAAGGAAAGAACAACTTTGCTCTTTCCTACAATTTCAGTCAAGTGTTAATAATTATTTATACATCGCACGTCTTCATGCTTAGTTTTGGGATGACAGGGCTTCTGCGGTTCGGATTCCACTACAATCCAACGCCCTCGGCTGAATTGAATCCAAAGGACGATCGCCTTAAAGACGATGTCTAGACCGATGGCGATCCACACTCCTGCAATGCCCATCTGCATCTGAATCGCCAATACATATACTGCCCCAGTCCGGATCACCCACATACCGATCGTGGTCAGATACATTGGAAACTTCGTATTGTTCGCTCCTTGGAATCCACCGGTCAATACAAGGACAACTGCTAGGAAAGGCTGGAAGACCGCTGCTATTTTTAATGCGACATCGATGTCTTTGATGACTTGGGGATCGTCGGTGAAAAGTGAACCTGCCCATCCTCCGAAGAAGAATAAGACGACCCCGAATAAGGACATGAAGCCCATCGCCATGAACGTGCTCAATCTGGCATATTCTTTGGCGGTCTCGTGGTCTCCCGCTCCGATGTTGCGACCGACGAGAATGGTTGCTGCTGTCGCGAAACCATATGCCAACATATAAGAGAACACCTCTAGATTCCCTGCAATTTGATGCGCGGCGAAGGTGTTCGTCCCGAGTACCACGATGAATCCGAAATACACGATCTGTCCGGCTCTCATGACCAATCGCTCGATAGCCGCCGGGCTTCCAAGGTTCACGAGCTCCAACTGGTGTTCGAGATCCGGTCTCCAGAAATCTTTCCTGAAGGCGATCACTTCCGTCTTACGAATATAG
This sequence comes from Exiguobacterium sp. s56, assembly GCF_018618255.1. Taxonomy (NCBI): domain Bacteria; kingdom Bacillati; phylum Bacillota; class Bacilli; order Caryophanales; genus Exiguobacterium; species Exiguobacterium sp. s56. The sequence continues at coordinate 21,596 of NZ_JACSLR010000023.1, read as the reverse complement.
TTCATCAATAAGAGCGTCCCGACGAGCCGGGCGATGACGGTCGCGAGTGCCGCTCCGACGAGACCAAGTTCGGGGATGATCCAAAAACCGAAAATCAACATATAGTCGAGCACAATATTGACGACATTGATGACGATGCTCACCTTCATCGGTGATTTTGTATCTCCCGCACCTCGTAAGATACTACTGAGCACAAACATCAACGCCATCACGATCGATGGGATCCCGACAATTTTGAAGTAGGTGCTACCAGCTTCTAAAACGTCATTCTCCACCCCCATCAACCGCAGGAGAGGCTCAGCGAAAAATAGCGTCACGACCCCAAAGGTCACCCCGACCACGACAGATAGGACGATGGCCTGCTGCGCGATATGTCTCGCGCGCTCGATTCGTTCTGCGCCTAAGTTATTGGCGACATAAACGTTTACTGCCACACCGATTGCCATAAAGACAGCTAAGTAGATGGCGAGGATGGCATTCGTCACTCCTACCGCTGACACTTCTGCTAGGCCGATTCTTGAGACGAACAGCGTATCGACAAATCCGAGCAACGTTTGGAAAAAATTCTCGGCAACCGCTGGTAACGCGAGTAGAAGGATGAATTTCATCTTGGTTTTTCGATCACCATGAGTGTCCAGCCGCTCACTTTCTATCATCTGAGTCCTCTCCTTCGAAAATTATGCTTACAACGATTACAGGAAAGCGACCCAACGAGGAACCATGGGTCGCTCATGGTCAATCTGAGACACGAATGACGAAAGGATAGGTGTGCACAGTCCCATGGAACTGGAATTCGGCCCAGACCTTGTATAGGCCAGGTTTATGGAAGACCGTCTCAAATTCCGTCGTATCATGAGAAGAAGGATGCACATGGATAAACTGTTCTCCGGCTTCATCCAAGATGACGACATGACCAAGTGCTCCAAGGTATGGCTCCGGGTTACTTTCTTTGGTGTCATAGCTGAAGACAGTCGGGACATGCGCTTTTAAAGAGTCAATCGACAGCTCGACGGTATGACCTTCGATCGTCTTCGTCAGACGCTCATTCACTTTAAGTGACGATTCGATAGAGGAAGAGGACTGATGATCAATCTGTAAGTGAACCGGCTTCACTTGATATGCCAGTCCCTTAGGCTGAATATCCACAAAGAGTTTATACGCCCCTGCCTCAAGTTGGACGGGTTGCTCGAATCGACCCTCACCCTTTTTAAACGGATGGAGGTGTCGGTACTCAGTTAGGTCTTCGTTCACGAGAATCAAATGGAATTCCTTTTCATGGCTGACTTCGAGTTCCGGGGCTTGCTGATGTTGATCCTTTAACTCGATACTGATTTTCCCGAATTCATATTTGGCTTCTACAGACACTTCATTTCCCGTCAAGTTCTTCATATGATGATGTCCATGGTCTTTCACGTTTAACACTCCTTTGAGTAGTCCTTGATCGCACCGTCACTCGACCTCCATTACTTGCAGCAAGAACAACCGATTTTAACGGTCGCCTCCGTTACCTCGTAGCCAGTCTCTTGAATTGCGGTTTCAATCTCAGAAAGTGTGAGTTGGCTTTCATCGAACGTCACGTCCACCTCTCCCGCCGAAAGATTGACCTTCACTGATTCAATACCCGCTAACTTTCCAACGTGTCCTTCAATCTTATTGATACAAGATCCACAAGACATACCCGCTACCTGAAATGTTGATTTTTTCATTATATGTTCCTCCTGATTATTTAATTACCATACATGGGTAGGGTGTAAAAGTATCGATTTTTTTACACCCTCGCCACCTTATGTTCGTGTCCCTCATTGCGCGACACGCTTTCAACAGGTTCTGAGAGTGAGCTATCGTTGCTTATCGTAGCAATGTTAGAATCTCTTCTTTGTTGTTCTCGAAGCCAACAAAGTACTTCACTACTCTTCTTTTTCTGAGCATCCCTTTTTTGTAGAAGACAAACAGTGGTACGATTCGATTCCCTGATATCGCTACCATTTCTTGTTCAAGGTCAAGGTTCACACCCACATCTTTGTTCACATAAGAGACTGAGATTGTTTTTAAGTATTTTTTGGCATCCTGACAATCTGAACACGTCGGACGCGTGTAAAGCTCGAGCTGTAGGGCTGTATCCATCCCACTCCCTCCTTTTATTTGATCATCGAAGGCTTGAATCGTTTTAAACGGAGTGCGTTCACCAGGACCGAGACTGAGCTTAAACTCATGGCCGCTCCGGCAAGTATCGGGTTCAACAAGGGCCCGCCGAGTAGATAAACAATCCCCATCGCAAACGGGATACCCATGACATTATAGGCAAATGCCCAAAACAGGTTCTGTTTGATGTTGCGGATGGTTGACTTGCTCAATTCGACAGCTGTAGGTACATCCATCAAATCGCTTCGCATCAAGACGATGTCTGCAGATTCGATCGCAACGTCAGTACCCGAACCGATCGCGATTCCGATGTCTGCTTGGGCCAAGGCTGGTGCGTCATTGATTCCATCACCGACCATTGCGACCTTCTTCCCTTCGGCCTGTAACTTCTTCACTTCGTTCGCTTTATCTTCAGGTAACACTTCACTCAGTACCCGATCGATCCCGACCTGTCTCGCAATCGCCATGGCCGTACCTTTGTTGTCTCCGGTGATCATGGCTACTTCGATACCCATTCGTTGAAGTTTCTGAATGGCTTTACGACTGTTTTCTTTGACGGTGTCTGCGACAGCGATGATCCCTGCGATTTGTTGGTCAATCGCGATATACATCGGCGTCTTGCCTTGGTGTGCGAGTTTGTCTGAAGCGCCTTCAAGGACATCCAGTGAGATGCCGCGGTCTTTCATCAATTTTCTGTTTCCGGCAAGCAAGACTTTTCCGTCGATCAGTACTTCGATCCCGTGCCCTGGGATGGCTTCAAAACGATCGATATCCATGACACGCATCATTCTGTCCTCTGCCGCTCTTACGATTGCTTCGCCCAATGGATGTTCAGACCCTTTTTCAGCGGAAGCGGTCAAGCGTAACAACTCATCTTCTTGATGTCCATTCACTGTCACGATATCTGTCACTTTCGGTTTTCCTTCAGTGATCGTCCCTGTCTTGTCGAACACGATCGTCTGGACTTTATGGGTCGTCTCCAAGGCGCCGCCACTCTTGATCAACACACCATTCTCAGCACCTTTGCCCGTACCCACCATGATTGCTGTTGGTGTGGCCAAACCTAGTGCACAAGGGCAGGCGATGACCAGTACTGAAATCGTGATCGTCAAGGCGAAGAGGCCGGTCTGACCGCCTAAATACCATGCAATTCCTGAAAGGATCGCGACGACGATGACAATCGGTACAAAGTATCCGGAGATGATATCGGCCAGTTTTGCGATAGGAGCTCGAGAGCCCTGTGCATCCTCGACCAATTTGATGATTTGAGATAGCGCCGTATCCTTACCGACTTTCGTGGCTCGGTATTGGATGATCCCGTTCTTGTTGATGCTGGCACCGATGACTTGAGCACCCACATTTTTTTCAACAGGGATACTTTCACCGGTCAGCATGGATTCGTCTACAGACGTATTACCTGATAGAACCACGCCATCCACCGGAATCTTCTCACCAGGCTTTACGATAATCGTGTCGCCGACGATGACTTCGTCGATTGATACTTCTAACTCTTGTCCGTTGCGGACGACCTTTGCCGTCTTAGGTGCCAGTCCCATCAATTTTTCAATCGCTTCGGATGTTTTACCCATCGACCGGACTTCAAGATATTTACCTAATGTGATCAGCGTGAGAATGACTGCGGCTGTCTCATAGTAGAGGCTATTCACGTATCCCTCATAACCTGAGAGGATAGCCATGGTGGCACCGACGCTATAGAAGAAGGCTGCGCTCGTCCCTAGGGCGACAAGTGAATACATATTCGGATGCCCTCGGAACAATGTCTTAAATCCGACGGAGAAGAATTTCCATCCGAATAACATCACTGGGATGGTCATCATGAGCTGCAAGACAGCGAACAATTCTGGGTTCATCGTTGGATGCAATGCCATCGGTAGGGGTAGGCCGATCATATGCCCCATCGCCACATAGAGTAATGGAATCGTGAAAATCGCCGACCCTACAAATCGGTTCCACATCGATTGAATTTTTTTCAGTTTCTTTTCTTTCTCGGTATCTTGACTATCCGCTGATTCTTGATCTTCTCTTGCCTCATATCCGGCGTTTGCCACCACTCGGATGACATCTGATACAGTCACCAGCTGAGGATCATATCGAATAACTAATTTTTCTGTCGCCAAGTTCACATTCGACTCAGTCACACCCACCATTTTCCTCGTGGCCTTCTCAATCGTCTGCACACACGAGGCACAAGTCATCCCTGTGATGACAAATGATCTTTGCTCGGTCTCGGTTGAGGCCTTGTAGCCAGCCTTCTCGACGGTCGTCTGAATATCCAGCGGCGAGATTTTCGTCTCATCGTAATGAATGCTCAATTTCCCAGTCGCTAGGTTGACGTTGGAGGTCACTACGCCAGGCAATTTTTTTGTTGCTTTTTCAACTGTCTGAACGCAGGACGCACAGGTCATCCCTTCCACGGCAAATGTCTTACTCTCCATATCGTCTTACCTCCATTATTATTGGGCTGATTCGACTTCGTAACCGACCTCGCCCACAACTTCTTTAAATTCATTCACATCTAGTCGTGTTTCATCGTACTTCACTTTTGCAATGCCTTTCTTTAAGTTGACTTTCGCACTTTCAACCCCATTCAGACCTTCAAGTGCTGACTCGACTTTGTTGACACAATGAGCGCATGACATACCTTTAATCGTTAAAATCGTTTTTTTCATCTTGAATCTCCTCCTATTCACTACCTTCATGACATCATTTCAAACTCAATGTCTGGATCCACAGGAATGGTCCTGACATCTGCATTGACCCGGGGTACAGGTGCATGGAATGTCCTCCACCGCTTCACTTTCCTTCATCTCAAGGATTTTTTTGAGATTCTCGATATCCTGTACACTCAGTGTCGCCTGTGTGATCATCGTTCCGATTGTGTTACCGACATCCCTGTCACAGATATGATCGAGTAGATCGTGTAACGTCTCTCTGATGACGTCACCTTCAACGACGTTCGCGGAGTAGATGAATTTCTTCCCCTCGGCCTCGGTTGAGAGCATCCCTTTTTTCACGAGCCTTCCAATGAATGTCTTCGTCGTCGCAGGCTTCCAGCTCATCTTCTTTTCCAATACCTCGATGATTTCTTTACTGGTCACGTGCTTTTGGGCCCAAACGACACGCATGACTTCCCATTCTGAATCCGTGATTTGTTTTTCGACATGTTCAGCCATTTGTCTAACCTCCAATTTTAAGTTTACAATCGTAAACGTTTTATTTGTTTTCAGTTTACAATCGTAAACGTCGACTGTCAACCATTATGTTTTTGGGTTCGCTATTCAGTCTTCATTGGCTATATTCTTGTCTAGAAAACGCATCTGGATATCCTTCAGCAACGCTTTCAAATAGTAGTGCGAGCTGACGGCATCCCGGGCACCAATCGGCGGTGAACTTTAAGACTACAGGCTGCGTAGAGTGATTAACCATTTGCAAATCAGATAATTGAAATTTCGAAAGCATTTTTTCTCCTCTCTTTTCGTTTACATTTGTAATCGATTTGAGTTCACGAATGTAAACGTTATTTGTCAATCTATATATTCGTGTCCATTTTGTATGTTTCTTTAAGCTTATTGTTTCTCTCAAAACACTAATTCGATTCGTACTTAGTTGGGTCGTATTTATTTTGAACTCATACAGCTTTAAATTGTTAACTACTGTCATCTCTTATATGATGTAATAAAACAAAGTAGGAATTGTCTTAAGCGTTTTGTTGCTTAGTCGCTAGGATTAAATAGATGATTCGACTACTAGCTTACTATTGAGACATTCTCATAAGTAAAAAGTGTAGGAAGGTATACATTTCGACGTCGAAATGTATACCTTCCTACACCACAAAGTGCCAGTTTATGAGTGATTTTTTTTATAACAACTTGTATTTAAATGATTTAAATATAGGAACTACATATGCTGTATACAAAATAATAACCAAATGAGGGATTAGAATTGGAATCAAACGAGACCAAGGTGACGTCATTCCGCGTGTCACAAGAAGTGAAAGAACATATTCAGCGTTTAATGGAGCAATGTCAAATATCAACCAACCAATTATTCGAGCAATTAATATCATTGGCCGATAAACAGTCACCGGACCCCTTAGTCGTCAAGGAGAACGAATCACTCGAAGCAGCACTGAATCAAGTGCTTGCCCTGTTCAATGAACGAGCCACTCGACTAGAAACGCAACAAAAAGAACATGAGCGAATCAACGCGCGATATAAAAATACCATTCATGACCTTGAACAAAGCGTAATTGCAGAAGCTGAACGACTCCAAGAGGAGTATGAGCGAAAGGTGTCGTCACATGAAATTGCACTCACTCAATTACAAGATCAAATCAACCAACTAATCGCTGAAAAGAGAATCGTTGAAGACGCATTGGAAACAGAACGTGTGTCTAACAAAGAAGAACTAAAAGAGCAGAAAAAAACAGTTTTTCATCTAGAAGGAGACATGAAAAAGCTAGAAGATGAACGTAGCCAGCTCTATCGGCAAAATCAAAGTCTTATGGACGCTGTCGACGACTTAAAAGCTCGTACACGCCGTCTTGACCAGCTTGAAGAAGAGAACCAGAAACTGCACTTAGAAGTCCAGCTCCTCCGTCGAGAGAAAGAGACATTCGAGAACCGGTTACAGGAACAGGTCGAGCTCGCGGTCCTGCGTGAGCGGAGCACCCAACAAAATAAACAATGATACGAAAAGGGTACTAGGTTGAGTCAACCAGTGACTGAATCTAGTACCCTTATGTTTATTACAAACAAAGTATTTAACGGTTTGAAGAAATCGTCTGATACATGTTCAATGACTTGACCAAAGATGCTTCATTCACACGTAGAATCATAACCTCATGAGAGTATAAAGAATGACTCCGCTTGGTCCAATTAAGATTTCACCTGCAATCCACGCACCTTGAATCGATTACGCTTTTCTTCTAATTTCACTTTCATATCTACCGAGAACGTATTTTCAGGAGTGTTGTAGGCACGCCGTGCTGCCATACTAAGCATTTTTGCCACATCCTCTGCCCGGTCGTCCTGTAAATCATGCAGTGAAGATCGAACATACTGGCGAGCCATTTCTCAGTCACGTAGCGATTCAGGGACCGATACATGACGACTTAATGCCAGGGCCAATTGAGCCGTCTCTAAGCGATAGCTTGTCCCGCCTGCCTGCATACGATTCAGTTCATCCGCTAGCTCGCTTTGCAGAAGTACATGATTACTGTCTGACATCGGTCACCCTCCTCTACTCTTCTTTTGATTTATTATATACCCTTTTCCTGAAAAATTCGACTCAAGTCATGCACGTTACAAAATGGATCGTCCCACGTCATGTTTGCTTTGTATTCCTCTACAAGGTCGAGAAGTTTATCTTTATCGCAAAGTGCCAATAGATTCGTTTTTTCGAGATCCTCTAGATCCTTTTGGCGAGAGGAGAAAATCTTGGTACATGCTAAAAGTTCAATGTCGGGGATATACACATCAATCGCCTCGAACAGCCCTTCAATCTTATGCCGGAATTCATTTTCCTTAAAGTCTTCACGGGGTGGGAACTGAATCACCCCTTCGACAATTTCAATTTCATATTCATGAAGCGCCTCTTTCAATTCAGGTGTCACGACGCCCTCCGTCACGCGAATATCAATATCTCGCGTCGGACGATACTGAACTGCCCCCCGTCAAGTAGACAGGGCAAATAATGAAAACCGAACTAGGCGGCTTGAGACCTGTATTCGACAGGGCTCAAGCCGTTTAGCCGTTTCTGGAAACGGTCATGGTTGTAGAACGATATGTAGGTCTCGATGGCCGATGTGAGTTCGCTATAGGCCTGAAACTCACGCAGGTAGTACATCTCGACTTTCAGGGTACCCCAAAAGCTCTCGATCGGGGCGTTGTCGATGCAACGTCCGACCCGGGACATGCTGTGGGTCAGTCCCGCGTCTTCCACCATGCGTTTGAACCCTCTCGAGGTATATTGGCGCTATGGATCATCGGACGCGCTCCTGTGCGGAGCCCCGTGATGGCTGGCATCATCGTCTGGAAGACGAGAACGTTGTTGTTGGACTTTCCGATGCGATAGGCGACGATCGAGCCGTCGTACAGGTCGATGATTGCGCTCAGGTATGCCTTTTTCCCGGCACCATATTTAAACTCGGTGACGTCGGTGCACCATTTCTCGTCCGGTCGGGACGCGCTGAACTCTCGGTTCATCAGATTCTCGGCCACGTGCTGCGGCGTTGACTTCTTATGCTTCTTCCGCTTCCGGCGGATGACCGATTGGATCCCATGGATATGCATCAAGCGATAGACTCGCTTTTCATTGAACGGGGACAGTCCTTGTTGTCGGCGCAACCGGTTGATCGTCATCGTGATCCGACGGTACCCGTATGTGCCGTTCGCCTGGTCATAGAGTAGACGGATGTCCTCCAGAAGCTTCTCGTTCTCTTCTTGACGCACCGGTATGGTGCGATTCAACCATTTGTAATAGGCCGCACGTGAGATGCCAGCTGGGAAACCTGGGTCTATCAAGGATTGGCGGTTCTAATAGTGGGTTGCCCGTGTGCCTTAGTCACTTCGACGCCGATTTCGATTGTTTCCGCCATCGGTAATGCTGCCAAAAAAGGGGTCTTGATTAAAGGCGGCGTATACCTGGAAGAAATGGGCGCGCTGAAAGCTATTGCATTTGACAAAACCGGTACCCTGACCAAAGGTGTACCTGTCGTCACAGACTTTAAAATCACGAACAAGCAGGTAAACGAGAGAGAACTGCTTTCTATCGTGACGGCATTGGAATATCGTTCTCAGCATCCGTTGGCCTCTGCCATCATGAAAAAAGCGGACGAGGAAAACATACCTTACACCTCTATCAGAGTTGAGGACTTCTCTTCCATCACAGGAAAAGGCATTAAAGGAACGATAGACGGCACCACCTACTTTATCGGAAGCCCGCTTCTCTTTAACGAGCTAGGTGTTGAAAGTATTGATAATAATCTGGACCAAACCGTAACGGCTCTGCAACAGCAAGGTAAGACTTCGATGATTATCGGAACGAAACAAAGCATATTGGCGGTTATCGCCGTAGCCGACGAAGTCCGGGAATCCAGCAAAGAAATCATCCGGAAACTACATGATATGGGTATTAAAAAGACAATTATGCTGACGGGTGACAACAAAGGGACAGGCAAAGCTATCGGCCAGCAAGTTGGCGTCAACGAAATCCAGGCAGAATTGATGCCAGAGGATAAATTAAATGTCATTAAACGCTTGCGAGCTGAGTACGACAATGTCGCGATGGTCGGGGACGGCGTAAATGACGCTCCGGCACTCGCTGCCTCTACTGTTGGAATTGCCATGGGTGGTGCTGGAACGGATACCGCTTTGGAAACAGCAGATGTCGCCCTGATGGGCGACGATTTGAGCAAACTACCGTTTACGATAAAATTGAGCCGAAAATCCCTAAATATTATCAAAGTGAACATCGCGTTCGCTATCAGTATCAAAGCGATTGCATTACTCTTGGTCATCCCGGGCTGGCTCACCCTATGGATAGCTATTATGTCCGATATGGGGGCAACTCTTCTGGTAGCACTGAACAGTTTAAGACTGATGAATGTCAAAGAATAAAAAAACAAAAATATTCATTTTTATATCCTCGAATTTGTACTGGGTATGATAAAAATAAATGATCTCTGTTTTTTAAGACGGCTTTAAGATGACTTCGGTATTGTTCCCGAGTCATCTTTTTAGGTTTCATTATCAGCTTTTTTATCATCAGACAGTTTTAATCGAGGCCGAACCTTATTCATTGACCGGAATATTCTCCGAAGTATGGAAAGAAAATCCGGTCGATAGGTCTACTAAACTATGACAATTAAATCTAAATATTTGAACGTTCGTTTTGGAATCATTCATTCATTCGAATACATCCTATTTTAAGAGACGAAATTTCGATAGTGTTCAAAAAAAAAACGAATGAGGGGGTTTCTAAATATACCCTCATTCGATATTCAGTTTCCTTGCACGTAGAAAAGTATTTATTGGTATCAGACGGTATGAAGTATAGAATTTTTACTCATATGTCGAACCTCAGTGTGGATTTGGTGCAAGGATGACTTATTTCTTTAGTTGTATTTTTTTGATTCTAACTCTATTGTAGAATGTTTAATATCTAGTTTTGAAGTCACTTCTTTGACTTTTTGTTTAACAATAGTTGAATCCTTTAGATTCATCTCTTCTACTATTAAGTGTAAATTCATGGCGTTATCTTCGCCATCAATTGACCAGACATATAGGTTTTGAACAGAAATCACTTCTTCAATACCTTCAATCTTTTGCTTCACCTCATCGATGTCAATACCATCAGGGACAGCACCTAAAAGTATTTTCATTGTTTTAACTAAATTACGAAACACATTCACTAATATAAACAACGCAATAGCAATTGATAGGATGGGGTCAAGTATATGTATATCCTTGAAGAGTAAAACTATCCCTACTACAAGAACGGCAATCCAACCTAAAACATCTTCTAAAAGGTGCCAAGATAGTACTCCCTCATTTACTGATTTTCCTTTGTGTAGACGGAATGCCGCAAAACCATTTAAAAGCACACCAAAAATTGCAAACCAAATCATTCCTTGTGCATTAGAATGCTCCGGTTCAAACAGTAGAGGAATTGCTTGAGTAAAAATATATACAGATCCAATTATTAATATTGTCGCATTTATTAATGCTCCTAAAAGGGAAAAACGATTATATCCAAAAGTGAAGTTATGATCGGGTTTTTTGTTCGAAAATTTTTGTAAGAACCAGGACAGGCCCAATGCAAGAGCATCACCTAAATCGTGAATGGCGTCCGACATGATTGCAACACTATTAATCAAAAATCCCCCGATAAATTCACCAATCGAGAAAACAAGATTAATTATAAATGCTAGTTTGATATTTTTTGATGCCTTATCAGTACTCGCCATTGTTCGATCTCTCCTCACTTGGTAGTCCATCCTTAAAAAGGTTAGTTGTTAGAATAATACTGGTCTCTAGCGTTCTGCAATATAATAAATTTCTTTGCCTATTGATTGTAAACAACGCATACTTGAGAACTTAAGCGCAGTTCTTAATATTTTAATAAACAATCGAAGGACGTAATTTTTGAAAGCGAAATTAAATACATGTATCTAATTTGTTAGAACCATTTAGGCACTAATTTTATATATAAGACTTCTCCGAACAATTCGGTAACGGTCTGTAAAATGATCACTACAGCTACTTGTGTTGATAGGGGCTCTGGTAATATAGATGCTAATGGAAGAACTACAAGTGAATTCCTTGTTCCCATACTAAATGTAATTGCTCTTCTTGAAGCAATATCTAGTTTGAACAACTTACCAAGGGACTTTGACACCCATGGTATGATAAGTAGAAATAAAATATAAACTGGTATTACATCTATTAATGTCCCGAGGTCACTATACACTTCCCTAATTTGAGAGGCAACTACCACAAAAAGTACAAAAGACATAAATGGAACGGGAATCCATGGCGGCATTTTCATGATACGATTACCTAAAGAACTCTTTTTAGAACACAATTGTGTCATTATCGCTAATAGAAGCGGTATAAAAATCAAAAATAGAAATGCATCTAGAAATGGACCCATCCTAACGATACTAATAGCCTTTTCTCCTAATAATACGAATAAATATATGGGTAAGAGTATCGTCTGTAAAATTAAAAGAATCGGTGTTACTTTTAACAATATTGATTCGTTTCCCTTTCCCATCTTTGTAAAAACAATCACATAGTCGATGCACGGTGTTAACAACACCAAATACACCCCCAGCATTAGTGATGAATCTTGAAGAAATATGATAACCAAAACCTAAACTATTAAAGGAACGGCAACAAAATTTCCTAATAAAAGAGCTACCACAAACCTCATGTTTGTAGCAGATCCATTCGATTTCAGAAACGGAATTTGAACGAACATCCCATACATCAAAACTCCTAAAAGGGGAGAAATAAAAATATCGAGATATACAGCTTCTGTATTCAATAGACCAAAGATTACTGCCAACATCAAAAAAATGATGTATATACTGACTTGGTGGGCTTCCACCTTCTCTAGCACTTGAATTCCGAATTTGCTTTCCTTCTCTATCAAAATCACCCCCAAAATTTTCAGGAAATTTCAGAATGAAATAGATAACTCCACGATTTTAATTGCCAGGGCAAGAGGTTTTATATTTTTTCTTCTAGTATTTTTATTTATCCAACAGTAAAAATACCGACTGAAAGTAAATATAATTAAGGCTCATTATTTACACTTCCGAATATAGTTAGTATCTTGAATATATATCAGTCAAAAAATAAAGTGATAACCATTAAAAAAATAATTATTTTAGCCTAAAGCCACATCTAAAATCATCATGATTGTAAAGCCAAACATTAAACAAACAGAAGCCAAGTCCTTGTTTCCATTTTCTTGAGATCCTGGGACTACCTCCTCCACTACAACAAAAATCATTGCTCCTGCAGCAAAGCTTAGCGCAAACGGAAGTAAAGGCTCCATTATGAGTACTGCTACTACTCCTACCAACGCCGCGAACGGTTCAACCATACCAGATAACTGGCCATAGAAAAAACTTTTACGACGAGATAATCCATCTCGTCTCAATGGCATTGACACAGCAGCACCCTCAGGGAAATTTTGTATGCCGATTCCGATTGCCAGCGCGATAGCTCCCGTGATTGATGATGAAGGGAATCCTGCTGCAACTGCTCCAAATGCAACGCCTATGGCAAGTCCCTCTGGAATATTATGCAATGTTATTGCTAACACCAGTAACGTGCTCCGCTTTCTCTTCTTAGGGTTTATACCCTCAGCCTCATCCATCGGTGAAGTGGGATGCAGATGTGGAATCACTTTATCAACACCTGATAAAAAGAATCCTCCAAGTAAGAAACCGATTGCAGCTGGTAACCACGCCGGAAGAGAATCTTGTTCCGCCATCTCAATTGCAGGTGAGAGTAATGACCAAAAACTAGCGGCAATCATTACTCCTCCAGCAAAACCGAGCATCCCATCCATTAGCTTTTGATTCATTGATTTTGTCATAAACACTAACGCGGCACCAAGCGCCGTCATCCCCCAAGTGAATAAAGTACCCAGCAATGCTTGAGTAAGGGGTTCTAACGAAGAAATATATTCAATCATCTATCAAAACTCCGTTGCCAAAAATCGAGTTTCTATACATGCTCAAAATTAAGTAACTATTATCCAAAATCAGCATTGCTGTCTCCTCCTCTTGATTGTCAATCCTACTCAACAGGTGATTTTTTTAATGTTGATGTACTACTTCCCCTACCTTCAGTTTGCAAAGCAATTCATCGCTGTGAGGATGAGAAAGAGTTTCGAATTGAATCGTAGAGTGTTGAACGTTCAGATGTGCTAAATCGTGTTCAATTTCTTGAAGTAGATTCTCACTGTCATAGATTTGTAAATTACCATCAACGACAACATGACATGAGAGTGCATTCATTCCACTTGTGATACTCCAAAGATGAAAGTCGTGTATACTCCGTACCCCCTCCTTGTTGTGAATGACTTGAAGAACCTTTTCGACATCAACGTTTTGTGGTGCACCTTCCATTAATACGTTCAATCCGGATTTCGTCACGAAATAACCACTTCGTAAAACAAGTCCCGCTACAATGATTCCTGCGAGCGGATCTGCCCAGTTCCATCCAAATGCCATGATAAGAAGCGCTGCCAGTATTGCACCGACTGAACCCAACGTATCGCTTACAACATGTAGATAAGCACCTCGCATATTCAAATTATGTTCTACGTCTGCACCTCTTAACATAATCCATCCAACAAGAAGGTTTATAGCAAGGCCAATACTGCTAACAATTAACATTCCTACGGATGCGACCTCAGGTGGTTGAATAAATCGATTGATGGCCTCATAAAAGATATATATGGAAATCAGTATGAGTGTGACCCCGTTTAAAACAGCTGCTAGAATCTCGAAGCGTCTATATCCGAACGTTTTACGATTGTTCGCTATTTGTTCACCTAATTTAAAGGCAAGTAATGCAATAGCGAGCGAAGCCGCATCACTAAGCATGTGACCTGCGTCCGCTAAAAGTGCTAAGCTATTTGTAAGGTACCCTCCAATCGCCTCTACAACCATGTATGCCGAAATAATAAAGAATGAAATGATCAAAATCTTTTTGTTAGAGGTATGAGAATGATCATGTGCATGATTATGTGCCATAAGATTAACTCTCCTTACTATATTTAGTGGTGTTTCGCATGCTCAATCGCCTGTCTTAGTAAGTTCATGACATGGTGATCATCTTCTGAATAAAATAGAGTAGTTCCTTCTCTTCTAAACTTGACAAGTCGAAGATTTTTTAAAAAACGTAGCTGATGAGACACGTTTGATTGACTTAAGTTAAGAAGATCAGCTATTCCGTTGACCGAATGTTCCTTTGTGCATAGCAGGGTTAATATTTTAATTCTTGTCGGGTCACTAAGTGCCTTGAACGTCTGAGATACAATAAATAGAGTCTCATCGTCAATCTGCGCCCCTATTTCTATTTCATTTTCTGTAGTATCTTCAATCGGTTCATCCATAAGTCAGTACCTCCGCTCATGATAACTATACATGTTCATATGTTCATATATAACTTATTAGACTTTTGCTGTGCCGTCAACACTTAATTTAAAAAACATTTATTCTATCAGCTCTACATACTTGAAGATTTGAGATACTTTCTCTGGTTTTGCGATTATTTCTTATTTTTAGCCATACAAAAACTACCTATTAGAGAGCTAGTTAGATCTCATACTCGATAGGTAGTCACGCTTTTTCAAAAAATCAATATAGTACACTAACGTTTTAAGAAAACGTCAATTGAATTATTTACTGGGTATTGTCTAATCTATTTTCCAACTTCAAAAAGCTTTTCATGTTTTTCTAAATCAAAGCTGTTTTTTAGTAAGCATACCAATTTGATACAATTAGTTCTTCATTTTTCAAATCCAAATCAAAAACTACTGTTTGGTACTGATTCGTCCAAGAATGACTGTAATCAGAAAAAAGGCGGTCAACGCTAAAAACGGAATTGTGATAAAACCCATCCAGTCAATGTACTGTGCATTACAGGAAACTCCTTGTTCACATGGTCTGACTTCCGAAAAGCCGGGCACCTTTTGTACAAGATAGTGGTAAAAAGAGATACAGAATCCGATTATTGATAAAGGGAGAACATAAAATTTGATTGAGCTATCTTCTCTGAAAACTGCAATTGCAAGAATCAAAGCTATTGGGTACATAAAGATACGTTGAATCCAACAGAGTTCACAAGGTATAAAACCACGAATTTCGCTAAAATATAGACTTCCAAGTACTGCAGTAATTGAAACAACCCAGGCGAGGTACAGTCCATATCGGTTTATTACTGAAGCGCTCATTGGGTTAGCTCCTTTTCAATTTGTTTTTTTATAGAGGTATAGTCGAATGGATTTTCAAGGATGACCCCATTAACTGCAATCGTCGGGGTCAGTGTAACATTGTATTTTTCTACGAGCGCCGCATCCATTTTAACTGATTCTAATCTAGAAGAACGACTTGATAGGTCTTCTCTAAATTTATTTAAATCTAGAGAAGGGACAGTCTTCGTCGCAATCTCTTCCATTTTCTCCACCGTAACCCATGGATTATCGTGTATTTGCACGTCAGGTTGAGCTTCATAAATAGCTTTGTGAAATTGCCAAAATGATTCTGGGTGATTTTTGTAAACAGATTCTGATGCAAGGGCAGCTAAAGTGGACTCATCTCCGTGAAACAAAACATTAATGTAACTAAAGGAAGCTTTCCCACTTTCAATGTAATCTTTTACAAGTTGAGGATAGATTGTTTCACCCCACTCTTTACACGAAGGGCATTTATAGTCTCCGAATTCTACAATTGATATCGGCGCTTCCTTTTTACCTATTGTAGGTTGATTATTAACTGATATCTTTTCATCTTGAACAATTTTAGTCTTTGATTTTTCGGAACTTTGATCATTTAAAAATAAAAAAGCTAAGACTGCAATTACTAATACGGATGTAAAAATAGTCAATAGTTGATTAGTTTTCAAAACAATTCACCTCTTTTATAAATTCGTTATTTCTTTTATCAGAATTATAGCTAAAAATACTAGAGTATCCTTAGTTTTTCAACATTGAATCCATGGACTTCTAAAAACGAAATCTATGAGTCAAACAAGTTACATTCTAACACATTCATGCAACTAAACTTTTATGCAGATGAAAGGAGGGCCAATTTATTTCTTAAAATACGTCTATTCCCCTTAATAATAGTGCATTTTAAAACAGGGCAAGAAAACTTTTAACTGTAGATAGACGAAAGCCAATAATCGTTGCATAGAATGACTAATATTTAAAGGATAAGTACCATACAGATAGTAAAAAACCATTCATGGGTCTTTACAACCAAAAAAACTACATATGAGGAGTCTATTATGAAGTCTAAACATAAATTTCGAATAAGCTTAGTAATTTCCTTGGCTTTATTAACTTCTTTTTTCTATCCCTTTAAGCTTTTAACTAGTGTTAACGTCCTAAACGTCGTACATGCAGAGGAATCTCTATTCATAACAACTGAAAATTTGAATTTGCGTTCCTCGTTCTCTTCAAAAAGCAAAGTCCTTTTGACGATTCCAAAAGGAAAAACCATTAAGAAGATAGGTGTATATGGAGAAGATAAATCCTGGTTTAAAGTTTCATTTAATTCAAAAATCGGTTATGTCTCAACGAAGTACGTGACGCCAAAACCTATACCTAAAAATTCAGTCAGTTCAATAAACACAATATATAAAACTAAAACTTCACTAAATCTGCGTAAGGGCCCATCTGTCAAATCACCCGTTTTAATGACTATCCCAAAGTCCAGCCCACTAATGTACCATGCTGCCTCAGGCCCTTGGTATAAAGTATCATACAATGGGACTCAAGGCTATGTGGCAAGTCAGTATGTAACCATATCGCCCTCGGCTATGAAGTCACGAAGTAAGCAAACGACCGAGATTCGCTCAAGCATGTCTTTAGTGAACTCAAAGGTCCTTATTACGATTCCAGCATCTACTGAAGTGACTGTACTAGGAAAATCGGGCACAACGGGTTCTTGGTTAAAAGTTATGTATAACGGTATTACAGGATTCACACCTGCTCGACATTATATAGTGCAAGTGGCACCGGGGGATTCTTTATCCACTTATCCAACATATATTACTATCGAAAATCTTAATTTACGTAACCAAGCGAGTCGTTACGGATCTATTTTGACAACAATTCCCTCAGGCACTTCGATTTCTGTCATATCGAAAAGCGCCAGTTGGTACAAGGTGCGATATAACAATCAAGTCGGTTACGTATCATCTGGTTTTGTGCAACCATTTACCGGAAAAACTCCTATAAAATCACCGGTGATTCCAGCTAACAAACACGTGATTTTAATTGACGCTGGACACGGTGGGGGAGATGCTGGTGCAGTGACTTCAAACGGTACAGTTCAAGAAAAAGTACTCACCCTAAACATTGCTAATCGTGTGGCCGACGAACTAAAGAAAAACTATGAGCTTTATGAAGTGAAACTAACGCGCTCAAATGATAGATACTTGTCACTTGTTGAGCGGACCAATCTATCAGAAAGGCTTGATGCTGACGCTTTCATAAGCGTCCACATTAATTCTTCACCTTCTTTCGCTACAGGTCATGAAGCACTCGTCCCTACTTCTAGCGCGTACACCACAAATCCATATGCGAACGCTAGCCGCAGATTAGGTGAAGTAATTAATCAAGAAATCGCCATGAACGTTCCAGATTTTAAAAATCGAGGCGTTAAGCGACAAGATGTCTATGTGGTAGGAAGAAACACGGTACCTTCTACTCTCATCGAATATGGCTTTATTGCTAACTCAGTAGATCGCTCCTATATGTCGGGAAGTAACATGATCAAAGCAACCGCCAAAGGAATTGATAAATTTATGAAGAGTTACTACTAAATAAACACCAAACAAATACTAACAAACGATTTGACCACTGAATTTGAGACAAAATGTCCTAAATTCAGTGGTCATCATTCATTTCCTCATCAAAATGGCATTATAAGTATTTCTCTTGATATACTCGAATGACAATAAACTCAAAAGAACAACTGACATAGAAATGAAAAGAAATAGAAATATAGATGGTGAAGTAATATTGATACAATGATTCCGGTTCGAGTTTTAATCATGATACGAATACTTTTATCCAGCAACGCATTTTTTATAATAGAGATAAGTTACGGAGGCAACAACATTGTTTACCATGAAAAAAATTATAGCTTCAACTTTACTTGGTGTTATGTTAGTTCAAAGCGCATCCCCTTCTTACGCTTTAAACTTGACTGAAAAACAAAAAAATATCCAGCAGAAGCAAGCGCAAAATTCTACAGAGCAACGTAAAGCTAATACGTCAATTCAGCAGCGTGAACAAGATATCACACTCGAAGAACAGAAACTGAATGACTTGGAATCCGAGTTACAGGATATTATCAATGAGGTCACCCAGAAGAAGGCTGAAATTCGGACAACCCAAAAGAAAATTGCTCAGATTCAAACTCAAATTAAAGAATTCCAGAAAAAAATGAGCTCTCAAAAGACATTGATGGAAGAACGCATGGTCACGATGCAAAAAAACGGTGGTTCTTCTATAAACTGGGCTGAATTTATTTTTGGTTCAAAAGACTTTGGTGATCTGGTTTCACGCATGATCACCGCAGGGACGATTCAAGAAAATGATCAAGAACTTTTCAAAGAATATCAATCAACAAAAAATAAGCTTCAAATTGCTAAAGCTGAATTGGACACTGAAAAAGATAAGCTTATTAGTCAAAAAGAAGAGCTAGAGAATAGTCAGAAAAAATTGAACGGCAAAATTAAAGTGCGGGCTGCTCAAATAAAAAAATTAGAGGCCGAAAAAATCCAGTTCACATCTAAATTGGTAAGCTTGCAACAAATGGAATCGACGCTTCAAGAACAAGAAAAATCAATTCAAGCAGAGATTGAAGCCCAAAGGCTTGAAGAACAAGCTAAAATTCGTACCAAAGAGGCTGCGCGTAAAGCTGCAGAAGCAAAAAGTGCCGAAAAAAATGAAATCAGCGAGAATAAAGCCTCTCTCGAAAAATCACCAAACTCTGAGAAAGTGGTAAACACTTCAAAGACTACGGATTCACTCGCTTCTCCAACAAGTGGCGGAGTTTTTCAACGTCCAACCTCAGGTATCGTAACCCAAGGATGGGGTCCAGCAGGCGGGGCCAATGGCTACAGCTTCCATAATGCACTAGATACAGCTGGACCAGTAGGAACTCCTATTATGGCTGCTCAAACAGGAACTGTAACTCGAGCAGGCTGGGGTGGACCTTATGGAAATCATGTCATCATTACGCATGTCATAGGCGGTCAAGTTTGGACTACCCTTTATGCTCACATGAGCTCATTGTCCGTTTCCGCCGGACAACGTGTGACCCGAGGACAGAACATCGGTGCGATGGGGAGTACCGGAAATTCGACCGGTTCTCATTTACACTTTGAAGTCCATCGAGGAAACTATTCGTACTCAGCTACAAGTGCAGGGAATACAGTCAACCCATCCCAATTTTTCTGAATTTCAGAGGCGAAATTGTTTAACACTATATAATTACTTCAGTAAATCACTTAATATTTAGACCACAGAATATTAGATGCCCCGTAAAAGTTGGACCTGATAATCTAATTTTTATGGGGCGATTTTTATGTCCGAAAGCTTTTAAAGTCTCGGTGACCAAACGCTAACTGACTCGCAAGAAAAACTTCAGAAAGTTAGGATGAGCTTTCGTTCGTGCCCCCACCCCCCTACGAGTGCCTGGGGAATACAATCTCAGGTGCGACATACACATTCACTATGTAGATATTAAAAACGATATGGATGGGTAGACAATCTTTAATCGATTCAATCTTGAAGTACAGACTCTTCTCTCCTTTGATGACCTTCAACTGGCAATATACGTCGAGACGAACCTTAGGTTACTAAGGCCGTGTCTAACGGTCGATGATAAATTTACGGATATGAAGGTCCAAATTCAAACCTAGGTTGTCGAAGTCACCAGATGATCTATTTCATGATCCAACTTTTTGGATTAAGTTCAATTAATATCTTTTGAACTTAATATATAAAATTGAACTTAATATATAAAATGTACATTTCTTTATTTTTTATATAGAAAAGTAAACCAATCGAGCATACGACGCTCTATAAAGTCTTGAACCTTAAAAGTGACATGGGGTCTATGCTCGATAGCTAATAAGATTGCATGATCAGGTCACTTTTAATGTAATAATCAATACATCACATTTTCGTGTATGTTAATATTAAATCGTTTAAAGGAGAGAAAAAAGATGGCAAGGTTTTTTTCACTGTTGATTGTTTTGTTAGTATTATCTGGTTGTGGAAGTACAGTAAGCAATAATGGACCTGAAGTGATTCCAGAATTAATTGATGTACAATTTAAAACAGATCCTGAAATAGTAAAAGCAAACGAAGTTATTGAACTTATAGCAACTGTTTCTCAAGGAAACGAGAAAGTAGACGATGCGGATAAAGTTGAATTCGAGATATGGAAAGAAGGCCAAGAGGAAAGCCAACACGAAAAAATTGAAGCCAATTATCAACAAGACGGACTGTATGTAATTTCTTATATTTTTGAAGAGCCCGGTAAATACTTTATATATTCACATACGACAGCAAGAAGCTATCATTCTATGCCCAAAAACGAAATATTAGTAAAATAATAAATTTTAATTATTACAATTAATAATATAGACGAGCTAATCCATGATGAAAAAACTCGTTTTTATTGAATCGCGCGACAACATCAACCTTGTGATATATGCTCGAAAAATACCAATTTTATGATATATCCTTTCCGCTCCAATGTCTGATACGTCCATTCCGTCGCTCCACCTTGGAAACTACCATCAGTTGTATGCTTATATGTAGGAATATAAACGCGAGTCAAATAGAGTCACATTGCTCAAACGCATCCTCAAAAACTCGAAGGATGCGTTTTTTGTCCTGCTGAGTATTGCGGATACAGAGAGCCACTAGTGCGGACGACTGAGCGAGTCAATATGAAGAAAAAGGCCATCGACTCATCGATGGCCAAGATCTTAGCTTATCCCTAGCCCGTGGTGTTCCCTCATTGAGGTTTCGCCATCGACCAGGATTTTATAGGAGTCGTGTACGATCCTGTTGATTACGGCCACGAGTTTTTACCGCCTCTGACATTTTATTTACCACCAAATGCCATGTTCGGTACCACTCAGTGACATATATCGACC
>NZ_JACSLR010000022.1:0-26532 GCF_018618255.1 Exiguobacterium sp. s56 | reverse complement strand
AAAAAGATGACTCCCGTACAGTACAGGAATCATCTCCTTGAAGCAGCATAAGTTTTTTTATTAATGTCCTTTACATGGGGTACAGATTATACACGGCACCGCCCTATCTTATAGCCAGACTGGTAAAGAAAAGAAAACCAAGAACAATACGGTCAAGACACCGACGACCGGACTGAGCGATCGATAGCCCTTCTTGAACAAGACAATCATCGTGTAGGCGATGAATCCGAGCCCGATGCCATCGACGATGGAATACGTGAACGGAATCATGATGATGACGAGAATCGCCGGGAAGGCATGCTCCCAATTGTCGAGCGGGAGATGCTTCACGTTCTGGAACATCATCATGCCGATGATGATCAACACAGGCGCAATTGCCGTCACCGGAATGATCGCGAACAGCGGCAACAACAAGAGCGAGACGACGTACAGGCCTGATGTGACGAACGAGGCGATGCCGCCCCTAGCGCCGACCGAGATGCCGGCCGCGACTTCGACCGTCGAGACGGTCGGGCTCGAGCCGAACATGGCACCGGCCATCGTCGACAAGCCTTGGGCGACGAGCCCTTTCGGTGCGTCCGCATCCTTGCTGATGGCGCGCGTCTGATTCTGGATCAGGCTGATGTTCTCGATCAGCAAGACGAGCGTCAATACGCCGACGGCGACTAGGAAGATCGGTGACGCCGACTCGGCGAACGAGACGTTGCCGAACACGGTGCCGAACGACTCGAAGAATGGTGTGAGCGCGAACTCACCAGTCCAGTCGAGCGTGCCCATGACGGCGCTCAAACCGACCCCGAACGCAATCGTCCATAGGAAACTGCTCGGTCCCATCTTCAAAAAGAGAAGGATGGCCACGAAGAGCGACAGGAACGCGACCTGTACCGGCCGTTCCCCGAGGTCTCCGATATGAAGCAGTGCCCCGCCACCGCCCGAGACGATCCCCGCCGCCTCGAGTCCGATCAAGATAAGGAACAGGCCGAGTCCGACCGTCAATCCGTCATGAATGATCGGCGGAAAAGCGTTTGCCAGTTTCCTCGCCACTTTCGTTACTGTCAACAGGACGACGAGCGCCCCTGAGACGAACGAGACAGCGAGCGCGCCTTGCCAGCTCAGCCCCATCTGCAGGACGAGCGTGTACGTGAACAGCGCGTTGATGCCCATCCCTGGTAACAGGAGCAGCGGCAAGTTGAACAGCCCTGCGATGAACGTTCCGATGATGCTTGTCAAAATCGCTCCGACGAGCGCTCCCTCGAACGGGAGTCCGGCTTGTGTCAAGATTGCCGCGTGAACGGCCGGGATGTATGCTGTCGCCAGAAAGTTCAGCACGCCCCCGTATGTTTCTGTTTTCCATTCTGTTTGTTTTGCCATAGGAATCAATCCTTTATTGGCACCCTCACCCACCCATGTGGTTATACACACGAGATTGATTATATCCTGTCTGACCTCTGACATACAAGCCATTATTGGTTCAAATCCATCTTTGGACCTAGTCATGAGACCCATTCGGACGAAAGGTTCAATTTCTAAAATAAGAACAAACGTTCCTGTTTTTAGCATCTTTTCTGACAAGAATCTGCTATAATGAAGAGGCAGGTTAACGCAGCAATAGTGGGGTCAGCCGCCAAGTCCACAATGGAGGAAGGCGGTGGTGCGGATGGAACAACTATGGACCTGGGTCGGCGATTATGTGATCGTCCCGATCCTCGCTCCGATTATCGTTCACTTGGTGTTACACCAAACATCCGATCGTGCAACGTCTGAACGCACAAAAAAATGACCCCCTCGGCGCAATGAGATGGGTCACTTTCTGATTCACTAACCATTGTGGCGGCTGGGCCACTCTTAAAGTGGTAACCTGTACGCCAGAGGCCGGTGTGTCCAGCACCGGTCTCTTTCTACTTGCATCATACCATACTTGTTCCCATTTTTCAGTAACAGAAACACGAAAACGGTGAAGTTGACGTGACGAATGATATCTGGGCGCCAGACATCGATCCGAGAGCAAGCTTCTTGATTGATTGTTCAACAGTTCGAGGCAGAGCAAAGCGCTTTGCCTTTTTTAGATTTCATTTATGACTCCTTTAAGAATTCTTTAAATCTGCCATCTACACTGAAGACAGTTCAAATTCTTAGGAGGTTTATTCCCATGTATAATCAGAATTATTCAGTTATGTTCACAATCGAATCAGGAGTCGTTCTCATCCCACTCGCCATCCTCGGACTCATCACGTTACTCGTCTGGTCGTTTCGCAAGAAACATGTAAAAGCCGCACAAACTATTTTGCTTCTATCATTCGGGATATACTTATTAGGCGTCCTTCACTTCGTGTTTTTCCCGATTGACGTCAATTTAGGAAAGTATGCGAATCAAGTTCCGTGGTGGAGAACGATTAATTTTATTCCGATTTTGACCATCGATGTGTATTCATTTGTGCTGAATGTCGTGATGTTCCTCCCGTTCGGCTGTTATCTTCCATTTTTGAAACCGTCGATCACGAAAAAAGAAGTACTTAAATTAGGATTACAGTTTAGTCTGATCCTTGAACTGATTCAATTATTGGTGCGCACGACACTAGGCAGTGGACGAAGCACGGATGTGAATGATTTATTGGCAAATGCGTTCGGGGCGCTCTTAGGGTTCTTACTCGTTCGCTTCGTCGTCCAATACGCCCCGTTCCGACGTTTGTATCAGAATTTCCAACTTTAATTCGCGAGGGAGTTTCAAGCATGACAAAAATCTTGTTAGTGGATGATGATGTCCAAATCGCAGAACTGATTGATGTGTATGTAAAAAATGACGGGTATCACACGACGATGGCAACCGACGGGGAAATGGCGCTTGACTTGTTCAACCAAGAATCGTTTGACTTAATCATTTTAGATTGGATGATGCCTCGGATGGATGGGCTTGAATTTTGTAAGCGGGTGCGCCAGACGAGCCAAATTCCGATCTTAATGGTCAGTGCCAAAGTGGGTGATATGGATAAAATATTGGGATTGACGACGGGAGTCGATGACTACATCATCAAACCGTTCAATCCGCTCGAGTTGATGGCACGTATTAAAGCATTGCTGCGCCGTTCAAACTATAACCGACCAAGCGAGTCCTCAAGTGTACAAGCTGGCCCTTTCCTCATCGATCGAGCCAGCCACACCGTCATGATGCAAGAGCAGACGATTCGATTGACTGCACGTGAATTTGAGATTTTGTATTTACTGGCGAAACATAAAGGCCGGGTGTATAGCTCTGAAGAAATATTTGAGGCTGTCTGGCAAGAGCATGGCGTCGGGTCGAACCAGACGGTGATGGTTCATATCAGTAACATCCGCGAGAAATTACATGCCGTTGTGCCACATGAGGTCATCATTCATACGGTGTGGGGAGTGGGATATAAAATTGAGACATAATATATGGCGCGTCATAACGTTCATCCCGATGTGGAAACGTCTGCTGTATGTGGTGATTGCGTTTGGAGTCGCCACCCTGAGCGGTGTTCTGTTACTGCCTGCCGTCTGGTACTTTGAGGAGTCTTCACGATTTGTGGAGAGTCTGATCATCGTATTGTCGTATTTCCGGGAAGGTGTCATCGTCATGTTTTACAGTCTGATGGTCATCGTTTGTCTCGTGTTGATCTATCAATATGAGCGTAAACGGTATTTACAGGTTCACATTGAGCGGATGACTTCACTTGTCGAAGAACTCCATGCCAATCGTGATTTGGTTGAACCATCGGTCCCGCCAGAGCTAGAGCGGTTGATGGCGACCGTTCGCGCCATCTCGGACAGTGCGGCAAAAGCGGAGCAGGAATTGGTTCAAGCTGATCGTTTGAAGCACGAGCTCGTGACGAACGTCGCGCACGACTTACGCTCCCCGCTCACGTCAATCACGGGTTATCTTGACTTGATTCACAGCGACCGTTACCGGGACGAGGTGGAATTGCGTCATTACATCCAAGTCATTCATGAGAATGCGATCCATCTGAAAGGATTGATTAACGATATCTTTGACTATACATTTCTACAAAACGACCGAATCGCGCTGCAAACAAGTGAGATCCGTCTCGATGAATTGCTCAATCAGCTCATCATGCAGTCGACGTTACGTCTCTCGGAAGTTGAAATGGAAGCTCGATTCAGTTCCTCAGCCAAGCGACCCATCGTTGAAGGTGATGCGTTGAAGCTCGTCCGTGTGTTTGAAAATATACTCGAGAATGCGATTCGTTACGGTCGTGACGGAACGTATATCGATACGTTCATTGAAGATACGGATGAAACGGTTCTTATCAACATGACGAATTACGGCGAGGAGGCCATCCCATCACGTGACATCCCATACGTGTTTGAACGATTTTTTAGAGTGGAAAAGTCACGCGCACATTACACCGGCGGATCAGGTCTCGGTCTCGCCATCGCCAAGTCCATCATCGATTTACATGAGGGCGAGATTCACGTGACGAGTCAGCCAAGAGAAACGACGTTCACAATCATTCTCCCAAAAGTCTCTTCCAATGCTGTTCATGAACAATCATGGCCCGTGTGACCTACACGCGCCATGATTTTTGCATTCACACCAAACAGGATCAACTTCAAGCTTATGTCGGAGCGAGCCCTCAAGCCGATTAAAAAAGACGAGCCACTCGCAACACGCGAGTGGCTCGTCGATCACCTGACCGGGCTATCCGTTAGCCCGGTGTTTTCATATCTTCCTGTACCGTATAGCGGGAGAACCAGTTCAGCATGGCTTCTGCCTCTTGTTTCGGGATGTCCTCGATCATCTCATTCGATAGCAAGCCACCCCGTGTCGAGAACAGGACGTTACATACATCGAAACGGCGTTGGAGTGGCGTCTGTGTCACTTGGACCTGTTCGATCCGCGGCTTGTCCGTCAAGAATGAACTGACGTTGAAGGCCCCTGTCCGCAGCTCGATGAACTGACCGTTGCGAGCGTAGCGCGTCGTCATATAGCTCAATAGGCGACCGCCGATAATGATGGCCCACAGTAGGACGAGCCACCAGGCGTAATCGCGGAAGAAATACAAAACGACACCCGAGACGATGAGTCCGACCCAGCTGATGCGTAGCAGTTTGACCCAGAGCGAACGTTTTGGCAAGCGATGAAGCGTGTCAGACCAGACGAACTGGTCGAAGTGCTCGTTCAACACGGTCATCGCCCGCTCCCGTTTCACGAACGGGAGGATGGTTGACGATTCGTCTTTCAACTCGTCCATCGTCCCGGCCGCGACGAGTTCGACACCGACGATGTTGAACCAGCGCCGAATGAACGTCTCTTTGACCCGGACCGCTTGAATCTTCTCGTATGGGATCTCTTTAGCGGAACGGTTGAGCAGTCCTTTCTCAACGCGGATGCGGTCCCCGCGTCGTTCGAGCCGGAAGTTCCCGTATTTCAAGAAGTTGATGACCATGCCGATGACGACCGACAATATCAGGACCGTCAGGACGAGCAGGCCAATCGCGATAATCGACGCGTGGACGACCCAATCGCCGATTGTATCGAACGTCCCGTCGAGATTGATGAAGTCATCGATGGACGAGATGATTGTCGAAGCGACAGGGAAAATCGCGAAGACCGATAGTGATGTCAACGAGGCGATAATGATTTCTCGTGTCGATAGTGCATATAACAACCGACTTGCCGGCTTTTCGATTGATAGCGGTTCTGACGTTGCTTCAGCCTCTCCTTCTATCGGTGAGGCAGTTTCTGTTTTCCGATGACGGACGTGGTCGAGAATGTCCTCGAGCCGCTTCGCCTCGTTCGGGAAGACACCGGCCAGCTTGAACGAGGCATCGTCACTGTTCGCGTTCGTGTCGAACGTCAATTCGACGACGCCGAGCAAACGGTACAAAAATGGGCTGTTCGAGTGGACGCTCTGAATCTTATAGAGCGGAAGCGACTTCTCTTTCTTGATCCAATTACCGTCGATGATGTATACCGTCTTCTCATCGAGCGCATACCGGAAGTTGAGCCAGCCAAAGAACTTCTGCAGGACATCGAGCCCGAGAAAGAGCAGAATCCCGACCCGCAAGATGATGCCGAACGTCGACTCCCAGTCATTGTTCAAGACGAACAAGATAATGAGTGGGATGGCGAACGACTTGATGACCTCTAATACCCGTAACAGTAAAACGCGGCTCGGCAGCCGATGCCACGTGAGGGCGGCTTCCGTCATACGACATCCTCCTCCTCGATGCGGGCGTAGATCGCAATCTGTTCACGAAGCGTCTTCGCGAACGACTCCTCGATTGCATAAATGTCGTGAGACCCGGCCGCCGTTCCAATCGTGATCGTCTGCAAGCCGTACTTTCGTAGCAGCGGGCCTTGCTGGGCGTGGACGTATTGTACTTTCGTCATCGGGATCAACACGTCGTTTGTCGTGATGACGCCATGATGCAAGCGAATCTCGAGTGGTTTCACATCATACGTGAACCGCTCTTGCTTCCATTTTTGGAAGACGACAATATCAATCACACTATAGATGAGGTCGATGGCGAGTAAGGCGTACATCGTATATTGCAGCCATGTCGGCCAGTCAAAATAAAGCGCGGCGGCGACGAGGCCACCTGTGATGACGAGCCCAATGAGATAAAAGATCGCGCTCGACAGTCGGAAGACGGTGCGTGCCTCGATTGGCAATGTGCCGCTGAATGATGTCGGTGTTGTTTCTATGTCTGACATTGGTGTTTCCCCCTATTCGTTCGGACGTTTGTCCTTCTCTCTCTTTAGTATACGCCGTTTTTCTGAAAAAGTTTCATTTCGACACGGGGAAAGTGGTGAGCTGTTCGTTGATTAGCTGAAACCGATGCGTATCCTCAGGCTCGACTTCCTCGACGATTGTGGTTAACGCTTCATGGGCAGAACGTTTCAACGCATCTGTGATTCGTCCGGTCAGTTTGATTGAAGCGAACGCGCTCGCGAGGATGACGACGTCACACACGAAACGATCTCCGTTCAACATCCAGTCGTCCGGCGTCGAGATGTCTTCCTCGAGCCAGTCAGACAGGACGGCATACGCCCCTTCCAGAAAATCGAAGTCCTGCTCTTTTCGAAGCGCTTCTCCGAACATGTCGAGGACGTCGGCCCCTTCATCGCTCCCGAACGGCGCGAACTCGTCCGTACAGTCTAAATAAAAGTCTTCCTGGAAATGTTGCATAAACGCCGGGTGGGCCGTCAACGGATGCGGGCCGATCTCTGGGTCATCTAAGTAAAGATGGTTGTCCCAGTCGTACTCGACCTCAACGTACCCTTTCTTTAGTTTTTGACGGACGAGTTTGTCGGCTTCTTTCTTACACTCTTCTGCCGTATCAAAAGACTTTAGTTGGACTTTACCGACCGTACCGAGCTTTCCATACTGGACGACGAACTCGTCTGTGCCGACGCGGATGTTCCAAAATTTTGTAGTGTGCAGTAAATGGACCTTCATTTGCCACTCCCCAATAATATTTATTATGTTTTCATTATACGGTGAATTAGCCAATCTGGTGATTCGCTTTTAAATGTATTATTTTTCAATTGTTAACATTTTTTTATTATAAAGGAATATATAAGTATACATTGAATTCCTTTAAGAAGACTAAGTTATCATAGAGACTTATCGATGAAGGAGGGCTTATGCAGAAAAGAAAAATGTATTATTTCATCATATCGACCTTAATCATCGTCGCTTTATTTAAAATCGGGGGTACTTTCCTTTATACAATGATTGTAGATCGCCCGACCCAACAAGACATGTCGGGAAATCCAAGGTACATCGACGGTGAATTGGCAACCTTTAAAGATAAAACAGAGAATCTAGAGGATACTAATGATATACCGAAGTGGTATGATCTTTTGTCGAAAGAACGGTTTGAGAAAAAGACGTCTGGTGAAGACCAAGGGGATACTTCAGACGTCCTGAAATGGGCCGTTATAGCTTTCTTGCTCATTTTATTTCTCAAGAACTACAAGCGCGTACACGATTGGTGGGATAAACGGCGACGCAAAGCGACATCGTCCTCAGCTGACGAGAGACCATTATCATCTCGAGCCAACATGAACACGGTGACCAATACAACACCAACCTT
Source organism: Exiguobacterium sp. s56 (assembly GCF_018618255.1). Classification (NCBI taxonomy): domain Bacteria; kingdom Bacillati; phylum Bacillota; class Bacilli; order Caryophanales; genus Exiguobacterium; species Exiguobacterium sp. s56. Next base: position 18,450 of record NZ_JACSLR010000022.1, on the reverse strand, counting down.
TCTCTATGCCTCTGATACTGAGCTTGGGAAACTACTCGTGGAGTTGAATGACACCTTGAGCGACACTCAAAAACGAAAACCTCACGAGACCGTCTCAGAGTGGTTTGCACGCATTCGATTCGAACAATCTGTGAAACCTTATGCCGATGTGCGATATGGAGAACTGAACGTGATCGACGAGCGCTCACTTCATGATTTCAAAGTATCTGTCAGACAGTATATACAACACTACAAAGGAGAGAAATCTTGATGAACATTCGTACGATGATTGAGGAAATCAACCAAGTCTATTTGGGCAACCCGACAGTAGTAGAGTTGTGTGTGACGTCGCTGTTGGCAAACGGACATGTGCTCTTAGAAGATGTACCTGGCACCGGGAAAACGATGTTGGCCAAGACGTTAGCGACGAGTTTCCACGGCGACTTTTCAAGAATTCAGTTCACAGCCGACTTATTACCGTCAGATATTGTCGGTTCAGATTTTTTCAATCTAAAGACGCAAGAGTTTGAAAACAAGCAAGGCCCGATCTTCGCCAACATCGTGCTCATCGATGAAATCAACCGGGCCGTCCCACGTACCCAGTCCGCATTGCTCGAAGCGATGGAAGAACGACAGGTGACGGTCGGGGGCAAGACCTATCAACTTCCTACCCCATTCTTCGTCATCGCGACGCAAAACCCGATTGAATCATCTGGCACCTTCTCTTTGCCTGATGCGCAGCTTGACCGGTTCATGATGTGTCTACATACAGGGTATCCGACCGAAGAATTCGAACTTCAATTGCTGGAGGAATCCGTCACCGAGACCCGTAAGGCGGTATTGGCGAATGTCGATTTCGAGCAACTCCTGCAATATCGAGCCGATGCCATGAAAATCCACATCTCGAGAGACGTGTTACGCTATATCGTCTCGATCGCGACCGCGTCACGTAGTCACCGGAACGTTCAGACGGGGATCAGTCCACGTGCGACGATCGCGCTCTCGAAAGCCGCTCAAAGCTATGCCTATATCCAAAATCGTGACTATGTCACACCAGAGGACATCAAGTTCTTGGCCCCATACGTTTTCGCTCATCGGTTGACACTGACGCTCGAGGGCGAGATCAAGTCCTCGAAGGCCATGGTCATGGAAGAAATCTTGTCGACCGTCCCGGTCCCGGTCGAGATGGGCATGTGACTCCGATGAACATCACGACCAATGTATTTTTTTTGCTTGAAAAACGAATCCAAATCGTCTTATTTTCAGTGATGATCATCTTGTTGTTCGTGCCGTACCTCTCGATTCTTTCATTCGTTCTCGCTGTTTTTTTGGCGGCAAGTCTTTATATCGAGCGTTACACGAAACGACTGACTGCACAAATGGACGTCACGTGGAGACAGTTCGACTCGATTCTGTTCAAGAACGAAAGTTGTAAGTTCACCCTTGAACTGGCGAACGTGCACCTCTTAAACGACATGAGCACGAAAACATATATACGTACGCCAAAGGATGGACCTTACGTCGTGAACTTAGAGGGGCATACGGAATCCATCATCGAATTGGACGAGCTGCCATCTGATTTCGTCTTCGAACTTACAGGTAATCGAAGGGGGCCCATCGAAATAGCTGAAATCTCCATCACGATTAGCTTGCCTCTATCGTTAGGGACGCTGACACTCTATTTGCCTCCCCCTTTACGTTGGACGGTCTATCCATCGATTTCAAGTACTCATGCGCAGCGTATCCGCTCACACCTGAAGCTTGGTGAGCGCGTCTCTAAATATTCTCCAATTAAGGATCGGTTACTACAAATCTCCTCGAAACCCTATGAGGATGAACCGTCTAGACAAATCGACTGGTATGCGACGGCGAAAAAATCGACTTTGCAAACGAAACTGTACCAGCCGGTCAATCAAGACATGTTCACGGTGTACCTCGATTTGTCAGCTTCGAACGGGATCGGCCTTCATCATCAGTTCGAAGAATTGATAGAGGATACGGCATTGGTCAGTCGGGAATTGATTGAAAGCGGCGGGAAGGTCGAGCTATTTGTGAACCGATTAGATCAAAAGGGACATGTCAATCACTTGAGCATCCAAGAAGGGGCGAAGCAGCTTAAAAACATCCTCGCTTTACTCTCTAGTCTATCGGAGCAAGATCACTATATGGGTTCAACCCGTTTCTCGCCTTACGTGACGAAAATAAAAAACAAGCAAGCTCAGCTCATAAAAATAGCATCACCTAACTGACTTTTTAAAAGCCCAGTTAGGTGATGCTATTTTTTTACCTTTTTTAGTCTTCAAAGAACCACTTCTTACGCGGTTCCACTTTCAGGTTGTCCCCGTGCTTCTTCATCTCGGTGATGAGGTAGCGTTCGAGCTCATTCATCGCCTTGACCCAATCCGTCATCGTCGCGACGAGCGGGACGACGGTAAGGATGAGGTCTTCCTCTTCATCCCGCATCTTCTCAATCATCAACTTCGCGAAGTCGAAGTTCTCGTGAATCAAGTCCTCTTCCCGGTCGATGATGTGCTCGTTCTCTAATTCATAAGCCGAGAATAGACGCTCATGCCGTCTGAGCAAGTGCCGCATATGACGCATCAGTTCGTCCTCGAGCTGGGGCGGTAGATGTTCGAGCGTCAGAAAATCGTCATGCAGCTTGTCGAGCACGTGGATAGCTGCACTGTTCGTATCGATCATCTTCGACTTCAAGACGGCCCGGCGATAAATCGGCGTCTTCTTCTCGAGCCAGCGGTTGGCTTTAATCTCTTCTTCAAAGAAGTCGTACGTCGTCTTTGAGGCTCGATGTTTCTTTTTCGTCTCATCGAGTGACTCAAATGACGAGCGTCCTCCCTCTGTTTCCGAGAACAGTCGCGCGATGCGGACGGCCATTTGGGAGACGGTCGCGATCTCGTCCTCAAGCTTCCGCTCATAGCGCGGCGGGAACAAGAGCGCATTGACGACAAGCGCCACGGTGATCCCCATCATGATGAGCAAATAACGTTCACCGGCGAACATCCAGACGGGCATGTCCGACTGGCTCGCCCCTTCCATAATCAGAATCGTCGTCAAGATGACGGTCCGGGTCGTCGACTCGAGGTTCAAAAAGAGAAGGATCGAGATGGCGATGATGATGACGACTCCGATGGCGATTGGGGTCGGGTTCGGCGTCAACATTAATGAGAAGACGGCGAGCAAAGCCCCGATCAAGTTCCCTTTTAGTTCTTCTAATAGCCGGACACCCGTCTGATAAACGGACGGCAATAATGCGAGCGAAGCCGCGAGTGCCGGTACGACAATCTGTTGAAATTGAAATGCCTCGGCGATGAGCAATACCAAGGCGACGGATATCCCGGTCTTGATGGTTCTAGCTCCAAATCTCATGCGGTGTCGACAACGAAGTGTCTTCCTCCCTTATACACGTCTTAACTTTTTGTATCCCACTTACCCTGCCCTGAAACCTCACAACTTCAAGCCGTTGTCTCCTGTTTCGATAGCGCTTCCGTGGTATGATGGCGTTGGATATTTTCTTTAATCTTGATTGGGAGGGGTTTACTTGTCAACCATTGCTTTATTTGGAGGGAGCGGCCGCACGGGGATGCGGTTGCTTGAACGTTTGTTAAAAGACGGCCACGACGTCCGACTGTTGTCACGTCGCGAGGTCGAACCGAGGGATCGTCTCACGGTCATCATTGGTGATGCGACCGATGCGGATGCCATCGCAGAAACGGTGAAATCGGCCGACGTCGTCATGTCGGCGCTCGGTACGGATAAGCAGGACGTCTTGTCCCGCTTCACGCCGTTCATCATCTCAGCGATGCAAGCAGCCGGGGTCACGCGCATCTTGACGGTCGGGACGGCCGGCATCTTGCAGGCACATGATTCTGACAACTATCGTTTCGAGACCCGTGAGTCGAAACGTTCGATGACGACCGCGGCCGAGGATCACGCCCGGGCATATGAACTGCTCGATGCATCAACGCTCGATTATACAATCGTCTGCCCGACCCAATTGATTGAAGACGCGTCCGTCGGGAACATCGTCATCACAGCTGACGTGCTCGGGACACAGAACTCGGGACCAATCTCGCGTGACGATGTAGCAGATCTCGTCATTCAAGCCTGGGAAAACAAATCATATCGTAGACATCGCGTCGGCATCACGACGGAATCATAAGTAGGGGATGGGGATTTATGAACGAACAACGCATGCGCCTCGCGCAATTGACCGACGTATTTGACACACAAACTGAGACCGAGTCGGCTCGTCTCGCCAAGACCGCACTCCGAAAAGTGACACAAAACGAGATTTGGATCGCGGTCTGTGGTCATTTCTCGGCCGGTAAGTCGACACTTCTCAACAATTGGCTCGGGGACGGTGTGTTACCGACGAGTCCGATTCCGACGAGTGCGAATATCGTGACGCTTCGACATGGGGAAATCGGGGCATCCGTCGCCGTCAACGATACAGATTGGATTCGACTCGCGCCGGATGAGCTCGACCGTTTGAGCGACTACTGCAAAATCGAAGAGATTAAAGAAGTCGAGTACGCCCTGCCCCGCTTCCCGTTCGGAAGCGACGTCGTCCTCATGGACACGCCCGGAATCGACTCGACCGATGAACGGCACCGTCAAGCGACGGAACGCTCGCTCTTCCTCGCCGACCATCTGTTCTTCATGATGGACTACAATCACGTCCAATCCGAACAAAACATCAAACTGATGAAACAGTTTAGTGCCGAAGGGCGTCCCTACTCGATCATCATCAACCAAATCGATAAGCACGATGAAGGAGAGCTTCCATTCAGCACGTTCAAACGCTCGCTCGAGACCGCCTTCACCCGTCATGCGATCAATCCGGACGATATGTTCTACATCTCGCTCCGTGAGCTCGATCACCCGGAAAATGAGGTCGAACGCCTCCGGACGTACGTCCAAACCGTCATCGACGCCGCGCGGGAACATGCGGAAGCGCGCGCCGACTTGCTCGTTGACACGTTGCTCGCCCGGTCCACTGGTGCGCACGACGCGCTCCTGAACGAGTTGCCGGTCATCGAGAAGCAGCCGACGGAGATTCAAGCCCGCCTGCAACGTCTCGACAAAAAATCGATATGGCTCACCGCGTTCCGCCGCGAGTTCTTCAAACACCAGACACCGATTGTCGCGAGCGCGCCAATCATGAACTACGAGTTCCGCGAACTATTGCGGGACTATCTCGAGAGTTGTGCACCGGAGTTCAAAGTCGGCCTGTTCTTCTCAAAAGAGAAGACACGACAGGAACACCTCCGTCGTGAAGACATCGCCGTCAAGGAATTCAACCGGTTGATTGATACGAACCTTCGCCCCCACTTGATCAAGTACGCCGAAGACATCGTCCGTGATTTGAAACTGCCCGAGGCGATTTTGTCCCGTCCGGATACGTTACCGACTGCACCGAGCGCGCTCATCAGTGACCAAGTGAAGTCCGGCGCATCGCTCAGCGGTGACACGGTGCTTCAATTCAGCCGCGACATCGAGTCGGCTCTCGCCTCTTGGGTGACGAAAGTGTCCGAACCGTGGGTCACGTCCGTCGAAACGTATCTTGAGGCCGAAGGTAAAGACCGAATCCATGCCATCGAGACCGAGCAAGATGAGTTGTATGACATGCTCGATACGTTGGCGCTACAACGTCAGCTGGCCGAACAGCGAGACGAGCTTATCAATTACACGACACGTGACCTCACCGATTCGCGTATGACGGACCTTGAGACCCGTCACTACGTCACGGCCGACCAATTGCCGCAGAAACAAGTCGAACATCAGCAACAAGAAGTTGCTTCGACCTCGCTTTTGGTGGATGATATCACCGCTTTGTCGTTTGATTTTTCGTATGAATATGCGGTATGTGAAATATTGGAGAACCATCCGTTATTCAAGTCACGCGTCAAATCGCTCCGTCATAAATTGGCCCGGGCCGAATCCGAGACGTACACGCTCGCCATCTTCGGGGCGTTCTCGTCCGGCAAATCGTCGACGTTGAACGCGTTGCTCGGTGAGACGGTGCTCCCGACGTCACCGAACCCACTGACGGCGTCGATCACGAAAATCGTGCCGCCGAACGGCCGTGCCAACAAGAGCGCGTTGATCACGTTCAAGACACGTGCCGAACTCGAGGCCGAGCTGAACGGTTACGGGGCGTCACTCGACGCACTCCATCTCGACCACCCGTTCGTAAACGCCGTCAAGAACGCTCCCCTGTCCTATCTCGGTAGCCAGGAGACGGTCGACTATGACACGTTCTGCTCGTTCGTCACGGAGGAAGAGAAGAGCTGTATCGTCAAAGAGATCGAGCTCGCCATCGACTCCCCTTGGGCCGAGCGCGGCATCATCTTCGTCGACACGCCGGGTGCCGACTCGCAGTTCAACCGTCATAGCGAGGTGCAGTTCGGCTATATGCGTGACGCCGATGCTGTTTTATTTGTGACGTACTACAATCACGCTTTCACCGAGGCCGACCGTGAACTCGTCATCCAGCTCGGACGGGTCCAAGGGACAGGTGACCATCACATGTTCTTCCTCGTCAACGCATCAGATTTGGCGGCCGATGAGACGGAACGGCTTGCCGTCACTGATTATGTGTCGAACCAGTTGACGAAGCTCGGTGTCCGTCATCCGACGGTGCTACCGATTTCGAGCCGGAACGCCATCCAAGGCACGGACGCAGGATTCGAACGATTCTCGGCCAAGCTTGAGCAATTCGTCGACCACGATTTGCGTCAGGCGAACGCGGTCCGCATCAAAGATGAGGCACATGCCCTCGTCACCGCGTTCGAGGACGTCGTCCGCGAGGCCGAAGCGGATGCGAGCGTCAAGGCGGCCCGCCGTGACAAGCTCGAACAAGTGCGCACGTCTGACAATTGTCTCAACGTCACGACGCTCGAAGACCCGTTCAAGCGCGAGACGGACGAGTTGCTCGCCCACCTCGAGACCCGCTCGCTCCTCCGGCTGTCGGACTTCGTCAAAGAGACGTTCCATCCGGTCGAGGTCGATGGATCGAAGGCGAGCCTCGAGCGCGCCCTCAGCCGGACACTCGACAAGTATGCGTATGACATCCATCAAGAGTTGCAAGTGTTCCAATATCGGCTCGAGCGCTTCTTGAAACGGGAGACGGAACGCTTGATCGAGCGCGAGACGCTCAAACTGCGTCCGCTCCTGCCGACGTTGTCGTTCGAAGATGACATCGACATCGATTGGCTCCGCGACGCCGTCGACCCAATCACGTTCGAGGCGGCCCCTTTCCGTCCAGTCTTGAAGCACTATAAGAATGCGAACCAGTTCTTCGAAGGCGATGGCCGGACGAAGTTGCGCGACGACTTGAGCGCCCTGTTGAAGACGGCGGTGCGTGAACAGCTTGCGCGCGTCGGAAGTCATCAAGTCGAACGGACGGCGACGCACCTTGCCGCGCTCGAGACGACGCTCAGCCAGGACTGGGACCGTGAAGTGAACGACCTCGTCGCCGGTGAATTGAGCGTGCTCTCGGACGGACAATCGTTCCAAGACATGACACAGCGCCTCGCTGCGCTCAGAAAGGACTGAACGCATGGGTTCTTTGTTGCTCGTCGGCCTGATTCCGGCCGTCATCATGACGGTCGCACTCGGCTTGTTTATTCGCCACCTGTATCTGAATAGAGAGTAGACTTTCAAGGATGGGACCGAGACCGGCCCCATCCTTTTTTCATGTCGTCATGAACGGATTTCAAACCACTCCTTGACGGTCCCATAGCTTTTCGACGTTCACGAGTTCATGTTGATCGAACGTCACTTTATATATGTCCGGCATATCGAGTTCTTTCCAGAACGTATAGCCGTATTTGTCATCGAAGTAGTTCAACATCAATACCATGATATTCCCGTGCGTACCGATTGCGATTCGCTTTCCTTCGTATTGGTCGAGTAGTGCCTGAATCGCACGGACTCCCCGCTTTTGAGCGACAACGTTCGATTCGCCGCCTTCCCATGTAAAAGTAGGATCTTCCCACACTTTCGTCATCGCCAACGTGAAATCTTCCGCCGGTTTTGTCGTCAACATCCGTTCCCGCAAATCGTCCATGAGTAGCACTTCTGTTCCAAGCTGGTTAGCAATCCCTTGGACGGTTTGAATAGCTCGTTTATATGGACTCGAAACGACGAGTTCGATCGCTTCTTTGCTTAATATGTTTGTGATGTGAGGCACGTCACCCGCCCCTCTTTCAGATAAAGGTCTCGTCCACTCATCGGCTGTATATGTAGAGTGTGCATGTCTTACGAAATATAAGGTCGTCATGTCATCGTCTCCCGTTCTTTGGATGTCATCATTCACTATCATTCCACTGAAACTTATTGTAAAATTATCCAGCGCCACTTTAGTATACCCCTTAAATTGTTAAATACTGTTGATTTTGCTTCGAACCATACAGCTTTTCATAGTGTTACATACAACTCGATCGTCAGGTACAAACAGATAGGACAGATGCGTTTGAATAAACAGACGGAAACCAATAAAAACCGCTTGGGAATACCATGCCTATGAATTTTGGCAAAAGCGCGATGGCACGCCAGCAGGCAAGGCAAAAGAAATTTTAAAAGACCCACGAGCCAGCTTGAAAAAGCACCAAGAATTTTTTCATGACGTGGATGGACTGAATGTGGCCAATCTATGCGGGTCGAACGGAAGAAAAGCCGTCCCGCTGTCGTTGATGGGGGCGAACGTCACCATCTTCGATGTATCCGAAGAGAACAGAAGATATGCACTGGAATTAGCTGCCTGTGCCCAGACGAGAATCGACTATGTGTTAGGTGATGTCTATGACCTCGATGTAATCAAATATGAAGGCCGATTCGATCTTTTTTATTTAGAGGGCGGTATCCTACATTACTTTGATGATCTCGAGCGATTATGCGATATCCTTTATTCCATCCTAAAACCGGGGGGAAGCATGATTTTAAGTGATTATCATCCTCTCAAAAGATGCATTGGTCCTGAGTCTACATTTAGGCCCGTCTATTTTGATAACGGATTGCATGAAGAGAGCATCGCGTTTAAATCGTTTTTTGATGAAAACGAACAACAGGACTTCCCTCATGTTTTGCTGACACATCATACGCTGAGCGACATCATGAATTCGGTGATCACCGTCGGCTTTCAAATCCGTCGATTTGACGAACATCGAGGTTGGAACGATGAGAATATCCCGTGGGAGTTCACGATGGTGGCCGCAAAAGGTATAGGTTGAACCTAGAGCGAAGTATTCACATAATGGACGCTTCGCAGTTTGCTACCATTGATTGTTTCACTCACCAGTCAATCCTAATATTTCAACATCCCAATCGCGTAAAAAGGAGAATATGATGAAGCCGATTCTAGTTATATTGCGAGGCAATTCTGGTAGTGGAAAGACGACCATCGCCAAACAGATTCAAAAGAACTTTGGACCTGAAACGATGCTCGTCTCTCAAGACGCAATTCGAAGGGATATCTTACATACACGTGACAAAGACAATAACTCATCGATCGAGCTGATTGAACGGATTGCGTTATATGGAATGGAACGCTGTCCGATTGTAATCCTCGAAGGAATCCTAATCAAAGAACGGTATGGAAAGATGATATTGAACCTGATTGACGCCTTTAATGGAAATGCGCTCGTCTACTATTTTGACTTATCTTTAGAAGAGACTTTCAAACGACATCGAACAAAAGGTGACGACCTCGAGTTTACCGAACAGGATTTAATGAAATGGTATCGTGCTGAGGATTGGTTAGGTGTGAACAATGAATCCATATTGACCTGTGAACTGTCTAAAGAAGAGATTGAAAGAAATATTATTACCGATATTCAGGAAATCTATTTAAAACCATAAGTTTTTTGGTTGAATACATACATCCATTGAATCTGATGATTCGATACGTATTCTGGGAGGACTAAACATGTATCCATTGAAAGGAAAAGTCGCGCTCGTCGCCGGTGCTTCGCGTGGCGCCGGGAGAGGCATTGCCTTGGAACTCGGGAACGCCGGCGCGACCGTTTATGTGACGGGAAGAAGTTCTGGTTCGAAACGAACGGACGGTCGACCGGAGACGATTGAAGATACGGCCTCTGCCGTCACGTCACGTGGAGGGACTGGCATCGCTGTCCCATGCGATCATACAGATGAACAAGAACTTGAACGCCTTTACGCTCGAATCAAATCAGAACATGGTCGAATCGATCTATTAGTGAATAGCATCTTCGGCGGTTCAGAAGATTCGGTGCCTCGGGGACAAGGACGACATTTTTGGGAGAGACCGAACGAGCATTGGGATGCGATGATGGTCGCAGGACCAAAGGCTTATCTCTCAACAATTCGACACGCCGTCCCGCTCCTTCAAGCAAGTGAACAGGCCGTCGTCATCAACATCACTTCGTTCACAGAAAGCGGAGTCGCCAGCAATCTGTATTATGATTTGGCCATGAACACCATCAATCGGATGACTTATGTGATGGCCAAGGAGTTCGAAGCCCTGAACCTGAAGATTTCGGTTGTCGCCTTGAGCCCCGGCTGGATGCGGACGGAACGTGTCCTCGACGCCGGCTTCAAACCAGAGGACGGGACGACAGAGACGACAGCCTACGTCGGTCGTGCCGTCGTCGCGCTCGCGAACGATTTGGACAAAAATCTTTATAGCGGTCAAACCCTCACTGTCGCGGCGCTGTCCGAGCACTATGGCTTCACAGATATCGACGGGTCTCGTCCTTCACCGTTCTGAACAGTAACATACGTAGTCATGGCTTCAAATATTTTTATGATGTCTGTATAGAAGGGAGGAAAAGGAATGAAACACCACATTCATATAGTAGGCGCTTCCGGCTCCGGGACGTCAACACTTGGCGACGCGTTAGCGAACGTGCTGCCGCATACTCATCTCGATACAGATGACTATTTCTGGATCACCAAATTCACCGAACCGAGACCCGTCCCTGAACGACGCGAAATGCTCAAGGAAGAGTTGTTCCACTCTGAACAGTGGATTCTGTCAGGGTCGCTTGTCGGTTGGGGCGACTGCTTCATGCCCTATTTGGATTTGGTTATCTTTTTATGGATTCCGCCCGATGTTCGTTTGGCCAGATTGCAACAACGGGAGTTCAAGCGCTATGGAGCAGCGGCACTAGCTGGCGGCAGTCTATACGAGCAATCGCAAGCGTTTTTGAGATGGGCCGCCCTTTACGACCATGCCGGGACGGAAGTGAGAAGCAAGACGTTGCATGAACAATGGCTTGCTGAACTGGCTTGTCCCATCCTAAGGATCGAAGGCGACCACTCGACAGAGGAACGGATCGCAATGATCATGGATGTGTTAAAACAGGATCAGCATCAATGATATTCCTTCCCGAATCTGATTTTGGTGAAATGAATTTCAGCGCTTGCGGGAGGGAACAACAGATTACATACGAATACCTCGGTCCCATCCAACATGTAACTCGAGACAGCGATATCGTGCATAAAGTAAGGTAGCTGTAATCTAGTTAATTCTTTGATGGGTGCCACCCGGTCGTTCAAAGGAGCAGAGATGTCGACTTTAATACACCCTAAAAATTCGATTTGATGATGATAACTCTCATTTTCTTCTTCGATTTTGATTAACACTTCATCTCCATAGTACCGACACTCACACCCGAGCACACGAGAGTCCCAATAATATATCTTTTCAAATTCCGCTAAAATTTCTTGAACGTTCATTGTTAAATCCTTCCCCTCTATTCAGAATAAGAGCCTCGGGCACATGCTCGAGGCTCTTTGTTATGCGTCAGCCGGATACCGCACGTCGATGCGCTGCCGGATATCAGTCATGACGTCCGCGAGTGTGAGCATATCGGCAAACGAATGGATCTCGGTCTCCCGCTCCCCTGCTTCAATCATGTTCACGAACGTTTGAATCTCGTACGTCATATGGCTCTCCTGTTCTAAGCCGAGTTCGACGGTCGTCCCGTCGCGGCCAACGAATGTCAAGCGGTCGATCGAACCGATATCGTCAATCACGATGCGCCCCGCTTCCCCGATAATCTCGGTCGGTGCGTCCGTGCCATGGATCTTCGAGTGGAGCACGATGATGTCCATCCCGTCATACGACAAGATGGCCGAACCACTTCCGTCGACACCTGACTCGAGCTTGACCGCGTTCGCTTGCACGCCGTCCGGTCGACCGAACAGCTTCAAGGCCGGACCGAGGCAATAGACGCCTAGGTCCATCAGTGAACCGTTCGAGAAGGCTGGATTGAACGTGTTCGGGTTGTCCCCGCGCTTATACAAGTCATAGCGTGACGAGTATTGCGACTTGTTCAAGATGACACGCCGGACCGGTCCGACGCGATGGAGTTCTTGACGCAACACATCGAAGTTCGGCATGAACAGGTTGCGGAGCGCTTCGAGCAAGACGACGTCATGTTCGCGCGCCGTCTCAAGCATCTGTCTGACTTCCTCGACGTTCGAGGCGAACGGTTTCTCACAGAGGACGTGCTTGCCGTGGCGGATGAAGAGCAGGCTCTGCTCGGCGTGGAGCGAGTTCGGGCTCGCGATATATACCGCATCAATCAACTCACTGGACGCCATCTCCTCGAGCGAGGTGAACGTATGTGGAATATCAAATTCTTCAGCGAACGTTTTCGCGCGCTCGTCTGTCCGGGAATAGACGGCGGACACGGATGCGCCTTCGACTTCATGGGTCGCTTCAATGAAAGAACGGGTGATAAAGTTCGTGCCGATGATACCGAATCGAATCATAGGAAAATCCCTCTTTTCTTTAAGTTGTGATGACTTTGATAAGCATGATTTCGTCATGGAGCGGGATACGGTGCTCCCCAATGACGGGAATCGACGGTTTATGTAGCCTGGCCGCATCGACCGCACCCGGGATGATCCGTGCGAAGCGCCAGCCTCGGCGTTGGTAAAATGCGAGCGCTCCCAGATTGTCGTTCGTCGTGATGAGCGACAGCCGTTCGAGCTGATGTTGCTTGGCCACTCTCTCCACTTCATCGAGGAGCGCCGAGCCGATGCCACGCTTCTCCTGGAGGCTGTCGAGCGAGATGATCTCAATCTCGTCTTCCCGAATGACATACGTGACGAGGCCGATGATGACGTTCGTTTCCGACCAGACAAACCCGTCAAGCGTGGCGCAATCATACGTCCCGGTCGAGATCACCATCTCAGGTGTGCCCCAGGCATCGATAAAGAATGCACGGACCGCGTCACGCGTCGAGGAGGTAATCGGTTCAATCATCGCAAATCACTCCGCCTCTCGGGCAAGTGACGGTTTTGATGCACTCGCCTCGGTGTAGATGCGGAACTGTTTAAACTGTTCATCGTAAATCAGGCGAATCGCCCATTTGAACGCCTTCACATATAGGGCATATAGCCAGGATGAAGGGATGAGTGAAATCCGAATCGTCACATCCGTCCCGTCCGTTGTCTCGCTCAACGTATACGTCGCAATCGACACCCCTTGATTCGTCACCGCCTGCACCTCGCATTCGTGAGGACGATTGACATGGGTCAACTCGGATTCGACCCGAATCTCTTTTTTCTCGAACTGTTGGACCGAGATGAACCGTTTTCCCGTCACGAGTGAGGCGTCACCGTCCTCATAAATATTTTCGATCAAATGGTCGTTCCATTTGATGATATGTTCGTCTTCTGCGAGACAAGCGAACGTGTGGTCAATCGGTGCGTCGATTGTCATCGTATATGTAGCCACTTCGAGTTGTTTCACATCAAATCCTCCTTCATCGATCGACATTCTTTTTTTCATTACGTTAGACAAGTTCTTTTTCAAAACAGACATACCGTTCATGCCCTTTCGGTTTCGAATCGAAATGGACGCTTCCACGTTCCACGTAGCCGTGTCGTTTGTAAAAGCTGCAGGCTGCCTCATTCTCTGAGAAGCTGTCGAGCCGGATGCTGGTGTAACCTTCCGCTTTCGCCAACTGTTCCGAGGCATGCAACATGGCTTTTCCGATGCCTTGACCTTGCCGCTCCGGGTGCACCATCAAGGAATGGATGACGAGCGGATGGTCGTGACGCCAGTCGATCGCCTCCCATTCGTGCGACTGCCATTGATCGAGTACAACGACTCCGAGCAACTCCTCACCGTGTTTCATGATATAGACAGAATCGTCTTTGATACATTCCTCAAAATAGGCGCGGTTCGGATACGTGTCGTCCCATTGAAAAATCTGTCGGGTGAGCAAATCGTCTTTACAAGCGAGATACAGTCGTTCGATTGCAGTTAAATCTGATGGTTTGGCTAATGCGATTGTGTTCATTCCAATGCTCCGTTCTTTAGGGTGACTATCTTTTATTGATGATCCGCTCGTATTTTTTATACTCGTCGTGGTCCATGCTTAGACCGAGCAGCTCAGCGATTGTGTCTTGTCGCCACGTGGTCGGATTAAAATACTGCGATCCCGTGTTGAACCAGCGCCCCTTTTGATCGAATCCCCACGTATACTTCACCCGGTCAAGCCCTTGCTGTAGAAGCATCTTTCCTTCTGCTGGATGGGCTCGCAAGCGATGTTCGCCGAGACGCATATATGGTTCGACGGCCCACGGGCATCGTTCAATCGCTCGTTGAACATATGTATAATCGAAATGATCGATGTCTCTCTTCGCCAACGCAATACAAAGCAAGCCGCTCACTTCTTCTGGCCCTTGTTCGATGAGCGACTCTGCTAAGGCGACGTGTTCGTCTGTGATGACAAAGTCATTCCAACCCGTCCAATATAAGGCGAGCGCGAAATAGAACGGGTCATTCGGATGAAACGTATAGGCAGTGAGACCGAAGCTATTCACCCGGGCAAAATCTTCGATGGTATCAATCAACTCATACCCGATGAGCATGTCCCATCGGCTGTTATCGGTCGGGTCCATCATCACATGATCAATCAACATCTGCTCGATGCCTCGGGTTTGTTGAAGGTAATGTTCAAGCTGTTTGAACTGGTTTGCCTCAACGTAGGCGTCGATGGGATCCATCATCGCCTGTTGCTCCACCGAGAGGGTCTCGTTGCCTGAATACAGCTCAAAGATATTCCCTACGTTATAATCATTCAAAGATGTGTTCTCCTCTCCCACGTCGCTTTCCACGATGAGCGCTAGTAATTCTGTCGATATGATTGCGTTTTTAGAAAAAGAATTTATCATATTCGTTGCTATATTTTTTTAAAAAAGATATCACATGCGGTATTTGAAATAAAATTATTCAAAATACTCTAGAATGGTTTCTGGGTCATATTCCAACCCTACCAGCTCGCTCGACCAATCGAGGCCGCACAGCAGCTCATCATCCGACATGTTCGGCAACCAGCGTTCAAGGAATAGCTCGACCGGCAACTCGATCACATGATAGTCGGCCCATTCTTTAACCCGGCACGCGAGCGCAAGCTCTCGTGACGAAAAGAATAACAGGACGTCTGTGTCTTCGACGTGCGATGGTGCGTACGCCCACCCCTCGTCTTGCTCCGCAGATAATCCGAAGACGAGTCCATTCTTCTCGACTCGTTCGCAAAATGTCTCGAGCACGTCGCTTTCCGCCTGCGTCACTTCGACGAACGCCTCAAACGAATGCGCCGCCACCTCGAGGTCATTTATCTCGTGCCACCAGGCGTAAATCGTCTCCCGGTCGTCTTTCAAAAAACCGAGCTCATCACCGGATCCGTTCGTCGCAAGCGTCACGAACCCATGCGGTAACTCCTCTTGTTTCAATTCGTTGGCTCGAATGACGTCATCCCATGTCTTATTGAAAAACCGCTCGTCCTTGATCGGATAAAAGAACCAATCCCCAAGTTCGAACTTGTTCTCATGACCCCATGCGTCACGTAAGCCGTCCGGGAAGCGTGACCCCACTTGTTACTCTACCTGTTCAATCGTTTCGACCGAAATTCCTGAAAGATTCGTATCAAGCCTCATCTCATCGCCTTCTTTCTAACATCAATAACATGAGTATACTGAATTTACAAAAAAGAGGGAATTGATTCCGACAAGTTGATTCAATAATGATCACGATTCTGTTGCGCCAAACGTTTGTAAAACGTAAAAAAGGACCTATAGACAAGGTCCATCGTCACGAGAAATCATTCGGTTGTAAGTTGTAACTTCTTAGTCGATTCAACGACTACCTATATGCGTCATCACTCGTTAACGAGCTGAACGCCGCTCACTTCATAATCACCGATTTGAATGAAGTGGAACCGTTCACCCTCCCCTAACCCTCTAGCAGTTCCCGAAAACTCAGCTACAACGTCAGGGCGTTTGCGTGCACCGAACGGCCACTTGTACAACAACCCGTCTTTTACGAAGTAGCCGACCTGTCCTTGAATCGTCAGCGCCGAACTGTCGTGAAGTCGCTTCGGCGTCTTATACTTGTTGAGTCGACCGGTTAAATCAACATGAATCAAGTCATACCAAATCGACGGACAGAACCATACCCCGGTTTGATTTGCTTGCAACAATTCGCAGTCGACAATGGTCGGCGGACGTACAAAATCTGACTGATAGCGTTGTAACACTTCCCCTGTCCTCGAGAAACAGACGAGTGCCTCGGTGGATATCCCTTCCCCGAACACCCCTTCATCGGCATAGCCGATCCAAATCCCCGTGTCGTTGACGGCGACAGCTCCGATGGCGTTGCCCGCATGGAACGAATGAAGTATCGACCCTCGCCCATCGATAACCCAGGCGTTGCCGGGTGTACCTTCGTGCGTCACATCGACGACGAGAAACGTTTCTGAATCAAGTAGACGGATGAATGGCGAACTCAAATGAAACGGCAGTCGTATCATTCGCTCATTCCAATAGACGACCTGGCCATCCTGATCCACCAGAACAATCACTTCACCACCTGATAAATCGGCATCAATTATGCTAAGCCTATCCATTTTAAATAACGTCTCAACTTGTAGCTCCATCCAGTTTCACCTCCCATATTCACTGCTATCTTGTTGTTCAATCGAACACGATGAATCGTTTATACGTTTACTCAACGAGCTAGACGGTCTTGATACTGCTCGAGCCTTCTGCGGAAGCGGTCAACTTCTTTCGGTGTCACCGAATCTGTCATTCCATAGCGCTCTTCCAAATATGGCTTGAAATCGATGTCCGTCAATTCGATGCGCCGTGCCCACTCTAAAACCGTTTCTGTCGGCAACCATTTCTTCGCCGGCGGTAACGCCTGATTGAACGTGATGAGCGCGTCTCGAATCGTCACACCGGTCCAAGCCGGTTCTTCGACACTCGTCATCGAGCTCGGGACTGAATGACGCGAGAACGTCCGCGTCGTGAACGAAGCTGTTTCGTCAGCTCGCTTGCGGTGCTGAAAACGAATGTTAGCGGCAAAAATCAGTACGCTAAGCAATACACAGGCTAGTATCAACACCCAATAGAAGAGGCCATCGCCTCGTTCGATGACGGTAGTCACAGAATCAATCGTATAATCCAAATAGTCCAGTTTCAGACGAGACTGTTCTTCTTCTTTCGGTATCCTCATCTTTCCTTCGGACGACTCCATCAAATACTCAGATTCTGCCGGTGTCGGTCGCAACTTTAACCCCGAGGTCGGAGGCTCATACCACCATTCCATCAACAAGCTGATGAGACGAAGTCCAATAAAGACCGTTCCTACTGTCAGCACTGCGGTCAAACCAAGCCGAATCATCCAACGCATGTTGTCGCCTCCTCTAGGGATGACTTACATCACATTGTATCATTGGACGTTTCCACTTGGAATAATCATTCAGCACGACTCTAGTCATCGTTTTACAGAAGATGCATCTTAGCGACCTGACTTGTTGGCCGCAGCTTTAGAATCTCGGTCGCTAATTCGTTCGCTTCATCATCCGTCATTAATTTGTCGGGAATCGCATTGAAAAAGAGCAAGTATTCCTTTAGATCTATGCGACTAGAATCAAGCACGACAGCACGTTTCGCATGTTCGTAGGCCCGTTCATAGGCATGAGGATGGTGACAGAACGGTTGGCTCATGAGAAGCGACGCAGCCTCTTCCCAATCCGCAGTCTGCTCAACTTGAATCTGATCGCATACGATTTCGTAGACCGCTAAATCATCCGTATCAAACGCAACTTCAAGAAATGTATCTAACACCACTTCGTGAGCGAGCGGCTTCACTAGACGTTGAACGGTCGCTCGGTCATTTGAGAGGATCGCCTTGTGTAGTTGTTTTTTCAGGCTCATTTGAACGCTTGCCCCTTCCTTGATGATTCATCAACGCTCTTTTTTTCATTCATTTCCGTTTAAAACCTAGCGCGATGGAACGAAGAATCCTCGATTTGTTTCCGCAACTATCACACGCTATAATCATTGGCTCATCACCATAACACGTGGTTGCTATTTTAACGACCAAGCTCGAAGCGTAATCTCAAAAAGAAACGTTCGAGGTTTCGGTAGCCATAACCACGGCGTTTGATA